>CAZLNH010000370.1:0-5305 GCA_964560775.1 uncultured Woeseiaceae bacterium | reverse complement strand
CGGCGTAGTTCCGGCGCAAGGGGCCGTGGATGATTGCAATGTGATCGGGAAACGCACTTGATGCGCGCTCTAGAAAAGTGAGCGGTGTCAGTGGCTGATAGTTCGCCGGATTGCGATCCAGATCCTGATTGTAGGGGTTTGTCATTCCGGCTCTACTTATCCTGCCATTTCGGTCCGCGCTTTTCGATGAAGGCGCCAATGCCTTCTTCCGCGTCGCGGGCCAGCATATTCTCGACCATCACGTTGGACGCATATTCATAGGCCTGCGACAGGGTCAGCTCGCGCTGCTCGTAGAAAGCACGCTTGCCCGTGGCAAGCGTCAGGCTGGATTTCGACGCAAGCTTTTGGGCCAGTTCCATTGTTGCCTGTTGCAGGCATTCGGGCGAAGAAATCTTGTTGATCAATCCGATCTCGGCGGCACGGGCGGCTGGAATCATGTCACCGGTCAGCAGCATTTCCATCGCGTGTTTGCTGCTCACGTTGCGCGACAGGGCGACCATTGGTGTCGAACAGAACAGCCCGATGTTGACCCCGGGTGTGCTGAATTGCGCGGTTTCGGATGCGACGGCGAGGTCGCAGCTTGCGACAAGCTGGCAACCTGCCGCGGTGGCAACTCCGGCGACTTCGGCGATCACTGGTTTTGGGCAGGTTACAATCGCTTCCATCACGCCCGAACACATCGCCATCACATGGGTGAAATAGGCCCACCCGCCATCCGGTTTGGCCCGGCCGGCTGTCATTTCCTTCAGGTCATGTCCGGCACAGTAGGCTGGTCCGTTTGCGGCCAAAACAACAACCCGCACCGCAGGGTCGTTTGCCGCCTTCGCAAAGGCTGCGGCCAAACGTGTCAGCATCGCCTCGGAGAGGGCGTTTCGCTTTCCTGCGTTATTCAGGGTCAGGCGCAGGACGCCGTTCTGATCCAATTCGCTGAGCAGGATATCGGCGGCGTCTTCTGTCACGGCTATGTCCTTCAGATAGGCAGTCAAAGGATATTGATTTCGACGCTGTCGGCCAAGGTGTTGGCGATGAAGCAATAGCGATGCGCACGATCGTGCATCTCCGCCAGCTTTGCCTCCTCGACCGTGAAGCCCGGGTCGAAACGCACGACCGGATGCAGGTCGATCCGCGTGACAGACATCTGCCCCTTGTAGTTCTTGCCGAGATGGGCTACAGCGTTATCATGGAAGCTCGCGACTGGCCATTTGGCTTTGGCAGCCAAGGCCAGAAAGGTCATCATATGGCAAGATGAGAGGGCCGCAGCCAGGGCCTGTTCCGGATTGGTGTTTTCGGCGTCACCGCCCCAATCAGGGGCGGCGTCCGCCTGGACTTCATAGCTGTCGTTGTAACGCACAATGTGGGTGTTTGAGAACTTTCCGGAGCGCAGCTCGGCTTCAGACCTTTGCCAGTGCAGGTCGATAGACAGATTGGACATATCTTTACCCTTAGGTTCAGGCGGCTGCCGCGATTTTCTTTTTCGGGTTGAAGAATGGCCGTTCAACCACCGTTGCCCGTGCAGAGCCTGCTGCGGTTATGACCTCGAGCACGGTGCCAATCTCGGTACAGGTTGCGTCAACCATCGCCAATGCGATGTTCTGTTTGAGCCGCGGCGAATAGACCGCAGATGTGACCTTACCGACAGTTTTTTCGCCCAAGCCGAGCGGCCAAAAGGTGGTGTTTGGTCCCTGAAGCGGGGCACAGTCGATCTTGAGCCCGACCTGCTTGCGGCTGACGCCTGCGTCACGGATCCGTTTCAAAGCGGCCTTGCCGATGAAGTCTGCCTCCATCTCGGTATTGACCAAGCGATCCAGACCCAGCTCGTAAGGATTGGTGTTGATGTCCGCATCGGCATGGTAGGACAGCATCGCCCCCTCGATCCGGCGGATCGAGGAGGTGTGACCCGCCTTGAGGCCAAATGGCGCGCCCGCAGCCATGATCTTTTCCCAAAGCTCGTCGCCACGAGTGCCGTCCCGCAGATAAAGTTCATAGCCCAACTCGCTCGACCAGCCGGTGCGTGACACGATCAGCGGGATACCGTCCAGCTCGAGCTCGCGCAGCCAGTAATAACGCAGGTCCATGATGCTGTCGCCAAACAGCGCCCGCATGACCTCGCTCGACTTGGGCCCCTGCAATTGCAGCGGTGAGACATCGGGTTCACGGATCGTCACCTCCAGCCCGGAATGCACGGCAACGCCCTGCGCCCAAAGCAGGATGTCGCTGTCAGCGAGCGAAATCCAGAAATGGTTTTCGGCCAGCCGCAGCATGATAGGATCGTTCAGGATCCCGCCATCGGCATTGGTGATCAGCACATATTTGCATTGGCCGACGGCCATGGATGACAGATCGCGCGGGGTCAGCATTTGCGCGAACTTCGCTGCATCGGCGCCGGTAATCTCGACCTGACGTTCAACCGCAACGTCGCACAGAATGGCGTCGTTCACAAGGTTCCAGAAGTTCTGTTCTGGATCGCCAAAATCCCGCGGTATGTACATGTGGTTATACACCGAAAATGCCGTCGCACCCCAACGAACCGTTGCGTCGAAATAGGGTGATTTCCGGATCTGTGTGCCGAAGCCGAAATTTGTGGCAATTGCCATTTCGTTTTCCTTTTGTGCTGCGGCTTTGACTTGGCCGCGATCTGATGAATCTGGGCACAAAAGGTAGCACTTTTGGATCGTCAAAATGGTCCGAAAAATCGAACCGGCACAGCCTGATCGGGCCAATTAACGGCTCGTTTTGGACCGTTTGTACCAGCGCGCCGCGACGGGAGACCCGAACTTTCAGGTCTGCTTCGTCGCCAGCAACTGGGCAAGGTTCGGTTGTCCAGATTTGACCCGACGTGTGACGATATAGGTCATATAGCGGTCAATCCCGAGTTCGGCTGACAGCAGCGAATCCATAAGTTCTTGAAATGCCGCCAGGCTGGGAGTTACGACCTGCATGACGTAATCCATGCCGCCGCCGGTCGCGATGCAGTCGATGATCGCATCGTTCGAACGAATGAGAGCCTCAAACCGCTCGAAGTCGGATTTGCGATGTTTGTTGAGAGAAACAGTAACCACTACTTTGGTGACGTCAGCGATGAGTTCGACAGCAACATCCGCGTGATATCCGCGTATCAGGCCCACCCGTACTAACCTGTCCAGCCGGGCCCAGCATGGCGTCGGCGAAAGGTTGACAAGTTCGGCCAGCCTGGACTTGCTCAGATAACCATGCTGCTGCACCGCACTGAGAATCCGAACGTCTGCGGCATCAAGAGCAGCCTTTTTCATACATGCGGTTCTTTCATCGCGGTGGCGTAAAGGGATTGACTACGTGTAGAAACAGGAAGAACTGTAATGGCTATTTTGTGCAGGCTCAATGATTCCGGCTTGTCTCCGAACCACCAAACACCATCTCGAGCTGCTCACCCAAGCTTCCCCCGCCAGAAAAAACAGATCATACAGGCTCACTGCCAACGCCTCGCGCCCGCAGGTCGGGCGCTTCAGCTCAGCACCTCCGGCGCGAGGTAAGCGAGCCGCAGCTGGCGGCTGACGTGCCGCTCAGCCAGACCGACGGCCTCGGCGAGTCCATGGATCGTGCTGAACTCGCCGGCTTCCATTCGCCTGTCCGTCGTCAAATCATTCGGGACGGTTGAGCCGATTTTGTAACGGAGGATCTGGCTCGGAGTCGGTTGATGTTAAGCGAGAGAACTAGGGGGTCAAGAGACGTGTCGATCGGCTAATGCGGCTCGGTGCGAGCCGGGCGCCTCGCAGAGCATGCGGGCCAGCGCAGTTGTCGGCCACTATGAACAGTGCGCGGTCGCTGGTCCGCCGAGACGTGCGTAGCCATTGGGAAGGACGAGCGGTGGTCGGCAAGAGTGCAGACAAACAAGAGTGCAGACATAGTTTAGGGTGTCCCGAGGTCGTGCTTCGACGGCACCCCGACGGTGGCCGCGGAAGCTTGGGACACGCCACGAGAGGCA
Source organism: uncultured Woeseiaceae bacterium (assembly GCA_964560775.1). GTDB lineage: Bacteria > Pseudomonadota > Gammaproteobacteria > Steroidobacterales > Woeseiaceae > Woeseia. Next base: position 1,344 of record CAZLNH010000370.1, on the reverse strand, counting down.
AGACTTGCTAAAGTGGCAAGTGCCGACATCATGATCTGCTGCCGCCACTCTCGACACCCAGCGGCCCGAGCGCCTCCCACCAGGCCGGCAACTATGCAAGCCTTCGGTGCTCCCGACCTGCCTCGCGGCGGGCGCCAGCGACCCCTCGATTCATAGTTCGGCACTGCGCATAGGGGTCGTCTCCAGTCTGACGCGCCGCACAACGGTTCCGTACCGCGGCATGCTGCCGCCGAGAGACCGGACTCGGCCACAAATTGCCACCGGAGATAAAGGTATTTTTTCCTAGATTCCCATGAATCCATAGCGGCGCACATGACGTGGCCGACGCTTCCGCTTACCTCGGGTGGATCGAATCCTCGGCCCGTAGCGTGGCGGCATGGGGGCAGGCGCTCGCACTGAGGGCCGGCCCCCATGGTGGCGGTTAGAAACGTCAGCTGAAGTCGTCCGGATTAACTGGAATATACGGTTCTGATCCGGTAGGCAACCAATCTCCGTTGAACTTAACGTAAATGGGTGCGAACGAGTTCGGGAAATACTCCGCCCCATTCGCGAAGCCACCTCCAACCTGCTTGATTGCTTGGGTATTCAATTCTTTCATGATTATCTCCTAACGGCTTAGAGTTAGATACGGAAGCTAGATCCCGCGACCACCGACTTACGAGTCGAGCAATCTTTACTGATATCCGCGCCTGGACCCTTGAGGGCCACAAGCCACGGGCTATTACGCAAAGTTAAGACTAGTGGCACACGCGCTCCCGATTCGGTGAACAATGTTCGTGCACCATGTGCAAAACTAACCGGCGGCGAAACAACGGCAGAATCGGGTAGTTGCCTATGCAGACGCATGATCGCATACCATGTTGAGAGTTTGGTATTTTCCAAGGTGAGTGTTCACGCCGGTCACCGCGCGGCGCTCTTCGCCAACACGTTCGCCTGCAAACTGGTCTTCGACATCTTTGCGGTATTGGCCGAGATCGAGTGAGAATTCATCGCGGAGCCACCATTGGTCACGGTCGCTTCCCGGCCATCAAGAGTCATTGAGGGGATCTCGCCCGGCGTCCGTTTTCAGGGACTGGCGTCGACATCGAGACCTGCCCGGCCTGCGATGGTGGGTCCGGATCATCCCGTGCATCGAGGTCGCCGAGGCGATCGAGAAGATCCTCACTCACGTCAATGCGAAAGGCGCCGCGGCAGAAGCTTCCCGGCGGCCGCCGTGCCGGGCGCCGCCACAGAGGGGCTGTTCGACTAAGCCAGGCCACCCGATAACATCACCGACGGCTGCGACGCCAGCGGCGCGGCTTTGGTGGCGGCTGGCCTGATGGCCGGCGCCGCGCGGAACTGCGC
>CAZLNH010000369.1:0-10800 GCA_964560775.1 uncultured Woeseiaceae bacterium | reverse complement strand
CGCCCCGATTCCGTCTCGTTGTTCGCAACCGGGTTGGTCTCACCGAAGCCGGTGGCGATCAACCGGTAGCTCGGGATGCGCATGGCGTTGATCATGTACTGCTGCACGGATTCGGCGCGTTCCTGCGACAGCTTCTGGTTCGCCTCGTCGCTGCCGTAAGAATCCGTATGACCCTCGATGACGAGCTCGCTGCGCGGGAATACGTCGATGGCCTTCTCCACTTTGGCGAGCAGATCGAAGGTGTCCTGCCGCAGTGCTGACTTGCCGCTGTCGAAGGTCAGGCCGACCATCCGCAGGATGACGGTATCGCCTTCGCGGAAAACTCGCGCTTCATCGCGCGTGAACATTTTCTCGACCTGCTCGAACTGCTGCTTGACCCGGGCCTGTGCTTCGAGCCGCTGGACCAGCGCGGCGCGTTCCGCGGTGGCACCGCCCAGCCGCTCATCGAGCGCGCGTATTTCCTCGCCCATTTCGGTCAGGCGCAGTGCGTTTTCCTCGTTTTCCTGTGCAACGCTCTGGTACTCGGTACGCAGGTTCTCGATGTATTCGACTATCTGCGCTTCAAGTGTGTCATGCCCGTCCGCCATGCGGGGCACGATATCGGCAGCGGCGGCTATCTGGTTCAGCGGATCTTCCCATTGCAGCACCAGTTCCTCGACGGTCATGTCTCGGTCGCCGACCGTGCGCACTATCTGTGACAGGTAGATGGCGTGCTTGGCTTCGTAGTTTGCCTCGCGTGCGAGACTGCGCGGCCGGTCCGTGTCGTAGCGGTTCTGGCTCAATTCCTGTTCCGCTTCGGCGAGCAACCTCTGCGCCTTGGCCAGCGTTATCGGTGCGTAACGCCCGACGCGGGCGCGCTCTGCATCTTCCAGCAGGCGGCGCGTTTCGGTCAGGTACTGTGCTTTGATTGCGACCAGTTCGGCGTCGCGATACAAGCTCGTTGCTTCGATATCAAGGCGACGCGCACGCTTCAGGTCACCACGTTCGAGGTAGCGGATCGCATCGCCAAATTCACGTTGTGCACGCTCCCATAGGTCCGGGGATAATTCCGGCGCGCGGGCGTTCGCAGCGTCCTGGCGGCTTTTCATGACTTGCGACAGCACGGTTTTTGCCAGTTGCGCTGCTTGAGCGGCTGCCGCCAGGTGCTCGGTCGCCTCCGCGGCCTTGTCACGCACGTATTCAATATTGCGGCCGCGGCGCAGGCCTTCCGCCGCATCGTCGTACGCGTCCTTGCCACGTTCGTAGCTGCGAGGTGCCAGCACGACCGCATTCAGCGCGTCCGCCTTTTCGAGTGCGGCGTCCGCGTCGCCGAGGAAGGTGTCGCGAAGTTCGTTTTGCGCAAGGACGTTTGTCGCCCCCAGCATGCAGAGAATGCAGGCGGTCATGCGGACCGCAATGGTCGTCGGAGTCATTCTGTTTTCCCGATTGCAAAAATATTGCGTATTGAATGAAATCATAGCGTTGTCGGCTATTACATCCCGTCGCCGGGCGCTACTGTGTGATGCAGCTCTCACTGTGGGTACAAACACTGATTTTTCCGGAGTTTACGCGTCCCCTCCGGTTGTCGCGAGTGATCTTTGCAACGTTATCGCAAGGAATGCAGCACCGCCGTCATCGCGAGAAGCGAAGCGACGGGGCGACCTCGTTCTGCTGGCAGAGGGCTTATCCGTACGAGATCGCCACGGCGCGCTGCGCCTCGCGATGACGGCGGTGCTGCGTGCCTCGCGACGACGCAAAAAAATCCCGGCCAAGGCCGGGAGATCAGGGGGAAGTAAATGCCAGAAGAGGATGATTTTCAGTGCAGGCGCGACCAGCTCACGAGCTTGACGGCGTTTTGCTGCAGGTCGAAATTCTTTGCCAGCGCGGCCTCGATAACGCCCGTATCGGCGTCACTGTCCATGGGCCGGCTCAGTTCCACGACGCCGCTGAACTCGTTGCCGCCGCGATACTGCGCGTCGGTGAGCAGAAACTGCGTGTAATACTTGGCAGACATGGACCAACAGTAGCGCTCGCGCGGCGCGCGGTCTGTGAGGTACAGCACAATTTTCGGGCCCCTGTCATCGCGAGGCACGCAGTGCCGTGGCGATCTCGTGCGGACAACGCCTCTGCCGGCGGAACGAGGTCGCCACGGCGCTGCGCGCCTCGCAATGACGGCGTTTTTGTCGACCCCGTTCCCTTAATCGTGCCAAAATGGCGGACTTTATAACTTACCAGTACAGGCGCCATGGCGAACGACGGCAGTAAATTCCGCGGCATCCCGATTGTTGCCTCCGGCAGCAAGTACCGCACCGAGGCTGGTTTTACGGCGATCAAGAACGGCATCAAGAACCGCCGCGATGCCGACGAGATGACCGCAGGTGGCAAGCCGCGCTGGTTGCGGGCGCCGATGCCTTCGGGCGCGAAATTCTCGAGCGTGCGGCAAACGGTCCGCGAACACCGCCTCAGCACCGTCTGCGAGGAATCGATGTGCCCCAACATCGGCGAGTGCTGGAATCACGGCACGGCGACGATCATGGTGATGGGCTCGGTGTGCACGCGAGCCTGCCGTTTCTGCGCTGTCGATACCGGCAACCCGCGCGGCTGGCTCGATCCCGAGGAACCGCTGAATACCGCGCGCGCCGTCAAGCTGATGGGCCTCAGTTACGTCGTTATTACGTCCGTCGATCGCGATGACCTTGACGATGGCGGCGCTTCGCATTACGCCGCCTGCGTCCGCGCCATTCGTGACATGAACCCGGACACCGCCGTCGAGGCGCTGACTCCGGATTTCGACGGCGTGCTCACCGACGTGGAAAAGGTCGTGGATTCCGGCCTTCAGGTGTTTGCACAAAACGTTGAAACGGTACGGCGGCTGACGCACCCGGTGCGTGACCCGCGCGCGGGCTACGCGCAGACACTGGCGGTGTTGTCGCACGCCAAGTCCTTCCGTCCCGAGGTCCTGACCAAGACCAGCCTGATGCTCGGACTGGGCGAGCGCGATCACGAAATCATGGAGACGATGGATGACCTGCGTGCCGCCGGCGTCGACATCCTGACGCTGGGCCAGTACCTGCGGCCGACCCCGAATCACCTCGCGATAGAGCGTTACGTCACGCCGGACGAGTTTGATGCTTACCGCCGCGAGGGGCTGGACAAGGGATTCCTCGAAGTGGTGGCCGGGCCGCTGGTCCGCTCGAGCTACCGGGCCGAACGCGTACTGCAACACAACAACGTCGGCCTTGCCTGTGCATCCTGATCCTCTGCCGACGACGGTCCGTTACCAATGATGGAATTCCTCGCCGATTACGGGCTCTTCCTGCTGAAAACAGTTACGCTGGTTGCGGCAATTGTCGTCGTCATCGGCGCAGCCGCCGCGGCGAGCCGCAAAGCGTCAGGCCAGGACACGCTCGAAGTCGAAAGCCTGAACGAAAAATACCGCAACCTCGCCCGCGCGCTGAAGCAGTCAATTCTTGGCAAGGGCGCGCTGAAGGCCGACCTGAAGGCAATGAAGGCGCGCGTCAAAGCGGAAGTAAAGGCCGACAAGAAGAAACCGCGAGGCTTTGTTATCGACTTCAAGGGTGACCTCAAGGCGTCAGCGGTTCCGTCGTTGCGCGAAGAGATCAGTGCCGTCCTCGAGGTTGCCAACGAAGAAGACCAGGTGATCGTGCGGCTGGAGAATTACGGCGGTGTCGTGCACGAGCACGGGCTCGCGGCATCCCAGCTTGCACGCATTCGCGACCGCGGCATCCCGTTGACGGTCGTCGTCGACAAGGTGGCGGCGAGCGGCGGTTACCTGATGGCCTGCGTGGCCAACCGGATACTGGTCGCGCCGTTCGCAATCCTCGGTTCGATCGGCGTCATCGCGCAGCTGCCGAATTTCAACCGCATGCTCGATTCCCACGGTGTTGATTTTGAACAGATCACCGCCGGCGAGTACAAGCGCAACGTCACGATGTTCGGCAAGAATACGGACCAGGACCGCGCGCACCTGCGCGAACAGCTGGACGATGTCCACGGCCTGTTCAAGGCAGCCGTTGCCCGCTACCGGCCGGAGCTCGATATCGGCAAGGTCAGCACGGGTGAATACTGGTACGGGTCGCGCGCACTGGAACTCGGCCTCGCCGACGAGCTTTGCACCAGTGACGAGCTGCTCGCGCGGCTGGCACCCGACCGGGACCTGTACCGCGTGCATTACAAGGTGCGCCAGCCGCTGCAGAAGCGGCTGCTGGCCTCGGCTGACGCGGCGCTGGAGAAGGTCGACGCGGCAGCCTGGCGGCGCCGCTTCGAGTCCGGCCTGCCGCGCTGAGCGGGAACCCGGCCCGGCGGGTGCTGTCTTACTGGTGACGGGCCGCCTTTCGCTATAATCGACGCCCCTGCGAGGAGTTCCTGATGATCAAGCCCCTTCAAAAGTGCCTGCTGGCACTGGCCTCCGTGGCACTGCTTGCCGCGGCCTGCACGACGTCCCCGACCGGCCGCAGCCAGCTCGTCCTGCGCTCCGATGCCGCGCTCGAACTCGAGGGTGAACGCCAGTTTGCGATCATCCGCGACCAGGCGCCGATGGTCCAGGATGGCCCGACGATCCAGTATGTGTCCTGCGTGGCCGATGCCATCGTCGGTGTGCTCGAAGGTGAAGATGCCGACCTGCCGTGGGAAATGGCGATCGTCAACCAGCCGGACATCAATGCGCATGTGCTGCCGGGCGGCAAGATCGTCGTCAAGGCGGGCATCCTGAGTGTTGCGAACAACCAGCACCAGCTCGCCGCGGTAATGGGCCACGAGGTCGCACACGTGACCGCGCACCATGCCAATGAACGGGCGTCGCGCGGCATGGTGACCGGTGCCGGCGTCGAAGTTGCCGCGTTGATACTGGGCGGCGGCTATTACAACCAGACGCGTGGTGCGTATGAAGCGTTGTCGGCCGGTGCGGCACTCGGCGTCATGAACCCGTTCAGCCGCAAGCAGGAGACCGAGGCGGATGTTGTGGGTCTCGAGTACATGGCACGAGCCGGTTTCGATCCGCGCGAAAGTGTCGAGCTGTGGAAAAACATGAATGCGCGCCAGGACGACAAGATTCCCGAGTACATGTCGACGCATCCGTCAGGCGATACGCGTATCGAGAATCTCGTGGCGCAGTATCCGCACGTGCTGAAGCTGTACAACGAAGCACAGGCCCAGGGCAAAAACCCCAACTGCACGCGCTGAACAACCTGGCTTGACGGCATTCAAGGACCATTTCTCCGCGCACGCCGGTGACTACGCGCGAGCAAGACCGCGCTATCCTGAAGACCTGTTCCAATTCCTTGCCAGTCTTGCCGATGCCCGGGAGTGCGCATGGGATTGCGCCACTGGCAACGGCCAGGCGGCCGAGTCACTGTCGCGTTATTTTGATGCTGTCATCGCGACCGACGCCAGTGCGTCGCAAATCAAGCAGGCTCCCCCGGTTCCGGGAATAGACTTCCGCGTAGCGCCCGCGGAAAGTTCAGGCCTGGCGCCTGGCTCCGTTGACCTTGTAACCGTCGCACAGGCGCTGCATTGGTTTGAGCTTGGGCAATTCTTCGACGAGGTGCGGCGCGTGCTGAAACCGGGCGGCTTGCTCGCCGTCTGGTGCTACGGGACCTGCCGGATCAGCCCCGGGTGTGACCGTCTCGTGCACGGCCTGTACGCGGATCTCGACGACTACTGGCCGCCGGAACGCGAAATGGTTGAGAGCGGTTACCGCGATATCGACCTGCCTGGATCCGCCGTCGAGTGCCCGGCGTTTGCTATGACGGCCTTGTGGAGTGCCGCTGACATGCTGGCCTACCTGGCTACCTGGTCCGCGACACAGCGCTATGCGCGCGCGCACGGCAGCGACCCGGTGGCGGCGCTCGCACCCGAACTGGCGGCGGCCTGGGGCGACAGCCAGCGCACGGTTAGCTGGCCGCTCCACCTGAAGGTGGCACGACTCTGATGCCGGCTGTCCAATAGTGTCCGGCCGGGTTTTCTGCGAAACTGGAGCGATGTTATCGATACCGGTAGGTCAAACGTGCGTGTCCCATTGCTGATCCGGCGCTGCCTGCTGCCCGTAACGATTCTCCTGACCGCGAGCGGTTGCGCGGTGCTGCAGGACATGTTGCCGCGCGATGACGCCGGAGCCCGGTCCGGACCGCGGGGCGCGCAGGCGGCGCTCGCCAGTCGTGCCACGGTGGACCCGATCAGCCGCAATTACTTCGTGCTGGAGACAACGGAGCAGAGCGTCATCGGCGAGTTGCAGATCGTCTTCACCGAGGCCGACGATACCTTTTCAGACCTGGCGCGGGAGTACGGGCTCGGCTACGACGAGCTGGTGCATGCGAACCCCGGCATCGACCCGTGGATACCGGCAGCCGGTACGCCGGTGCTGCTGCCGACGCAGTACGTCCTGCCGGCAGCCGCACGCAGTGGCATCGTGCTGAACATCGCGGCCAAGCGTTTGTTCTATTTTCCGGAGATGCCGGAAGGTGAGCGCCAGGAAGTGCTGACATTCCCGATCGGCATCGGGCGCGTCGGCTGGGAGACGCCACTCGGATCCGCAAAAGTCATCCAGAAAGCGCGTGATCCGCACTGGTACGTGCCAGCGTCGGTGCGCAAGGAACATGCCGAGGACGGCGATCCGCTGCCTGCCGTCGTGCCGCCCGGTCCTGACAATCCGCTCGGCCGCCACGTCCTGAAGCTCGACATGCCGGGTTACCTGCTGCACGGCACGAACCAGCCGTACGGTGTCGGCATGCGCGTCAGCCACGGTTGCGTGCGCCTGTACCCGGAGAACATCGAAACCCTTTACTCACTCGCTGGCATCGGCACTGACGTTACGATTGTCAATCAGCCTTATTTGCTCGGCCGTCGCGACGGGCACATCTATTTCGAAAGCCACCCGCCGCTCGAGGACATCGAGATCGATACGGCACAGCACCTCGACGCGCTGTTACAGAGTCTTGTTAACAGCGAACTGTTGCAGTCGAAGCGGGCGACAACCGCCGCGCATATGCAAACCATTGCCACCGATGCGCGCGGCGTGCCGGTGCTGCTGTACAAGCGTGATATCGACGAGATTTACGAACGGGCACTGGTCGTGCACAACACCGTCGAACCGGACCCGGATGCGCCAACACTGACCGAAGTGCGCGAACTGCTGGACCAACCACTCACCGTTACCGACGAACAGCCGGAGGTCGTCAACTGATGAGCGAGTGGCTCGACATCATGCTCGAGGAAATCGAGCGCAAGAAACACGAAGCGGCCGAAGCCGCTGACGAACGGCAACGCCGTGCGCGTGCCGCGACAGGCACTGAAGAAAAAGAAGACGCTCAGGAAAAGTAAGCGAGGAATTCCGGCGGCAGCCTGCGTTCATCGAGCGGTGCATCACGACGCACGTCCAGCGGCCTCGCGTGATAACTGTGCCAGAACACGGCTGAATCAAAACCTCCCGATGCGTCCGCCGCATCGTGCAACAAGGCCGCCATCGCCTTACCGGTATAAGTAGGCTCCAGTGTCAGGCCGAACTGCTCTGCGGCGGTATCGATGGCGTTCCGGGTTGCGTCATCACTGTGCGCATAACCGCCGGCAAAAAACCCGTGTCGCAACACAAGGCGCACGCGGCGCTCCAGTCCCCGGGGCACGGCCGGGTCCAGCCGGCGCATCATCATGGCGGTCTTGCGGCACAGTCGCGCAAGTCCCGCCTCGCTCGTAACGCTAGTATCCGAGACACGCACCGCGTGCACTTCGATGGGCATGCCGGCCAGCGCGAGGCCCAGCGCGAGCCCTGCCGCCGTGCCCATCGTGCCGGTCGCGACATAAAGCCGTTCGGGCAACGCCGCATCCCGTTCCTCGAGTTGCGCGGCCAGTTCCAGGCCGGCAGCGACGAAACCGACGGTGCCGGCCCACGATGTACCCCCTATCGGTATGACGCGGACACGGCGGCCATGCAGGTGTTCGCGCAGTGTCGCGATGCGCTGCGAATAATTGCCGCCGAACCGGACCAGCGTCGCACCGCTTTCCAGCAGCGCATTCAGCACGCCCGGCACACTTGCGGTGCGCTTCTGGTGTGACAGGAAGCAGATGCAGTCGAGTTTCTGCGCACGCGCGTACAACGCCGTGGCCAGCGCATGATGCGAGCCGACCGTGCCGAACGTCGCGACACAGCGGCAACCTTTTTGCCGTGCGGTGTGTAAAAGGTATTCAAGCTTGCGCACCTTGTTGCCGCCGTACAGCGCCCCGCTCAGGTTGTCCTGTTTGATCAGGATGAGCCGGCGGCCGGTTGCGCCATTGAAGTTCGCTTCACGCAAAGGAGTAGGTAACTCGCCCAGTGGCAGCTTGCCGAGCTTTGCGGCCAGCACCGGGAACCGGTCCTGCAGTGCGTCTGAGTGAGACATGACACGATTATCGTCCTGCAGTCACGCCAACGGCAATGGCATCTTGCCGCCGCACTCTCTACAATGAGCATCCAAGGTCTGGCGCACAAAATCGCGGGGACGAATTTGTCAGGCAGAAGAACGTGCTAGCGGGTCCTTTCGACTCGCAAATCCGGGTTACTGAAATATCGCCGATGGATCAACCGATCGAGCGGCGAACGCAAACTACCGCCGCATTCATCGGGCGGGCGTTGCGCGGCCCACTGAACACTGCGGTCTCGATTCGCGGCATGGCGGATTTTTCACGCCGTTTCGGCGGTGTCTGGCCGCGCAGCAGTCTCGGTCCGGCGGTCGAGCAGTTTTTTGCGCATGGCGGACGGCAACTCTATGTCGTGCGTGTTGCCAACAATGCGCGCGGTGCGATGATCTGCCTGCCCGCGCACCACGGTGTGCTGGTACTGCGCGCGCTGGAACCGGGATCGACCGAACTGGTACGCGCCGCGGTCGACTACGACGGCATCGATACCAGCGATATGCAGCGCTTTAACCTGATTGTGCAGCGCGTGTCGCCGGTCAACGGCCATGTCATCGACCAGGAAATTTACCGCCGCGTCAGCACCGATCCGGAACACAAAACGTATATCGGCGACGCATTGCTGTCGTCGGCGCTGGTCACGCTGCAGTTGCCGCTGCCAGCGGGACGGCCCGCCGCGACGATGGGCCGGCATGTCGGCCATGGCGCCGCCTACGTCGGCCACGCCCAGCGCGGCAGCGACGGTTCCGACCTGTGCGACTACGACCTGATCGGTTCCGCCGCCAAAGGCACGGGGCTTTTCGCACTCGATGCGATCGATCGCCTCGACCTGCTGTACCTGCCGCCGCTCGCTCGCGGGCAGGATGCCGGCCCGGCCGCGCTGCTGGCCGCCGAACGCTATTGCCGGCGCCGCGGCGGCATGCTGATCGTCGATCCGCCGTCCACCTGGAGCGATTCCCGTAGCGCCGTGGCGGGCATGCGCCAGACCGGCTACCGCAGTCCGAACATGTTGAGCTATTTTCCGCGCATGACGTTACGCGGCAGCGACGACCCGTCGCCGCGCGGCGTCGGCGGTGCGATCGCCGGGCTGCTTAGCAAGCTCGATGCGCTGGAAGGACCGTGGGGCGACCTCGCGCAACGCGCGTTCGCGTTCAACCGGACACTGGCGCCGGCGCTCGGCGTTGACGGCAATGACATCGCGCAGCTCAATCGCGCCGGGCTCAATGCGATCGCGGCGGACGACAGTGGTCGTTCAATGATCCGCGGCGCGGTCACGCTGGGCAGGGGCTCGGAGTCGGACCGTCAGTTTGCGTTGTTGCCGGCGCGGCGCTTGTCGCTCGCCATCACGAACAACGTCGAGCGCGCGACGCGCTGGGCGATTTTCGAGGCGGATGGCACGCGCCTGGCGGAGCGGGTTTACTCTCAGGTCAATGCGTACATGCAGTCACTGGCCGAGGCGGGTGCGTTCGCTGATACAAATTACCGCGTGCAATGCGACGCCGGGCCGACATTGCCGCCGGCGGATCCGGCGCGCAGCATCACAGTGCTGCTTATGTTTCGCCCACGCGGCTGCAACGAGCCGGTGTCGCTGACACTGCACCAGACGATATCCGGTTGCCGTGTCGCCAGTACCGCATTTGCGCCGGCGGCCTGTGCCTGAGCGGTCAAAGGCGTTCAATCACCCCCTGACGGCTCGCTGAATCCGCCGCCGCCCGGCGTTTCGATGCGGACCGCATCGCCCGCGGCAACCTCGACACTGGCTGTAGCCGCCAACTGCTCTTCACTACCGTCCGCCCGGATAACTCTATTTTTTCCGGTCATGCCGGAGCTACCACCATCCACGCCGAACGGCGCGATGCGCCGGTGATTGGACAGGACGGAAACATCGGCCGCCTCGAGAAAGCGGATCTCCCGTACCGCGCCGCAACCACCGCGCCAAAGGCCTGCACCGCCCGAATCTTGCCGGACCGCGAACCGTTCGACGCGTACCGGGTAAGACTGCTCGAACACTTCCGTGTCGGTCAGCCGCGAGTTCGTCATGTGCGTCTGCACGGCATCGGCACCGTGCCAGCCGGGCCCGGCACCGGCACCGCCGGCAATCGTCTCGTAGTACTGGAAGCGCGCATTGCCGAAGCTCAGATTGTTCATCGTGCCCTGCGACGCGGCGAGTTCACCGAGCGCGCCGAACAGGGCGTCGGTGACGCATTGCGACGTCTCGACATTGCCGGCGACGACGGCCGCGGGCCAGACGGGACTCAGCAGGCTGCCGGTCGGGATGCGAATATCGAGTGGCTCGAGACAACCTTCGTTCATCGGGATCGCTTCGGTGATCAGGCTGCGGATGACATACAGCACCGCGGCGCGCGTAACGGCCTCAGGCGCATTGAAGTTGCTCCCTGATTGCGGCGATGTGCCGGT
>CAZLNH010000368.1:0-10400 GCA_964560775.1 uncultured Woeseiaceae bacterium | reverse complement strand
CGCCCAACCAAGCAGAATTGCGGAAATTTGCCGCAATGAGGCCCAATGACCGTAACTATCAAAACCGCCGGGGAACAGGACAAGATGCGCGTTGCCGGCCGACTGGCGGCCGACGTGCTCGACATGATTGGCGAGCACGTACAGCCCGGCGTCACGACCGGCGAGCTCGACGCCATCTGTCACCGCTACATCACCGAAACGCAGGACGCCATCCCGGCCCCGTTGAATTACCGCGGCTTCCCGAAGTCGATCTGCACATCGGTCAACCACGTTGTCTGCCATGGCATACCGGGCGAGCGGGTCCTGAAGTCGGGTGACATGCTGAATATCGATATCACCGTCATCAAGGACGGGTTCCACGGTGATACGAGCCGGATGTTCTTTGTCGGCAAGCCCGCTGTATTGGCCGAGCGCCTGTCTGCCATTGCCTATGACGCCATGTGGCTGGGCATAGAGGAGCTTAGGGCGGGCAAATTCCTCGGCGACGTCGGTGCGGCAATCCAGTCGTATGTCGAAAATGAGCGCTTTTCCGTCGTCCAGGAGTACTGCGGCCACGGTATCGGGCGCGTTTTTCACGAAGACCCGCAGGTTCTGCACTATGGCAAGGCCGGCACCGGCCTGGAACTGAAGGCCGGCATGACACTGACCGTTGAGCCGATGGTCAACGCCGGCAAACGGCATGTGCGGCTGCTGCCGGACGGCTGGACCGTCGTTACGAAGGATCACCAGCTGTCGGCGCAATGGGAGCACACCGTATTGATCACAAAGGACGGCTACGAGGTACTGACGCTGGGAGCCGCGCAGCGCTGACGCCCCGGGAGCCCAACTCGATGAACGAACCTGATGCCGCCGCCCGCAAGGCGGACCCTGCCGCGGACCCGGCACTGGATACGCTGGCCCAGGCGCTTGCGGCCGACAGTTCGGTCGCTGCCGGCCGGAAGGCCCTGGCCGATGCGCGGGATGCATTAACCGAACGCTTCAAGAAGGGCGAGTCGGTCACGACACTGGTGCGCCTGCGCGCAACACTGGTCGATTACGTGCTGGTCAATCTCTGGCAACGGGCTGGCGCCGGGCTGGACCGGGACGTGGCGCTGGTGGCCGTAGGCGGCTACGGTCGCGGGGAATTGCATCCGTGCTCCGACGTCGATGTCATGTTGCTGGTTGGCAGGACGCCGACGCCGGAACAGGAAAAAGCCATAGGGCAATTTGTCACCGCGCTGTGGGACCTGGGGCTCGACCCCGGACACAGCGTGCGGAGCATCGAGCAGTGCCAGGAAGAAGCACGTGCCGACGTCACCGTCGCCACGACGCTGATGGAGGCTCGCCTTCTGTCCGGACCACGCCCGTTGTTCGACGCGATGACGTCGGCGGTGGCCCCACCGGACATCTGGCCATCGGACCGGTTTTTTGCCGCCAAGCGCGAAGAGCAGCGGGCACGCCACCTGCGTTATGAGGATACGGCCTACAAGCTCGAACCGAATGTCAAACGCAGCCCGGGCGGCCTGCGTGATATCCAGATGATCGGCTGGGTCGCCAAGCGCCACTTCGGCGTACGCACGCTCGACGATCTCGTGCAACACAATTTCCTGACGCCGGGACAACAGAGACGCCTGCACGAAGGACAGGAATTCCTGTGGCGCGTGCGCTTCGGTCTCCACATCCTGACCGGCCGCAGCGAGGACCGCCTGCTATTTGATCACCAGACCAACCTGGCCAGCCTGCTTGGTTACGAGGATGCGGCTTATACGCTCGGCGTCGAACAGATGATGCAACGCTACTACCGCTCGGTCATGGAACTCAGTCGCCTGAACGAAATGCTCCTGCAACTGTTCGAGGAAGCTATCCTGCTGGACCCCGAGGCTGACCCAGAACCCTTGAACGAACGTTTCCAGGTAAAAAATGGCTACCTGCAAACAGTGCATGACCACGTGTTCGCACGCGAACCTTCGGCATTGCTCGAACTGTTCCTGCTGCTGCAACAGAATCCGGACATTCGGGGTGTCAGTGCCTGGACCGTGGCGCTGATCAAACGGCACCTGCACCTGATTGACGAAAGTTTTCGCCAGGACCCGCGCAATCACCGGCTGTTCCTGAAGATCCTGCGCGCCGATGAAGGCGTAACTCACCAGTTGCGGCGCATGAACCTGTATGGCGTACTGGGGCTGTATATCCCCGCATTCGGCCGCATTGTCGGCCGCATGCAATACGACCTGTTCCATGCTTATACGGTAGACGAGCACACATTGTTTGTCGTCAGCAACCTGCGGCGCTTCGCATTGAGCCGCTATGATCATGAGTATCCGCACTGCAGCAATATCATGCAGTCATTCGACAAGCCGGAAATCGTCTACCTGGCCGGACTGTTTCATGACATCGCCAAGGGCCGCGGCGGCGACCATTCCGAACTCGGCGCCGTCGACGCCGAGGCGTTCTGCCTCGAACATGGCATGAGCGAGTCTGAAGCGGAGACAGTCAGCTGGCTTGTTCGCCAGCACCTGTTGTTGTCGATGACCGCGCAAAAGAAGGACATCGGTGACCCGCATGTCATCAATGAGTTTGCCGCGGAAGTCGGTGACAGAACCCGGCTCAACTATTTGTATGTCCTTACCGTGGCGGACGTCCGCGGCACGAATCCGAAGCTCTGGAATTCCTGGAAAGCCACGCTATTTCGCGACCTCTACAACCAGGCCGCTCGCGCCCTGCGGGACGGCCTCGAAAATCCGGTCAACAGGGCCCGGCTGATCGCCGACAAACAACAGGCGGCCTCGGCGCTGCTCGATGAAGCCGGCGTACCGGCGTCCGACAGAGAGACCGTATGGGCGTTGCTGACGGACGACTATTTCCTCAGGTACCGGGGCAGCGAGATCGCCTGGCACACCGAGGTAATGCGGCAGTCCGACCTGGACGCCCGGATAGGATTTCTCGATGTGCGCCGCCAGCCGCAGGGCGACGGCATCGAAGCCATGCTTTATACGCCGCGCGCGAAGCGCACTTTTGCGCATACGACATCACTACTTGCCGAACTTGGCATGACAATTGTCGACGCCCGCATCGTGCCGCTGTCCAACGGCTACAGCCTCGACACTTTTGTTTTTCTCGAACTCGACAATCGCATCGAGACGGATGACTCACGAATAGCGAAGATCGCGAGAGTCCTCGGCAAGGTATTGACGACAACGGATGACTCTGCGGCGCCCGTGACACGCCCACCCCCGCGCCAATTGCGCATGTTTCGGACACCGGCCGGTATTGATTTCGATGAAGACGTCGCCGGCCGCCGGACGATCATGGAGATCGTCGCGAGCGACAGGCCGGGCCTGCTCAGCACGATTGGCCAGGCATTCATTGAATTCCACGTCAATATAGATACCGCAAAGGTTGTGACAATCGGCGAACGTGCAGAAGATGTCTTTTACATAGTGGACGAGAAAGGCATGCCGCTGACGCCGGATCGCTGCGAGGCGCTGCGCGATCACCTCGTCGACAAACTGAACGCTCAATCCTGATATTCCGCGCGGGATTGTTCCAACACCCGGAAACGACCAGGCAGAATATTGTATGGACATGCAGGCACTGAAAAAACTGGTTAGCGACGGATTCGACAGGCGCGAAGAAGATAGCTTTGCGACCGGCGAACTGCGGCACGCTGTTGCCACCGCGATGAAGCTGCTTGACGCCGGTGAGGCCCGCGTCGCCGAGCCGGTGGACAACGGCTGGAAGGTACACGAGTGGCTCAAAAAGGCCGTGCTGCTGAGTTTCCGCCTGCAATCAAATGAATGCATCGAGGGCGCGGCCAGCAATTTTTACGACAAGGTCCCTCTCAAGTATGCCGGTTACACGGCCGAGCAGTTCCGGAAGGCCGGAGTGCGAGTCGTCCCCGACGCGCTCGTGCGTTATGGCGCGCATGTCGAACGGGATGTCGTCCTGATGCCGAGTTATGTGAATGTCGGTGCTCGAATCGGTAGCGGTACGCTGGTCGACACGTGGGCAACCGTCGGAAGCTGTGCCCAGATCGGTCGCAATGTGCACCTGTCCGGTGGCGTCGGGATTGGCGGAGTACTCGAGCCGGTCCAGGCCGCGCCAACGATCATCGAGGACAACTGCTTTATCGGCGCCCGCTCCGAGATCGTCGAAGGCGTCGTCGTTGGCGCCGGTTCGGTAATTTCAATGGGCGTCTATATCGGCCAGAGCACGCGGATCTATGACAGGAGCAGCGGGCAGATTAGCTACGGACGAATCCCCCCCGGCTCCGTCGTCGTCTCAGGCAACTTGCCCGCCAAGGACGGCTCGCACTCTCTTTACTGTGCTGTTATCGTCAAACAGGTTGATGAAAAAACCCGGTCCAAAACCGGACTGAATGAACTTTTGCGACTGACTGAACGGGACTGAACAGTTTCATATGGCAACTCCGCCAATTTTATACGGTATCGCGAGCTGCGATTCCTGCCGCAAGGCCCGGAACTGGCTTGACGACAATGGGGTCGACTTTCGCTTTCACGACCTCCGCAAGGACGGCATCGAAGTGCAGATGCTCGAGCGCTGGAGCGAGAGGATTGGGTGGGAAAAATTGTTGAACCGGCAAAGTGCTACGTGGCGGCGTATTCCTGAAGCCGATCGCGAGAATATCGGGCCGAATCGAGCCGTCGCCGCAATGCTTGAACACCCTACCCTTATCAAGCGGCCGTTGCTGGAACGCGGCAAGACCGTTGTGTCGGGCTTTGCCGAAGACGATTACGAGCGCCTGTTCAAAAAGAGGTGAGCGAGATCGACAGGGCCCGGTTCCGTCCCCTGGATTATTCATGAACGTTTTGGTGCGGTGGTAAGCAAAGGCGCACACCTCCGCCCCGGCCTCCGTGCCGTTCATGAATAATCCGGACCGGCCGTTTAGCCGAAACGGCCGGTAATGTAGTTTTCCGTCAACGAGTGTTGCGGGTTGGTGAATATGCGGTCGGTTTCGTCGACCTCGACCAGCCGGCCGAGGTGAAAATACGCCACGCGCTGTGAAACCCGCGCCGCCTGCTGCATCGAATGCGTCACGATAACGATGGCATAGTTGTGCGATAGCTCATCGATCAGGTCCTCGATGCGTGCCGTCGCAATCGGGTCAAGTGCCGAGCACGGCTCGTCCATCAATATTACTTCGGGATTGACCGCGATCGTGCGGGCAATACACAGGCGCTGCTGCTGGCCGCCGGACAGGCCGGTACCGGGTTCTTCAAGGCGGTCACGCACTTCTTTCAACAGGCCCGCGCGATCGAGACTGTCGTGGACGATGTCGTCCAGTTCCGAACGGCTCGATGCAAGGCCGTGGATGCGCGGCCCATAGGCAACATTGTCATAGATGCTCTTCGGGAAAGGGTTGGGTTTCTGGAACACCATGCCCACTCGAGCGCGCAACGCCACCGGATCGAGATCCTTGCTGTAGATATCCTGGCCATCCAGGGTTATGTGCCCTGAAACGCGCGCTGTTTCGATGGAATCGTTCATCCGGTTCAGGCATCTCAAAAACGTTGACTTGCCACATCCGGACGGACCGATCAGCGCGATGACCTGGTTTCTGCCGATATCCAGTGAAACGTCACGTATCGCATGTATGTCACCGTAATATACGTTGATGTTTTGCGCGACCATGTAGGCGTCGTCGCATTGGGCATGGCCAACGGTGTCTTCAGCCAGGTCCGAATAGTTCTGCAACGCGTCAGCACTGATATTGTCCGTCGTCCGCTGTGGCGGCTCGGATTGCGTCACAATTCCTGAATCTTCTGCCGGCAACTGGCTCACCTGATCCTGTTCGATAGACTTCAATTTTGCATTTCCCGTGCCCACCATCAGTACACCCGCTTTACCACTGGCGTTCCACGCGATTTCGCATGATAACCGCCACCAGATTCATTACCAGCAAAAATCCCAGCAAGACTATAATTGCCGCCGAAGTCCGCTCGGCAAACGCACGTTCCGGGCTGTCCGCCCAAAGAAATATCTGCACCGGCAGGGCCGTGGCAGGATCGGAAAATCCGCCGGGAACATCGACTATAAACGCCACCATGCCGATCATCAGAAGTGGTGCTGTCTCGCCGAGGGCGCGGCTCATGCCGATGATAGCGCCGGTCAGCATTCCGGGCAGCGCCAGAGGCAGCACGTGGTGCGCGACAACCTGCATCTTTGATGCGCCAACGCCGAGCGCTGCTTCACGTATGGAGGGCGGGACGGCCTTGATGGCGGCCCGTGAGGCAATAATGATCACCGGCAACGTCAGGAGCGCCAGTACCAGTCCACCGACCAGCGGAGCCGAGCGCGGCAGGCCTATCCAGTTTATGAAGACAGCCAGACCCAACAGGCCGTAGACGATCGACGGCACGGCCGCGAGATTGTTGATATTGACTTCAATCAGGTCCGACCAGCGGTTGCGTGGCGCGAACTCCTCGAGATAAATCGCAGCCGCCGTACCAATCGGAAAAGCAATCACGATCGTTACGATCAGCATGTAGAAAGACCCCGTAAGCGCGCCACGAATGCCGGCAAGCTCGGGCTCCCTTGAATCGCCGTTTTCAAACAATGCGCTGTTGAAACGCTTGACGATGCTGCCATCCGCCAGCAACCTGTCAATCCACGCGAGCTGCTGGTCCGATATCTGCCGCTGCCCCTCATCGATTGTGCGATCGATATTTCCCTTGACCACCATATCGACGTCAGCCGACGTTGGCACGACCACGGTTGCCTCGCGCCCGAGCAGCGACGGGTCTTCCTCAAGCCTTTCGCGCAGCGCGAAACCTGCTCCTATGCTCACAAGGCGAGTAAGCTGCCGCAGCTCACGCCGTTCGGTCACGTCAGGAAACCTGTCGCGAAGCGCGTTCCGTACGAGCACTTCGTAGTCCGCATACTGGATATCCAATTCACCGGCGGGCGCCAGGACCTCCGGCGAAAACCGGATATCCAGTTTGATGTACGACTGCATGAACGCTGAAGAGCCTTGCGCTATCAATGTCCAGAAGAACACCACGAGAAAGGTAATGCCAACAAGTGTTGCCGCGCGGCCAAAAAACCGGAAGATGGACTCCTTCAGATAACGGCGCCTCAGGCCGGCTTCGACGCGCTGCCGTGTGTCGTTTTTCGTTGCCATTATTCGTACTGCTCCCGGTATCTGCGCACGACAAGCAGCCCGATGACGTTAAGCCCAAGCGTCACCAGGAACAGGACCAGGCCAAGAGCAAACGCAGCAAGCGTCTTTGCACTGTTGAACTCCTGATCACCCACGAGCAACGTGACAATTTGTACGGTGACCGTAGTCACGGCCTCGAATGGATTTGCCGTAAGGTTCGCTGCCAGTCCTGCAGCCATGACAACGATCATCGTTTCGCCAATCGCACGCGACAGCGCGAGCAGAATGCCGCCGACGATGCCGGGCAAGGCGGCCGGCAGGATTACGTGACGCATCGTTTCGGACCGGGTGGAACCTAATCCAAGTGCTCCGTCACGCATTGCCCTGGGCACGGCATTTATTGCGTCATCGGACAGCGACGAGACCAGCGGGATGATCATTATGCCCATCACCAGTCCAGCGGCGAGTGCACTTTCCGACGCCACGTTGAGACCGGCTGCCTCGCCGAAACGCCGTATCGCCGGTGCCATCGTCAATGCGGCAAAAAATCCATAGACAACCGTCGGGATGCCAGCGAGTACTTCGAGCAACGGCTTGGTGATTGTGCGAATCCGGCTGCTGGCGTATTCACCGAGGTAAATTGCCGTCATCAAGCCTACCGGCACAGCAACGAACATCGCAATGGCGGTGACCAGCAGCGTACCGGTAAACAGCGGCACCGCGCCGAAACTGCCCGACGAGCCGACCTGGTCCTCGCGGATTGCCGTCTGCGGACTCCAGTTGAGCCCGAACAGGAATTCGGTGATCGGTACCTCACGAAAGAATCGAGCTGCCTCAAAAACGACTGACATTATGATGCCAATCGTCGTCAGTATCGCGATACTCGACGCGCCTATCAGCATCAGCCGCATCAGTGTCTCGACCCGGTTCCGCGCCCGGTACTGCGGCTGGATTCGCGACCATGCGACGACGCCGCCGAGAGCGGCCAGCGCGACCGCCAGTACGGACATCAGGGTGCGGCTCGTCGACGCGTATTGCAGGTACCGGTCGGCGGCGGCGCGCAGACCTTCATCGGCAAAACCTGCAACGATGTCGCCGCGCGCCAGATTCTGGATATTGTTGACCAGCAGATTAAGTTCACCGGCCGAGAGCGTTCCATCTGCTTGGGGCAGGTCCTGTATTACCAGGGCGGTTATGACCCGAGGCTCAATGACGACCCACAGCAGAATCATCATCAGCGCCGGCAACAGGCACCACAGCGCCGTAAAATAGCCGTAATACCCGGGCAACGAATGCAGCTGCATTATGTGCCGCGCCCCGCCGACGCACGCCAGCGAGCGCTGCCGGCCCGCCGCGTACGCCGCGATGGCCAGGCCGGCAAGTATCAATATCAGCGTGACTGGTTGCATGATTGCCTTTGATTAAACGTCCCGAGGAGCGCGCCGTCATCGCGAGGCGCGCGCCATCATCGCGAGGCGCGCGCCGTCATCGCGAGGCGCGCAGCGCCGTGGCGACCTCGTGACGATTACCACTCTGCCAAGTGTACGAGATCGCCACGGCGCTAAGCGCCTCGCGACGACGGGGGGTGCGAGATCGCCACGGCGCTTTGCGCCTCGCGACGACGGACGGCGGGAACACTATTTCCCTGCCACACTCAGCGGCGTCAGCGCCATCACCGACGCAGCCATTTCCGCGCGCTCTTTTTCCGGCAACGGTATCAGACCGCGATACGACAGGTAACCATCATCACCCCATGCACGCTCGCTAGTGAACTCCCGCAGGAACCCGCGCAGGCCCGGAATGACGTCGACATGCGCCTTCTTGACGTAAAAGTACAGCGGGCGGGAAATCGCATAGGATCCGTCCGAGATCGTATCAAACGTCGGCGCGGCACCATCAACAGCGAGGCCCTTTACTTTGCCGGCATTCTGGTCGAGAAAGCTGTAGCCGAAAATCCCGAACGCCGTCGGGTTTGCTTCGAGCTTCTGCACGATCAGATTGTCGTTCTCACCGGCTTCGACAAACAGGCCGTCTTCACGCATCGTATGGCAGATCGCCTTGAATCGATCATTGTCCGATGCTTCGAGATCCCGGATCCATGGCGCCGTGCGGCAGCCGCTCTCCATCGCCAGTTCCACAAATGCATCGCGCGTTCCGGATGTCGGCGGCGGGCCCAGTACCTCAATGCGCACGGCGGGGAGCGATGCGTCTATTTCGTTCCATGATGTGTACGGGTTTTCAACCAGCGTACCGTCAGCTTCGCCAGGGACCTGTTTCGCCAGCGCCAGAAACAGTATCCGGGTGGTGAATTCCACGTCTGCCGACTCCACGGCGTTGGCAATGACAATACCATCGTAACCAATCTTGACCTCGATGATTTCTTTGACACCGTTCCGTGCGCATGTCTCGATCTCTGACTGCTTGATCGCCCGCGAGGAATTGGCGATGTCCGGGTAGCTGACACCGATTCCGTCGCAAAACAGTTTGAGTCCGCCGCCGCTTCCGGTCGATTCCACTTTCGGCGTACTGAATTTGCTGCCGCGGCCGAAGCGTTCGGCTACAACTGTCGAAAAAGGATAAACGGTGCTGGAGCCCACGATGTAGACATAGTCGCGATTTGACTGCGCCAGTGCGTCGGCTGACAGCAGGACTCCCAGCGCGGCGCTTGCCATCAACGCGGCCGCTGTGCTTCTCTTGCTCACGATTGTGTATCTCCGGGTCTATGGAATTTGCGCGAAGCATAGCGGCGGAATGTTACGGGAATGTTTCAATGGGCATGGTCAGCGCGCTGGAAAAGAATACGTTAAAGTTACCTTTTTCCAGCCATTTCATTATCTTGTAGCGAATATTTCAGTTTCATGACAAACGCACCCGATGACCTCGAACTGATGCAGTCGGACCCGGCCGTGCTGTTGCTTTGCGATCTGCTTCGGCAACCTTCAGTAACGCCGGACGACGCTGGCTGCCAGGCGCTGCTGGCGGAGCGGTTGGGCGCGCTAGGCTTCCATTGCGAATCAATGCCCTTCGGCGCCGTGACCAATCTCTGGGCACGGCGAGGCAATTCCGGTCCGCTCCTGTGTTTTGCCGGCCATACCGATGTCGTACCCCCGGGAGACCGGTCCCAGTGGCAAACAGATCCGTTCGAGCCGGTTATCCGGGATGGCAACCTCTACGCACGCGGTGCCGCTGACATGAAGTGCGGACTTGCCGCAATGACAGTTGCACTCGAACAGTTTATCGCCGAGTACCCGGACCATGACGGCAGCCTTGCACTTCTGATCACCAGCGACGAGGAAGGCCC
>CAZLNH010000367.1:0-19487 GCA_964560775.1 uncultured Woeseiaceae bacterium | reverse complement strand
GCTGGCGTCGGAAAACAAGAGCCTGGCACATCCGGCCAGTGTCGACAGCCTGCCGACGTCGGCCAACCAGGAGGACCATGTCAGCATGGCCACGTTCGCGGCGTATCGCCTGCATACGATGCTTGATAACGTCGCGCATATCATTGCGATCGAGGTTCTGGCGGCGGCGCAGGGCATCGAGTTTCACCACCCGCAAAAAAGTTCACCGACGCTCGAGCGCATCATCCAGCAGATACGCCATTTCTCACCGAGCTACGACAAGGACCGTTCACTGTCAGCCGAGATCGAACTCGTGGCAACGATGATCGACGGCGGTTCGCTGTGCGAACATTGCCGCTCGGTGCTGCCAAGCTACCCGGCATGAGCGAGGCCGTATTCGATGTTGTCCGTGGCAGCACACCGCTACTCGTCAGCATCCCGCATGACGGCAGGCTGGTACCGGACGCAATCACCCCGCGCATGTCCGCTGCAGGTCGCGAACTGCCGGACACCGACTGGCACGTTGCGCGGCTGTATGCGTTTGCGGCGGACCTCGGTGCCAGTGTCATTACCGCGCGCTACTCGCGTTACGTCGTTGACCTGAACCGGCCGCCGGACGATGGGGCGCTGTACGGCAAGGGAATGTCCACCGGCATCTGCCCGGACCGTACGTTTGCCGGCGAGCCGATTTATGCAGACGCCACGCCGGTTGGCCAGGCTGAGGCGCGGGAGCGTATTTCAGCGTACTGGCAGCCGTATCACTCGAAGCTTGCGGGGATGCTGGCTGACATCCGGCAGGAATACGGCTATGCACTGCTGTGGGATGCACACTCCATCGTCAGCGAGGCGCCGCTGCTGTTTGATGGCGAATTGCCGGTGCTGAATCTCGGCACTTGGGACGGCAGGAGTTGCGCGGCCGATATCGAGCAGGTGCTGGCCGGCGTGCTGGCCGCTGTACCGCAAAGCTCCGTGATGAACGGCCGCTTTACCGGTGGGCATATCACGCGGCATTACGGCGATCCGGCGCGCGATGTTCATGCCGTACAGCTGGAGCTTGCACAGCGGAGCTACATGGACGAAAAGACGATGCGTTATGATGAATCCTCAAGCGCGCAGCTGATTCCCGTACTTGAACAATTGTTGCGTGCGTATGTTGAGGCTGCTCGCGCGCGCTACGACCAGGCCCGGAGGGAGCATGAGTGACAAAAAGGGCATCCATGCCCTGTACGCCAGGGATCCGGCTGCGGCCGACAGGTTGTTGTGGGGCAGGGAGACGCATCCGCTGACCCGCCGCGGTTTCCTGCGGGGCAGCGGCCTCGCGGCCATGAGCGCAGCACTGGGTGGCGTGATTCCGTTCGCATCGAACATGCCAGGCGGACTGATACCAGCGGCTTTCGCACAGGACAATGATGCGTTCGAGTTGCCGGGCAAGGACGGCCTGACGATATTGAATGACCGGCCGATCAACGCCGAGACGCCGGCGCACTTGCTCGATGACAATGTTACCCCGGCGAATCGCCTGTTCGTGCGCAACAACGGCGTACCGCCGCCGCTTGCGGCCACTGATCCCGCCGCTTGGCGCTTTCGTATCGACGGAGAGGCATGCCGGCGTCCGGCGACGATGTCGCTCGATGAATTGAAGCAGCGCTTCCGGCACCACACGCTGCAATTGCAGATCGAATGCGGTGGCAATGGCCGTTCGGAGTTCTACCCGCCAGCCCGCGGCAACCAGTGGACAACCGGTGCGATCGGCTGCCCGGAATGGACGGGTGTGCGCCTCGGTGATGTGCTTGACGATGTCGGGATCGCCGATGATGCCGTCTATGTCGCCTATGAGGGCGCGGACACGCATCTGTCCGGGGATCCGGACAAGCGCCCGATCTCGCGCGGCGTGCCGCTAGCCAAGGCGCTGGAAAAGGAATCCATGCTGGTCTGGGCGATGAACGGCGAGCCGTTGCCTTTGTTGCACGGTGCGCCACTGCGGCTCATTTGCGCCGGCTGGCCGGCGTCGGTCAGCGGCAAGTGGCTCGGCCGGCTGCTGATCCGGGACCGGGTTCACGACGGCGAAAAAATGCTTGGCCAGTCCTACCGCGTGCCGTGCGCGCCGGTTGCACCTGGAACGCCGGTGCCTGAAGAGGACATGTGCATCATCGAGTCGATGCCGGTGAAGTCGCTGATCACGATGCCGAAGTCGGGCATCACGCACGCTGGCCGTGAACCGCTCGCCGTGCGCGGCCATGCGTGGGCCGGTGATCTCGCGGTGCGCCGCGTGTATACATCGATCGATTTCGGTGCGACCTGGCAACGCGCGGCGCTGAACAAGCCGGTCAACCGTCTTGCGTGGCAGCATTTTTCAGCACGCATCAGTTTTCCGCAGCCCGGCTATTACGAAGTCTGGGCGCGTGCCGAAGATGTCAACGGCCAACGGCAGCCAATGGTGCTTCCGGGCTGGAACCCCCGCGGCTACCTGAACAACGCCTGCCACCGCATCGCAGTCGGCGTGACGGCGTGATGCGCAGACTCCTCGCAATCGCAGTGTGGCTGCTGGCCGGGACGGGTGTGGGCGCCGCCGCGGAGATCGACGAAAACACCGGCCTGGTTCGCGCGCCGGGCTGGGAGCAGGTACGCATTCATTGCGGGGGCTGTCATTCACATGCGCTGGTGACGGCCCAGCGCGCTGATCGCCAGACGTGGCTTGATATCATTCGCTGGATGCAGGCGACACAAAACCTGTGGCAGTTCGATGCGGCGACCGAGGAGAGTATCCTCGACTACCTGGCCGAAAATTATCCGCCGCAGCCGAACCGGCGGCGGGCGCCCATTCCGCCGAGCCTGCTGCCGCCGCCACGCGGTACCTGAATAAAGGAGTTTGCAATGAACAAAGCAACGACCACATTCCTCGCAATGTTCCTGCTGTTCGCCATGCCCGTACAGGCGCTCGGTGCAACGGGCGCGGAAATCGATGCCGATGTCAACGATGCGCTTGTGGCGTTCAAGGAGGAGGTAAACGGGGCAGAGGTCTTCCTTGACACCGCCGCCGGTTACCTGGTGTTTCCGCGTGTCATCAAGGTAGGTATCGGGATTGGCGGTGAAACCGGCGAAGGTGCGCTGCGGGTAGACGGCGAGACCGTTGACTACTATCGCACAACGGCCGGTTCAATCGGTTTGCAGCTGGGCGCACAGGCGAAGTCGATCGTCATTGCGTTCATGACAGAGGAATCTCTCAACAAGTTTCGCAACAGCAACGGATGGAAGGTTGGTGTCGACGGCTCCGTGGCACTGATCGATATTGGTGCCGGCAAGACGATCGACTCGCAGAACATCAAGGACCCGGTGGTCGGTTTTGTCTTTGGCTCGACGGGCCTGATGTACAACCTGACGCTCGAAGGTTCGAAATTCAGCAAGCTGGACAAGAATGACTAACCCCCGTCATCGCGAGGAGCGCAGCGACGTGGCGACCTCGCACAGATCACCCCACAGCCAGTCGGAACGAGATTGCCACGCCCTTCGGGCTCGCAATGACGTAATTCGTGGCTACGCGCTCCAAGGCTAAAAAGCCATCCTTCGTCGACCGCATGAAGAATCGCGGCCGCGAAACCGTGAGCCTGGGACGCACGCTGAAGGACGAACCGCGCGCGTTTCCGGGCCAGTTGCTGCGCGTCCTCAAGCGATCGTTTCACACCGTCTGGAATGCGCGCGGCGGTGGCCTCTATGCCTGCGGATTCGTCATCACGTTCATATGGCTGGAAATCCGCACGGTCATTGCGGAGTTCGCCGCAGCCGAGGGCATCGGCGCTTTCCTGACCGGGCAACTGTTCGAAATACTAATACGCGTCACGGTGCAATCGATCCAGAACACCCTCATGGCATTCCTCTGGCCCCTCTGGCTGATCGAGCGCTTCGAGTTAATCGGTGTAGCCGCGCTCGTCGTCCTGTACTTCCTGTTCCCGCGCCTGATCAAGGAGCCGCTGAACCGCTGGCTGTTTAATGATGGAGAGGAACGTAACGCACCACCGTCATCGCGAGGAACGTAACGCACCACCGTCATCGCGAGGAGCGTTGCGACGTGGCGACCTCGCAAAGGTCACGCCACAGCCAGTTGAAACGAGATTGCCACGGCCGCCTTCGGCGGCCTCGCAACGACGGCAGATGCCGTCGCCTACTCCGCTTCGGTCGCCTCTTCCTCGAGGACCCGGCCGCGCTTTTCCGCCCGCTTCTCGAACTCCTGCTGCCACGCCGAGCGGTGCACGGCCGGCGCAACTTGCACGGCCGTTACCTTGTACTCGGGGCAATTCGTGGCCCAGTCGCTGTACTCGGTCGTTA
The DNA here is from genome assembly GCA_964560775.1 of uncultured Woeseiaceae bacterium. Taxonomy (GTDB): domain Bacteria; phylum Pseudomonadota; class Gammaproteobacteria; order Steroidobacterales; family Woeseiaceae; genus Woeseia. Next base: position 15,185 of record CAZLNH010000367.1, on the reverse strand, counting down.
CAACGTTGGCGCCGGTCTCGGGGTTGTGGAACGTCGTATAGACGACGCCTGGCTTGACGCGCTCAGTGACCGTTGCCCGCAGCGTAATCTCCCCTTTGCGGCTGGCCAGGCTGACGAGATCGCCTTCGTTGATGCCGCGGGTTTCCGCATCGTGCGGATGGATCTCGAGCAGGTCTTCTTTGTACCAGACTACGTTGTCGGTGCGGCGCGTCTGGGCGCCGACGTTGTACTGCGACAGGATACGGCCGGTCGTCAGCAATAACGGGAACCTGCGGTTACTGCGTTCCTCGGTCGGCACGAAATCGGTTTCGACAAACAGCCCCTTGCCGCGAACGAAATGGTCGATGTGCATGATGGGTGTGCCCATCGGCGCATCATTGTTGCACGGCCACTGCACGCTGCCGACTTCGTCGAGAAACTTGAACGAGACGCCCTTGAATGTCGGTGTCAGTGCGGCGACCTCGTCCATGATTTCCGCTTCGCTTGCATAATTCATCGGGTAGCCGAGCGCCTGCGCGAGTTCCTGCGTGATCAGCCATTCGGCCTTGCCCTGGCGCGGTTTCATGACCGGGCGCACGCGGTTGATGCGCCGTTCGGCATTGATAAACGTGCCGTCCTTTTCAAGGAATGACGTGCCAGGCAGGAAGACGTGTGCAAACTTTGCGGTCTCGTTCAGGAACAGGTCCTGCACGACAACGCATTCGAGGCTCGTGAGCGCCGCCTCGACATGCTTGGTATTCGGGTCGGACTGCGCAAGGTCCTCGCCCTGTATGTACATGCCCTTGTAGGTGCCGGCGATCGCGGCATCGAACATGTTTGGTATGCGAAAGCCCGGTTCCGCATCGAGTTCCACGCCCCACATTGCCTCGAAGGCGCCACGAACGGTGTCGTCGCCCACCGGCCGGTAACCGGCCAGTTCGTGCGGGAACGAGCCCATGTCGCAGGAGCCCTGCACGTTGTTCTGGCCGCGCAGCGGGTTGACGCCGCAACCTGAAAAGCCGATGTTGCCGGTCGCCATGGCGAGATTGGCCATGCCCATGACCATCGTCGATCCCTGGCTGTGTTCCGTGACACCGAGACCGTAGTAGATCGCCCCGCGCCCGGCGCTGGCATAAAGACGTGCCGCTTCGCGAATGTCCTCAGCGGGCACGCCGGTCACCTCGGCGACCGCCTCCGGCGAGTTCTCCGGTTTCAGGACACAGGCCTTCCACGCTTCGAAAGAGTCGAGGTCGCAGCGTTCGGCGATGTAATCGTCATCGGTCAGGCCTTCGCTGACGACAACGTGCGCGAATGCATTGATCAACGGCACGTTCGTGCCGGGTGAAAGCGGCAGGTGGTAGTCGGCCTCGACGTGCGGTGATCGCACAAGGCCGATCTTGCGCGGGTCGCAGACAATAAGCTTCGCGCCTTCGCGCAGGCGCCGCTTCATCTGTGACGCAAAAACCGGATGGCCTTCGGTCGGGTTGGCGCCGATGACGACGATGACGTCGGCGTCCATTACGCTGTCGAACGGTTGCGTGCCGGCGGACGTGCCGAGCGTCTGCTTCAGCCCGTAGCCGGTCGGCGAATGACAGACACGCGCGCAGGTGTCGACATTGTTGTTGCCGAATGCCGCGCGGACGAGTTTCTGGACGATGAACACTTCCTCGTTGGTACAGCGCGATGACGTGATGCCGCCAACCGACTTGCGGCCGTACTTCGCCTGTATCGCTTTGAAGCGCTCCGCGGCGAAGCCGATCGCCTCGTCCCAGCTCACCTTGCGCCATGGTTCATCGATACTGTCGCGGATCATCGGGTCCATGACGCGCTCGCGGTGCGAGGCATAGCCCCACGCGAAGCGACCTTTGACGCAGCTGTGCCCGTGGTTCGCCTGGCCGTCCTTGTACGGCGTCATGCGCACGACCTGGTCGCCTTTCATATCCGCCTTGAACGAGCAGCCGACGCCGCAATAGGCGCACGTCGTCAGCACGCTGTGTTCCGGCTGGCCGTGGTCGATGATCGTTTTTTCCATCAGCGTCGCGGTCGGGCAGGCCTGCACACAGGCGCCGCAGGACACGCATTCCGAATCGAGAAAGCTTTCATTGGCGCTGGCGGCGACTTTGGCCTCGAAGCCGCGCCCTTCAATCGTCAGTGCGAACGTGCCCTGCACTTCGTCACAGGCGCGCACGCACCGCGAGCAGACGATGCACTTGCTCGGGTCAAACGAAAAATACGGGTTGCTGTCGTCGACCGGCGCATCGAGGTGATTCGCGCCGTCCATCCCGTAGCGCACATCGCGCAGCCCGACCGCGCCGGCCATGTCCTGCAGTTCGCAGTCGCCGTTCGCAGAGCAGGTCAGGCAGTCGAGCGGGTGATCGGAGATGTAGAGCTCCATGACGTTCCGCCGCAGCTTCGCAATCGCGCCAGTCTGCGTACGCACCTGCATGCCTTCCTCTACTGGTGTCGTGCACGAGGCCGGGTAGCCTTTGCGGCCCTCGATTTCGACGACGCACAGCCGGCACGAGCCGAACGGCTCCAGGTTGTCGGTGGCGCACAATTTCGGAATGTCGATGCCGGCACCGCGCGCGGCGCGCAGCACCGTCGTGCCGGCCGCGACTTTCGTGCGGACGCCGTCGATATCGACGGTGACGGATTCGGTGGACTTGCTCGGCGGCGTGCCGAGATCGGGTTCTTTGAGGAGGGTCATGCCGGTACTCCCGCGCCAGCTGTTGCAGCGCGTGTGAAATCCTCGGGGAAATATTTTAACGCACTCCGCACAGGATAGGGGGTCATTCCACCCATCGCGCACAGCGAGCCGTCAACCATGGTGTCGCAGAGTTCGCCGAGCAGGGCCAGATTGGCGTCACGGCGCTCGTTGGCGACGATCCGGTCGATTACCTCCACGCCGCGCACCGAGCCGATGCGGCACGGCGTGCATTTGCCGCAGGACTCAATCGCGCAGAATTCCATCGCAAAACGCGCCTGTTCCGCCATGTCGACGGTGTCGTCGAAGACGACGATACCGCCGTGGCCGATCATCGCCTCGGCGGCGGCAAAGGCCTCGTAGTCGAGCGGCAGGTCGAGTTTCGATTCCGGCAGGTAGGCGCCGAGCGGGCCGCCTATCTGCACGGCACGCACCGGCCGGCCGCTCATCGTGCCGCCGCCCCAGTCCATGATCAGCTCGCGGAGGCTTGCGCCGAACGGCAGTTCGACAAGACCGCCGCGGCGGATGTTGCCCGCCAGTTGAAAAGCGAGCGTGCCTTTCGAGCGGCCGACACCGAGTGCGGCGTAACGCTCGGCACCGAGCGCCAGGATGTTCGGCACCGAGCCCAGTGTGACAACATTGTTGACGACCGTCGGTTTGCCGAACAGTCCCTGGAGTGCCGGCAGCGGCGGCTTGAAGCGCACGATACCGGCCTTGCCTTCGAGGCTGTCGAGCATGGCGGTTTCCTCGCCGCAGACGTACGAGCCCGCCCCGAGGTGCAGGTCAATGTCAAAGGCGAAGCCGCTGCCGTCGATGTCAGTGCCGAGCCAGCCGCCGTCGCGCGCGATATCCAGGGCTTTGTTGAATATCTCATGCGCCAGCGGATACTCGGAGCGCAGGTAGATGTAACCGCGCGTCGCGCCGACTGCAAAGCCGGCAATCAGCATGCCCTCGATCAACGTGAACGGTTCGCCCTCCATCAGCAGGCGGTCCGAAAAGGTACCGCTGTCGCCTTCGTCGGCGTTGCAGGCGATGTACTTCTGGTCGGCGCTGGCACCGGCGACCGTCTGCCACTTGATGCCGGTCGGGAAACCGGCGCCGCCGCGCCCGCGGAGTCCGGAGTCCTTGACCGTCGCGATCACGGTTTCCGGACCGGACGCAAAGGCCTTTCTCAATCCTGCAAAGCCGCCATGCTGCTCATAGTCTTTCAAGGACAACGGATCAATGATGCCGCAGCGTTGAAAAGTCCAGCGCTGCTGTTGGGCGAGCCACGGAATGGTTTCTGTCGGACCGAGGCAAAGCGCGTGTTCGCCGCCCGTCAACAAGCCCGCATCAAAAAGCCCCGCGACGTCGTCGGCGGTGACCGGGCCATAAGCGATGCGCTGACCGCCAGTATCGACTTCGACGAGCGGCTCGAGCCATGTAATGCCCCGCGAGCCGTTACGCACGATGTCAACGGATTCACCACGCGCCGCTGCAGTCGTTTCTATGGCACTGGCAACGCTCTCCGCGCCGAGCGACAGTGCGGCAGTTTCGCGGGGTATGAATACGCGCGTCGCCATCGCTCAGCTCCCCGCGCGCGCAATCAATTGATCGAAAGCGGCGTTATCGACGCGGCCGAGCACGCGGTCATTAACCATCAGCGCGGGCGAGCAGGCACAGTTGCCGAGACAGTAAACCGGTTCGAGCGTGTAGCGTCCATCCGGCGTCGTTTCATTGAGCGCGACACCCAGGGCTTTGCTCGCATGCGCGGTCAGTGCGCGGCTGCCCATCGCCTGGCAGGATTCCGCCTGGCAAATTTTGATGACCGTATCGCCCGGCGGTTCGGCGCGGAAGTCGTGGTAGAAGCTTACGACGCCGTGAACATCCGCCCGTGACAGGTTCAGCTCATCCGCAATTTGCGGCACGGCTTCGCGCGGCACATACCGATACCGCTTCAGGAACCCGTGCAGTATCTGCACCAGCATCTCCGGCCGCGCCCCAAAGGACTGGATTATTTCGGTCCCGATTGCGGGGTCGTATTTTGTAACCATGTCCTGCCTTGCCCCTCGCTAGCTGACGCGATCCGCACCCGCGTAGATATTGAATTGTTCGCCGCGCAGGAAACCGATCAGCGTCATGTCAAATTCTCCGGCCAACTGCACGGCCAGGCTCGACGGCGCGCTGACCGCTGCCAGCAGTGGCATTCCGGCAACCAGCGTTTTCTGCATAAGTTCGAAACTGGCACGCCCCGACACAAGGAGACCGTACTCCGCGGCAGGCAGCCGGTCGTCCGCAAGCAAAGCGCCAATGACCTTGTCGACGGCATTGTGCCGTCCAACGTCCTCGCGCACGACCACGATTTCACCATGTGCCGTAAACGCGGCGGCGGCGTGCAGGCCGCCGGTCGACTCAAAGACCGCTTGTTGCTGGCGCAACTTGTCCGGCATGCTGGTGAGGACGCTGCGGCTGAATCGGGTGCGGTTGGCTTTGAGCGAGGATTGCCCAACGGCTCTCAGCGCGTCGAGCGATGTCTTGCCGCAAACGCCGCAACTCGACGTCGTATAGAAGTGACGCTGCAAACGGTCCACGTCGACGTCAACGCCGGGCGCCAGTTCAACCCGAATAACATTCTGGTAGCCACTTTCCGTAACCGGGCCGACCGGCAGTACCGACGCAATGTCGGCGGCGCGCCGGATGATGGATTCCGTGTACAGGAAGCCGCGCGCGAGGTCGGCATCGTCGCCCGGCGTTCGCATTGTGATCGATATGCTCTTCGCGGCCGAACCCGCGGCGGCCGGATAGCACAACTGGATCTCGACCGGCTCCTCGACAGCAACGCGATCGGCGCGGCGGTGTGGGCCATCGGCACCGACTTCGCTCAACTCAATCGCCAGGCTTCTGCCACTCATGGAACACCTTTGGCCACTGCCGGGGCAGGCGACTATAGCAGCTGATTATGCCGTATTGTGCCTACCGGGAGATTGCGGCCAGCCGTTCGCTCCACCCGGCGGTCGCCGTGATGGCATTGCGAATGCCGGTCAGCGCCGCGTTGCGGCGAATGCGCACCTGGCCTTCGTCGATCCTGAGGCCGAGACGCTCGAACAATGGTCGCGTGTCGGGAAAGCCGCTGGTATCGGCGTAGCGCCGGTACAGGGGCATGAATACAGGGACGCTCGACAGCGAGTCGAGTGTCGCGAACAACTCGGCGCCCGACCAGACACGATCCGCCGGAAGGCAGCAGGACTGCAGTCGCTCGAGGACATCATCGAGAGTTTCGCGCCCGCCGCTGTGCTCCCTTAGCGCAACGTCCGCCATCAACGCGATTGCCGCGCCGCTCCAGTTGATCTTCATCGCGCTGTCGCTGGCGCGCCCGGCCGAGGCTTCGTTTGGTGATAACTGCGGCCGTGACAATCGCCCGCGTTCAAAGCCCTCGTAGAGTAGTTGCCACGCGTGCAGATCGTCATAAGCGCCCGAGCGCGCCAACAGCACAGTTTCGTAGTACTGTGCGAATCCTTCGCTTATCCAGCGTTGCTGGCGGCCGACGTAAGGCAGCATCAGGTGACTGAATTGATGTGTTGCTGTCGTGTCAGCGAGCAATGCCTGCGAAGGCTTGTGCGGGTTGACAAACAACTCGATGGACTCGCCACCGTCCCGAATGACACGACCACGCTGGACGGCGCGGCCGGCACTGTCCGCAACCGGAATGATGATGACGTGTGGTGACGAACTGGGGAATTTGCCGTACGCCAGGCTGACATCGCTGGCCGCTGCCTCCAGCCACTGCAGTACGGCATCGTCATTCACAGGACTCGTTGGGCGCATCATGCTGATGCGCAACGTGGCGCCGGGTACGTCGATGCTGTAGTCGTTGAAACGGCCGAACGCGACGGGTGCATGGCCGCTTTCGGGCGATTGCGTAATGCGGTACGTGTGCGGTTTGCCGGCGACGGGCTCCCACGGCACAGAGACGGCCACGCCTTCCGGCAGAGCGAAGCGCACGTGAATTTCGGTTTGCCCGGTGACTTCCGGGCGCCACAGCCAGTAAGCGGGTGAAACGATCCGGTTGTCATCGGCAAGTGCGCGATTGTGGCGCTGTGCCGCCGCTGCCGCCCGCAAGTCGACCGAATAACTCATGCACCTGATACCACCAGCCGGCAGAATCATGCGCCGGTTGCGCATCCGGATGATCTCGGAGTCGGCACAGTTGCGGAATGCGCTGAGGTAATTGCCTGCATTCCGGGAACGTGCCGTGACACTGTCGACGATACCGTCGAAGCTGGCATCAATGTGCAGCGTGGCAAGGTCGGCATCTACCCTTACGACATAGTCATGCACAGCGACAGTCTGTCCGGCAACGGCTGGCCCGGCGAGCAGCATGCCGAGAACGCTGTTTACCAGCAGCGGCAGCAATGCCCGGAAGGCCGGATTGCTGTGTTTGTTGCGTGATGCGGGCTGCTTCATTGTGTGTCCAGTTCCGGTTACGGCGGGCAGCTGCGCAGATTATGGGAGGACCTGGTTTACGCCAATTGACTCGACCCGTGAATGTGATTGCGTTCACAATTCGCAACGTGACAGGCCGCTTAAGTTCACGAAATTGGCTTGCGGCAGTAACTGTCGTTTTGCTGGCGTTCAGGTGCCGCATGTTATCTGTCGTTGTCCTGAAACCGCGGCGATACCGGAAACGTGAATGCGAAGCATTCGCAAGTAATCTTGTGGTTTGTTACTTATTTGGCCGCGTTGATGGTTTAACATCACATATTCCGATCCCGTCCCGGGTCCGACAGATTCAGACAGATCCCGAAATGCAGGAGGAGAGACCATTGAGCAAAATCGCCAGACGCCAGTTCATCCAATTGTCAGCCGTGGCTGCAACCGGTTACCTGTTGCGGCCCGCGTCGGAGGCACATGCGCAGGATACGCCGCACCTGTCCGAAGACGACCCGATGGCGAAGTCGATGAAGTACACGCACGATGCCAGCACGGTAGCTCCGGAATCGCGTGCGAATCCGGCCGACGTGCAGAATTGCGCCAACTGTGCCCTGGTCCAGGGTAACGACGGCGACCAGTGGCGACCGTGCCAGATATTTCCGGGCAAGCTCGTGAACGCCGACGGGTGGTGTTCGGTCTGGGCTCCCAAAGCCTGATGCGAAACGCGGTCCCGGTCATTGCCGGGACCGCTGCGCTTCCTGATTGACTAATCCGGACGTCCAGCATTTCTATCACGCCGGCACCGGCGCATTGTCCTATGTGATCAGCGATTCCGGGTCCCGGCACGCTGCCGTCATCGATCCGGTTCTTGGATTCTCGGTCGTTTCCGGCCGCACCGACGACACGCTGGTGCGGGATATCATCGCTCATCTGCGGGAGCAGGATCTTAAATTACAGTGGATACTTGAAACCCATGCACACGCCGATCACCTGAGTGCGGCCCAGCACCTGAAGGCGGAACTCGGCGGCACCCTCGGCATCGGTGAGGGCATACGAACCGTGCAACAACACTTCGCCGCGATTTTCAATTACAAGCCGCCGTTTCGTGCCGACGGTCACCAGTTCGACCAGTTGTTTGCCGATGACGAAGTGTTTGCGCTGGGCGAAATGGAAGTGCGCGTTATCAATACGCCGGGCCACACGAGCGACAGTGTTACTTACCTGGTCGGAGACGCTGCGTTTGTCGGCGACAGCCTGTTCATGCCCGATTACGGTACGGCACGCTGCGACTTTCCCGGGGGTGATGCCGGCACGCTGTACGACTCGATACAGAAGCTGTTTGCCTTGCCGGCCGAAACTCGTTTGTACATGTGTCATGACTATCCGCCCGAAGGCCGGGGCATGCAGTTCACGAGCACAGTGCGCGAGCAGGCGGAAACGAACATCCACGCGGGCAAGGGCACGTCACGCGAGGCATTCATTGCGATGCGCGAGCAGCGCGACGCCGGACTTTCCATGCCGGTCCTGCTGCTGCCGTCCATCCAGGTCAACATCCGCGCCGGCAATCCGCCGCCCCCTGAAGACAACCAGGTCTCGTACCTCAAGATCCCGCTGGATTTCATCTAGCAGAGGCGCGTCAGTGTGTACAATTCGCCTCTCACTGCCGGAGAAGTCGATTGTTTGATTCCTTAAAGCCACTGCCCGCCGATGCGATCCTGCGCCTGATCGCTGAATTTGCCCACGACTCACGTGACGAAAAGGTCGACCTTGGTGTCGGCGTGTACCGCAACGAGAAAGGCGAGACACCGATACTCAAGGCGGTCAAGCATGCCGAGCAATTCCTCGTCGACGAACAGGAATCCAAAACCTATGTAGGGTCGGGAGGTGCACCCGGTTTCAATGACGCCATCGAGCGGCTGACGTTTGGCGACGACGTGGCACATGAGCGCATCACGACGTTGCAGACGCCGGGCGGCTCGGGGTCGCTGCGAGTTGCCGCCGGACTGCTGCTCCGGTCAAAGACTGACGTCACTGTCTGGGTCAGCGATCCGACATGGGCGAATCATGAGCCGCTGCTGGGCGGTGCCGGCCTGAACCTGCAAACGTATCCTTATTATGACCGGGAAGGCTGCACGCTCCGGTTTGATGAAATGCTCGACAAGCTGCGCACTGTACCGGCCGGGGACGCCGTGCTGTTGCACGGCTGCTGCCACAACCCGACCGGCATGGACCTGTCGCGAGAGCAGTGGGGGCAGGTGACCGAGCTGCTCGCCGAGCGCAGGATACTGCCGTTCGTCGATCTTGCGTACCAGGGTTTCGCCGATAGCCTTGAAGATGACGCCTACGGTATCCGGCTGCTGGCGGGCAAGGTGCCGGAAATGATCGTATCGACGTCCTGCTCCAAGAATTTTGGCCTGTACCGTGACCGTGTAGGCTCACTGTCGGTCGTTTCGAGCAATGCAGAGACGGCGGCGATCGTGAAAAGCCAGGCGCACAATATCGTCCGTACGATGTACTCGATGCCGCCGGACCACGGCGCGGCCGTGGTCGAGCACATCCTGACGAACGCATCGCTGCGTCACGAGTGGGAAAAGGAACTCGCTGACATGCGAAATCGCTTGCAGTCGATGCGCGACCTGCTCGTCAAGGCGCTGCTCGACAAGGCACCGGACAGCGATTTTTCTCACATCAGCCGCGCCAACGGCATGTTCTGTTTCGCCGGTCTCTCCGGCGAGCAGGTGGAGCAGCTCAAAAAGGACCACGGTGTTTACATGGTGGGCTCGAGCCGCATCAATGTCGCGGGAATCACGCCGGACAATGTCGACTACCTGGCGGGTGCGATCGCGTCAGTTCTCTGACGCGGGGCGTGTGATATGGCCCGCCCAGAACATCGTGTCGCCCGCGCGTATACCCAAGCGCGCTGCCGTGCCGGCGTTCAGTTCAAGCACGTAGCGCACCGGGTCGCCGGACGCGACCGAGGCCAGCGACAGCGGCTCGGTATCGCTGGCGATACTCTCGATAACGCCGTTTTCGAAAATGAACAGCATGTCGAGCGGTATCAGCGTGTTCTTCATCCACATTGACCGCACCGCATCGTCGCGATAGACGAACAGCATGCCGGTGCGCGCGTCGAGCTGCCGCACATGCATCAGCCCGCGGCGCGATTGCGCGCTGGTTTCAGCTACGTAGACATCAAACTGGTAGCAGGCAGCACCACCGCTAGCCGATATGACGATGCTGCTTTCCGGGAAGGCACCCTCGAGTGTGTCGTCGGCGACCGCGTATGCCGGCAGCACTATTGCAATACAGGCAACGATGCGTGCCAACCGGGTCATTTCGGCGACCGCCAGTCGAGTTGTCCGGTATACCGCAGCTCTACCAGCGTCACACTGCCATCACCGTTCAGTTCCGCCAGCGGTGCGACGCAGTACAGGATGCCGCCAATCGCGTAGCGCGTATTGTCCGGGGCGTCCGACAGCGGCCGCTGGAACCCGACATCCGACCAGCAGACCTCTGCATCACCCGTGCTGAAAAAACGACCGGCCTGTTCGTCGATCAGTGTCACAGTCGCCGGCAGTTCTGCATCGGTCACGCCAGGCTTGAGGTCCGGCAGTGCGACTATAAAGGCCAGGCGCTGCTCACCTTCCGCCGATGCGACCGGGCCCGCAAATCGCAGGCGGGCACCGGCGCCGTGCGGCCTCGGCATGCCTTCGCACTCGAGCGTTGCCGGCGTCCACTCGATAGTTGCATCGAGGCTGCCGTACAGCACGACGTCGAGGCTGCCGTCCGGCGTGCAGTTGACGGACGGCGTGGTTTTCGCCGGCGCACTGCAGCCGGCCAGGGCCAATGACAATGCCAGCAGCAGCCGGCAGCCGTTTACTGCCGTACCGGGCGCGAAACAAAAATCAGGATGCCAACGCAATGTATTGGCCCGAACGTTGTCGTATGGAAATCATCAGAGCCAGCATTATGACTGAATGGACGTCAGCAAGGGGCGATCAGTTGCCAACGGAACCGATACAGTTGCGTATCCGGTTGGACTGCTACCGCATCCTCACTACAATGGCTCGCCTTTTTGACCGTCGGAGTAACGGATGAGCGTATCAGAACAATTCCAGCAGCTCGAAGCGCATGCGAGCAGCCTGATCGTGGGCCAGGCGCACCTGATCAACCGCATGCTTATAGCGCTGCTGTGCGACGGTCACCTGCTGGTCGAAGGGGCGCCGGGGCTGGCGAAAACCCGCGCGATCAAGGTCCTGTCCGAAAGCATCGAGGGTGATTTTCACCGGCTGCAGTTCACGCCCGACCTGCTGCCGGCCGACCTGACGGGAACTGAAATCTACCGCCCGCAGGACGGCACCTTTGTCTTCCGCGAAGGCCCCCTGTTTCACAATCTGATTCTCGCCGACGAAATCAACCGGGCGCCAGCGAAAGTGCAATCGGCCTTGCTCGAAGCGATGGAAGAGCGACAGATCACCGTCGGCGAGAAAAGCTACCCGCTGTCCCGCCTGTTCATGGTCATGGCAACGCAGAACCCGATCGAGCAGGAAGGCACGTATCCGTTGCCGGAGGCGCAGCTCGACCGCTTCCTGTTGCACGTACAGGTCGGTTACCCCAGCGTCGAGGATGAACGGCGCATCCTGGTGCTGAACCGGAACGAGGCGCTGGCCGGAGAACGCGATCCGTTCCAGCCGCCGGAACTGTTGCCGGAGTCATCGGTGATGGACGCGCGCGAGCAGGTGCTGAAGCTGCACCTCGCCGATGACCTCGAGCAGTACATCGTCAACCTGGTCGTTGCGACACGCAACCCGGGCGCTGTGCACGAGTCACTCGACGGACAGGTTATGTACGGTGCCAGTCCGCGCGCCTGCATGGGCATCGATCGTGCAGCCCGTGCACGTGCCTGGCTCGATGGCCGCGACTACGTCGGTCCCGAGGATATCCAGTCGGTGGCACCGGACGTATTGCGGCACCGGCTGGTCTTGAGTTTCGAGGCGGAGGCGGATGGCATCTCGCCGGATTCCATTATCGAACGGCTGCTCGACGGAGTCGGCGTACCCTGACGGGCGCTCTGCAATGATGCGTCACGACAAACTACCCGCCGATGCGTCGCCGGTCAGCGTCAGCCAGAAGGGACTGATACACCTTGCCGGTCCCGCGCGCGGCATCGCGCTCGATGTGCTGCGGGTCAATTCGCTGCAGGCGGGCGCGTACGTGTCGCGCTTCCGCGGCCGCGGTATGGAGTTCGACGAGTCGCGGCCGTACCAGCCGGGCGACGACCCGCGCAACATCGACTGGCGTGTGACCGCGCGCAGTACCGAGGCTTATACGAAACTGTTCCGCGAGGAACGCGAACGGCCGGTGCTGATCATGCTGGACCTGCGTCGCAGCATGCACTTTGCGACGCGTGGCTGTTTCAAATCCGTCAATGCCAGCCGCGCGGCGGCGCTGCTGTCGTGGGCCGCGCATCATCGCGGCGACCGGCTGGGCGGCATCATTTTTGGCGACAGTACGCACCGCGAGCTCAGGCCGCGTCTCGGGCGGCAGTCGGCACTGCATTACCTGCACCAGCTGACGATCCATCCCGACTGGGCTACAACGGACGCGCTGGCGGCGGATACGGCACAGCCGCTGGTACAGGCCATGTCGGCGTTGCGGCGTGTTACCCGGCCCGGCAGCCTCGTCATCGTCATCAGTGACTTCTCAGGCTTTAACCGTGCGGCGCAGTCGTACCTTTCCGGCGTGGCACGTCACAATGAAGTGCTGGCGATTTTTCTCAGTGACCCATTGGAACGCCGCCTGCCGCCGCCGGGCCAGTATCGCCTTGTCAGCAATGACGACGAACTGGCGATCGACACGCGTTCACGTTCGGCCCGGCGCGACTATCGCAATGCATTCGAGCAGCGCCAGGCCGGGCTCGAGCAGTTCTGCCAGCGTTACGCCATTCACCTGATGCCGCTGTCGACGGCGGATGACCCGGTCGAGTGCCTCCAGGCGGCACTCGGCCGGCGCACGCACTGAAGGCCGGCTGGCGCGATGAATCCCGAACAATTGCCATTGCGAGACCTGCATTTGCCCGAGGCCGTCGGCTGGTGGCCGCCGGCGCCGGGCTGGTGGGTACTGGCCGCGTTGCTTGCAGCACTGCTTGGCCGTTACCTGTGGCGTCTGTTTGGTCACTGGCGTCGCGGTTCGGCGCGGCGGCTTGCAGTGCATGAGCTGTCCGTCATCGCCGGGCGCTACGCCGACGACGGCAATGCCGCGAAACTGGCGAGTGACCTGTCGGCGCTGCTGCGCCGCGCGATGCTCGCGTATGCGCCCCGCGGGGAGGTTGCCGGCCTGACCGGCGAGGCGTGGCTGGCCTGGCTCGACCGCGGGCTCGAACAGCCGCTTTTCGCGGACGGTCCCGGCCGGGCAATTGTGTCGCTGCCGTACCGGGGTGATGCGGCTGCCCGCGATCCGGAGGTAGACGGACTGCTGGCCGCGGTCCGGCAGCGCTTGCGCACGCCCCTGCCGGAGGAGCGTTACTGATGCTGACGCTGGACTGGCCGTGGATGCTGCTGGCGCTGCCACTGCCCTTTATCGTGCGTGCGTTACTGCCGCCGGCGTCGGGCGGGCACGAGGCCGGGCTCAAGGTGCCGAGTCTCGCCGGATTCGCCGTGCTGACCGATCGCTCGAGCAGCGAGCAACTCGCCAACTGGCGCCTGTGGGTGGCCGGCGTTGCGTGGATCCTGCTCGTGATCGCCGCGGCGAAACCGGAGCGCATCGGCGACGAACTGGATGTGCCGGTGTCGGGTCGCAACCTGATGCTGGCCGTCGATTTGTCCGGCAGCATGGACGCCAAGGATTTCGAACTTGGCAACCGCCGCGTCGACCGGTTGACGGCAACGAAGGCCGTGGCGAGCGACTTCATCGCACGCCGTGAAGGCGATCGCATCGGCCTGATCCTGTTCGGCGAGCGCGCCTATCTGCAGGTGCCGCTGACACTGGACCGCGAGACCGTCAATATCCTGCTGATGGAAGCGTTCATTGGACTGGCCGGTGAAAAGACGGCCATCGGCGACGCCATTACACTTGCCGTCAAGCGCATACACGAACAGGGATCAGCGGCGGCTGACCAGGTACTGATCGTGCTGACCGACGGCGCGAATACGGCCGGCGCCATCGACCCGCTCAAGGCCGCCGAACTCGCACAGCAAATCGGCCTGCGCATCTACACGATCGGAATCGGTGCGGAACAGATGGTCATCTCGTCCCTTACCGGCGGCGTGCGGCGGGTCAACCCATCGGCCGATCTCGACGAGGAAACGCTGACCGCCATCGCCGACATGACCGGCGGCCGCTATTTCCGGGCGCGCGACACGGCGGCCCTGCAGGACATTTACCAGCTGCTCGACGAGATCGAGCCGGTTGCCGAGCCCGAAGCAGGCTTCCGGCCCGTCTCGGCACTTTATTACTGGCCGCTTGGCGGTGCGTTCTTGCTGGCTGGTGTCCTTGCCATTGCCAGCCTGCTGTCTGGAGTGGCCTTCCGGCGAGCCCTCGAGGAGGGACTCGATGCCGGCTGACTTTCATTTCATAAGACCCGAATGGCTGCTGGCCCTGCCGCTGGTCATTGCGGCGACCTGGTTGCTCGCGCGCCGGCTGCTGGCGCCCGGCAGCTGGCAGGGCGTCGTTGATCCGGCGCTGGTGCCGTATGTGCTGGCGCGCTCGGCGGCGCCGGAAGGCGCGTGGCGCTGGTGGCTCATGCTGCTGGCCGGGGTGCTCGCCGTCACGGCGCTGGCCGGTCCGAGCTGGGACCGCATTGAGCAGCCGGTCTACCGGTCGGAGCAATCGCTGGTCGTGGCACTGGACCTGTCGCGCTCGATGGACGCAGAGGACCTGTCGCCCAGCCGCCTGATGCGGGCGAGGCTGAAGATACTCGACATCCTCGAGCGCCGCCGCAGCGGCCAGACGGCGCTCGTTGTCTATTCGGCGAACGCGTTTACCGTCACGCCGCTGACCACCGATGGCGATACCGTCGCAGCGCTGGTCAACAGCCTGAGTACCGACATCATGCCGAGCCGCGGCAGCTATCCGGTTGCCGCCATCGAAAAAG
>CAZLNH010000366.1:0-4459 GCA_964560775.1 uncultured Woeseiaceae bacterium | reverse complement strand
CTCTCGCCAATCGGCTACTGGAATATCGGTGCGAACGCGGTATTCGTAATCTATGCGGCTGCCGGGTTGAATGAGCCCGGACGAATCGATTGCCGCGGCACTGACGAGCACCGGCGTACCTCTCCAGTCGGCGTTCAGACTGCGATCGGGTTGATTGAGGATCAGCGCACGGACGTCCAGTGCGAGTGAACCGATGTAGACGAGGTCGCCGACACCGATACCCAGTGTTTCGGCAAGTACCGGATCGATTGCCACGCCCCAGCGATCTTTCTGCAACGACGTTACTGCCGCAAGCGATTGCGCCGGGTCCAGCCGAAGTTCACCGTAAAGCGGGTACTGTTCGTCGGCCGTCTGCAGTTCAACGCGGCGGAAGTCATCATTTTCCGTACCAAGCATCGTATCAATTTCGGTGACCAGCGAGATATCGCCGCGCTGTAACATCCAGTCAAGCACGTCACCGGGCAGCGGAGCGTCGGAGTCGACCTCCAGGTCACCCCCCATCAGCGCGCGCGTGTCGGCCAGCAGACCGGCGCTGATGAGCCCGTAAAGGCCACCGGATGCGGCAACCAGTGTTACGCCGAGCAGCAGACAGCCGCAGAATACCCACAGCGAACGGCCGCTGGCCTTCATATCGCGCCAGGCAAGATCAAGCAGAAACGGCATGAGCCGGGGCCTCAAGCAACGCGCCGTCGTGCAATCGCAGCACTCGCTGGCAGCGGCGCGCTATTTCCTCGTCGTGGGTGACAAGCACCATGGTGGATCCCGAGTCGGTATTCAGCGCAAACAGCAGTTCGATGATTTTCGCACCCGTTTGCAGGTCCAGGTTGCCGGTCGGCTCATCCGCCAGCACCAGCTTCGGCGCATGCACGAGCGCTCGTGCAATGGCGACACGCTGCTGTTCACCGCCCGACAGCTGCGACGGATAATGGTATTCGCGCTCACCGAGCCCAACCTTGCCGAGCATCGTGCGCGCACGTTTGCGCGAATTTTCCTTGCCGGCGATCTCAAGCGGCAACGATACGTTACCCAGCGCCGTAAGACTCGGCACGAGATGAAAGGACTGGAAAATAATGCCGAGGCGATCACGACGAATATCGGCCAGAGCGTCACCATCCAGACCGGTAATCTCGACGCCATCGAGCCGGATGCTTCCGGTAGCCGGCTGCTCAAGGCCGGCAAGCAGGATCAGCAGCGTTGTCTTGCCGGACCCGGAAGGACCGACGATCGCGACGGTCTCGCCAGTGCCAATCGAAATGTCCACTCCCGACAGGACATCGAGCCGCCCCTTGCCGAGATTATAAGACATGGCGAGATTGTTGATTTCGATCATTGATCCTCCTGAATCCGCGGACAGTGTAATCAATTGCCAGCGGCGAAAGGGTGAGATTCGCAGACGTGCCACCCCACTGCGTATATCATTCCGTTGGGCCGAACGACCCGGACCGGCACTTGCCGGAATCGGAATATTCGCGAAATTCGGCTTCTGTGACCGACGTTGCTGCGGTGACATGGCTCTATATCATCCCGGACAAAGCATGGATACCTGTCGATTGGTGCAACACATGCACGGAAATTCTGCTGAATGACTACCGAACTGCACGAAGAACGGTTGCAGGCGGTGCACGATGCGGTGCGTGCCTGCGGGGCGCGGTCAGTACTCGACCTCGGTTGCGGCGATGGAGACTTTCTTACGCGATTGCTTGGCGACCCGACGATCAGCCGGATTGTCGGCATGGACATATCTGCGGATGTCCTCGTTCGCTTGCGTGCGCGCCTGGCGCAGTGTTCGCCCGACATTGCACCAAACCGTGTTGAGCTGATTTGCGGCTCGATGGACGAGAGCGCCGCGGCACTTACCGGTTTTGATTGCGCCGTCCTGATAGAGTCCATCGAGCATGTTGAACTGAGCAGGCTGTCCGTCATCGAACGCGTTATCTTCAGCGAGATGCATCCGCGGAATGTCGTCATTACCACGCCCAATGCTGAATTCAACCCGTTGTTGGGCGTGCCGGACTGGCGATTCCGGCATCCGGACCATCGATTCGAATGGGACAGGGCGCGCTTTCGCAAATGGGCGGACGGAGCTGCGCGGCGCAACGGCTACCGCGCTACCTGCTCGGACATCGCCGGATACCATCCGGATTACGGCGGGGCCAGCCAGATGGCGGTTTTTCGAAGCTTGGGTGCTACGCCGAATCCGCCGCTTCCTTCGCGTCGTGCTTCAGGCGCATGACACGTGCGCGATTGACGTATAGCAGGTCGCTGATCTTCAGAACCAGCGAGTCTTCGTAGCGGTTCAGCCGGCCGTCGGCATATGCAACCTTCCACAGCAGCGCCACGACTCGCGATTTCTCGTCCTCGCTCAGGTGTTCATGCAGCAATTGTGTGAAGCGGTAGACTTCAACCATCTCCTCGGCTTCGGCGTCGGCGGCTACAGCCAGGTCCCCGGCTTCATCCGCCGTCAGGTCGAAGTGACTCGCAATCAGCTCCAGCAGCAGATTGAATTCATTCTCATCGAAGTTATTATCCGCTCGTGCGACATCAACCATCAGGACGGCGGTTGCCATGCGAATCGCATGTTCACGTTGCACCGGATCCGGCTGCCGCACCTCCGTCGTTGACAATGCATTTGCCACTCGCTCTACGATTCGCTTGATCATCTGTTTCCTCGCTGACGAAGCCGCATAGTAGTGTGACAACGGGGCGGCCGTCGAGTGCCGGCCCACTGCGTGCCGCTCGCTGGTATGCTCGAATGCGCGCGGAACTGCAGGCAAACCTGCCGCTACGCGCCATGCGACTCTCCATCCAAGGGAATGCTTTGATGATTCCGTCCGACCTGCGCTCGGAAATACGCTGGCTTGCGAGCGGATTCCTGCTGATGCTGTTTTCCGGCTTTGGGCAGACTTATTACATCGCTTTGTTTGCGGCCAACTTCCCGCTGTTTGCCGGCGCGCATGTCGTCACGGCACTCGGCGCCGGCTGGCTCGTCGATCGTTTCGGTTCCCGGCGCCTGCTGCCCGTCTATCTGCTGCCGCTTGGCCTCGCGATACTGCTGCTGGCACTGGCGGACACGGCGTTTGTCGTACCAGTATCGATGGCGCTGATCGGCTTTACTATGGGATTTGCCGGCGCAACATCTGGCGCGTTGTGGGCCGAGCTGTACGGTACCACGCACCTCGGCGCTATTCGTTCGATCACCATAGCCGTGATGGTGTTCGCAACGGCCGTATCGCCGGGGCTCGTCGGTGTATTGCTCGACGCCGGAGTCGGCCTGGAACCACAATTGATCGCAATGGCCGCCTACTGCGTTGCCGCGGCGTTGTGGATGCTGGCGCTGATGCCCCGGCTTGACCGGCTGGCTATGGGGTCGTAGCTACTCGCGCAATAGGCGGGCTGCCATCCAGCCAACAAACACAACGACGATCACGAGGCCGCCCCACAACAGGATTGTGCGCCATGCCACTGGTTGCGGCGGCAATTCGCGCTCGAGCCCGCCGAGCGGAAAGCGCTTGCCGAGCGACGCCGCGGCCACGGCTCCGCCGGTGCCTGCCAGTTGCTGGATCGAACGATCGCCAAGGATCCGTTCCTCAGGAAACGTTTCATCGCCGGCAGACGGCCGGCCAACGCCGAGTGTGTAGGGCGGCTCGCCCTGAGCGACAAACAGCAGCCGGTCCGGGAACCAGCCGAGCGCCAGCGCAAGGGGCGTTTCCTGGCGACCACGCGACAGCACGACTTTCCAGCGTGAAGCCCGAACAGGCGGGATCGCGAGTGGCTCGCCGGTTACGCTGTTGTCGCCGCGGCGAATATGATGGAACGTGCCACCACCTGCGCGTTGCCAACGGTCCATATCATCGTCCCAATAAAGGATATCGGCGCTGATGACGGTGTTGACCTCGGGCAACTCGAGATTGATGTGATCGACCCGGATGTTGCCGCCCACGTCGAACAGGAGCCCGTTGTCGCTGTCGTCGCGGTCACCACTGTCGAGCAACAGTACCTGGCGATTGAACTGCGGTGTTTCGGTCCGCTGCACACCGTGGACTGCCGCAAGACTCCAGCTGCTCGGCATACCGCCCCACGACAGCCGCAGGAAATCACTGTCCGTAGCCGTGATCGTGATACGGCGCTGTTCGATAGCAACCGATTCCTCGCGCAGGTCGGCGACGACGCCGGCACCAATGAGCCGCCAGTCTTCGAGGTTGTCGCTGGCCTCAACCGTGACACGGCCCATGAATCCCGACAGGCTGTCCGGCCAGGTCAATTCGACCGCATCGAAAGCAACTTCCGCGGATCGGGTATCGATGACATACGCCGATAACGGCGGACTGATCTTCTGCAATTCAGCTCCTTCGCTGACAACGTCAATACGTACGCCGCTCCCCATTTGCTCAAACAGCATCCGTATGCGGTCCGGATCCGGGTACTGGTCCTGGTACAACGCGGCAAACGGCAAGGCGTG
>CAZLNH010000365.1:0-8174 GCA_964560775.1 uncultured Woeseiaceae bacterium | reverse complement strand
GAGCGGAGCTTCGACGTCATCGCGAGGAGCGGAGCTTCGACGTCATCGCGAGGAGCGGAGCGACGTGGCGGCCACGTTCCGCCCATGACTCTGCCAATCGGTGCGAGGTCGCCACGTCGCTGCGCTCCTCGCGATGACGGGGTTTACTCCATCGTCAGATACCGATCCAGCAGCGGTGCCGCAACACCGTGCCCGCCGCCTTCGGTTTGTTCGTCAAGCACGACGACCGTCCGCTCATACAGCGACTTTGCTTCCTCCAGCGTATGGCCGATGCACGTCATGCCGAGTTTGCCGTACTGCGACAGCGCGCCGATCATGTAGAACAGCACGCCGGTGCCGGTCGTATGCCGAAACCCGAGGCCATTCCGACTCGTGATCTCGAACAGGTCCTCGGGCAGCAGGCCGCGGTAGGCGGGCGACTTCAGGTTGTCGGTCGCGCAGTAGTAACGCGTCTCACCGGTCGGCGTGCGGAACAGTCCGCTGTTGCTGTCGAGCTGGCCGCCGGTCAGGAATTCGAGCGCGTGGAACGGCGGCGTCGTGCCGCCCATGCGCAGGTTGATTTCGATCGCGTACGACCTCCAGCCGCCGGCTTTGGTGCGGCAGACCAGAAAATCGATACCGAAACGGCCGATGACGCCCTTCCGGCTCAATACCTCGCCGACCTTTTCCGCCTCTTCCTGCAGCAACCAGCGGTACTCGTCGCTGGCCGGGAAATGGCAGCCGAGATAGACCTGCCCGGTCGAGCCACCAAGTACCTGCTCGTGGCTCGAGACGAGCGCGCTCTGGCCGTCCGGGTGTATGCGCATCTGCACGCTGGGCGAATGGACATCGTCCGCTTCGATCATCTCTTCGACGATGCCGCCCATCGAGCTGAACTTGCGCATGAACGAACGGTACGTTTCGAGCCCCGACGACCAGCCGAGTTTGCTGAGCGCCGCGCGTATGCCGTCATTGCCCGATACCTGCGACGGGTAGGTGAAGACGCCGTTGCCCTCGCCTGAAAATCCCTCGTTCAACTTGACGACCGCACGCTTGATGCCGGGCCGCTGCTTCCGCAGGCGTTCCAGTGCGTCGACGATGTCGTCCTCGCTGTGCAGGTCCTCGTAGCCCGCCGGGAAATTGATGCCGGCCTCGGCAAAGGCCTTGCGGCTGCCGGACTTCGTGCCGTGGTCCAGCAGCGCCGGGTCGACGCCGTTCAGCGGGATGCCGAGCTTCACGGCCAGGCGACGCTCGAGTACCGTCGAGTTATAACAGGTCAGGTAGGCGTGGTCGGTGTCGCCGATCAGCTTGCGCAGCCGCTCGAGGAAGCGCGGCCGCTCGAGGATCTTCTCCGTCAGCGGTCGCGTGCTCGAATCGTAGACCGACAGCATGTGCAGCCGTTGCCGCGCGTGATTGAACGGCACATCATCGAGCAGGTGCAGGTAGTATTCGACGACTTCCGCGTGCACCGGCTGGCTCGTGATGTAGATCAGCCGCGCGTTCGGGTTTCGCAGCCGTATCAGCGCGAACATCAGGCGTTCTTCGTAGAACGACGCGCCGAGCACTTTGGCCAGCTCCTCCTGGTTGACACTGAGCGACGGCAGTATGACCGACGTGTGCTCGTAATTCGGGTCGGCCTTCAGGTTGTTCCAGATCTGCCGCAGGCGGTCTTTCAGCGCATCGAAACGCGTGATCTCCTCGGCCGGGTCCATGACAGATTTGCCGCGCGCAGTGCTGCTCATCGATGGGTTTCCCTCGTCATCGCGAGGCTGCCGAAGGCAGCCGTGGCGACCTGCTTCCGATTGGCAGAGTCATTATATTTGCGAGATCGCCACGGCGCTGCGCGCCTCGCGACGACAGTGCGGCGCGCCGTCATCGCGAGGCTGCCAGTGGCAGCCGTGGCGACCTCCTTCCCAGCGGTAGTGTCTTGTACGCCGGCTTTCATTCGGCATGCACCTGCACGGTCTCGCCGATGTCGTTCATGACCTGGCGTAATCGATCGTAGTCCGGGTGCCGTACGCGCATCCAGGCGTTGGCCATGTAGCCGGCCTCGACCGGCTGCGTCGGCGTCCCGCGGTCCGGAAGGTGCGCGGCAACAATGCAATCACCGTAACGGCGGTTGATCGCCTCAACGCCTGAGTAGCCGCTGATGTGTCCGTCACGCTCCGGCCGCAATGCGATCATGCCGGCCGCATAGCGGCGAGACGGCGGCGTGTTGGGACGGCCGCTTACGATCGCGGACGCCCATTCGTAGTACAGGTCGAATTCGTTCGCGGCGTTGTAGACATCCCACTGCCCGACGCCCGGCGGCCGGCAGCCGATTTCGGAGAACTTGAGGCCCCTGGGCCCGGAAAACCATTCCATGTGCGTCGCCGACGTGCCGATGTCGAGAATGCGGTTGACGTTACGCGCCATCTCGCGCAGCTCGGTGTAGCCCGATGCGTTGATACGATTCGTCGTGACCATCTGCGGCGAGATCCAGCGCTCGCGCATCGCCTCGAGTACGTTCGGGTAATAGTGCGTGACGAATTCGTGCACGACCTCACCCCTGATCGTCAGCGTGTCGATGAAGCCCTCGTGGCCGACGATGAATTCCTCGATCGCGACTTCCGTGCCAGCGGCAAGGCCCGATTCGCGGATCACGCGCTCGAGATCCGGTACGTCGCGGACCTGGTACGTGGCCGATGCACCGGCACCGGCCGGCGGCTTGACGATCAGCGGGAAGCCTACGCTTGCAGCAAATTCACGTGCGTCCTGCGGCGTTCGTGCACGTGTCGACTGTGCGCACGGGATACCGGCGCTGCGGAGCGTTTCCTTCATGGCCGGTTTGTCGCGGCACAGGTAGGCGGTGCGCATCGACGTGCCAGGGATGCCGGCCGCCTCGCGCACGGCGGCAGCCGCCATGATGTGCGCTTCAACGGTCGCTTCGAGACGATCCACCCACAAATGGCGCTGGACTTTCCTGACCGCCTCCAGCAACGACGGTTCGTGCACGACTGACGGCACTTGCACGTAGTCACCGAGCCATTCCTTCAACTCGCCTGATAAATGCGTCGCCGGACGCTCACCGATGCCGATGACGTGCGCACCGGCCGCGTGCAGCGCACGCACGAACTCACGCTGGTTGTAGGGGAATGACGGCTCGATAAATATGACGTTCATGCCGCAGGCATCCCGTCATCGCGAGGAGCGCAGCCACCCCCGTCATCGCGAGGAGCGCAGCCACCCCCGTCATCGCGAGGAGCGCAGCGACGTGGCGACCTCGCACCAATCACCCCTCTGCCAGGTTCACAAGATTGCCACGCCCTTCGGGCTCGCAACGACGGGGGTTCGTTCACAGCTCGCCGCTCAATCGCCGAAACAGGTCGACGTACTGCGCCCCCTGCCTCGTCCATGAAAAGTCCCGCGCCATGCCATTTCGCATGATCGTCCGCCATGTCTTTTTATCCTCGTACAGGTCCAGCGCCGTCTCGATCGCCCAGCGCAGGCCCTCGTCATTGTAGTCCCGAAACACGATGCCGGTACCGCTGCCGGCCGCGGGATTGGCGAGTTCGACGGAATCCGCGAGCCCGCCGGTTTGCCGTACTATCGGTACGGTACCGTACTTCAGGCTGTACATCTGGTTCAGGCCGCAGGGCTCGTAGCGGGACGGCATCAGGAACATGTCGCTGCCGGCCTCGATCCAGTGCGCGAGCTTATTATTGAAGCCGCGGTAGTAGCAGACGCGGTCACGATAGTGGTGCTGCAACTGGCCGAAGAAGCGCTCGTAACGTTTCTCGCCGCTGCCGAGCACCGCCAGTGCGAAATCGCGCCGCTTGAGCAGTGCCGGCAGCACGCGCTCCATCAGGTCGATGCCTTTCTGCGAGGCAAACCGGGTCACAATACCGATCAACGGCCGCGCCGGATAACCGCCGAGTTCGAGATCCGCCATCAACGCGCGCTTGCAATCGAGCTTGCCGTCGAGATCGTCCGCCGTGAAATTAGCCGGGATCAGCGGGTCGATCTCCGGATCCCATTCATCGTAACCAACGCCGTTCAGGATACCAATCAGCGTATCACTGCGTTGCCGCAGCAGGTCGTCGAGCCCCATGCCGTACTCGCTCCCCTGGATCTCGCGCGCGTACGTCGGGCTGACGGTGGTCAGCACGTCGGCGTGCAGCACGCCGGTCTTCAGGAAATTGATGACACCGGCCGCAAGATCTTCCTGGTGAAACTGCCCGGCATGGTCCGCGAGCCCGGTGTCGTCGAGTATGCCGGCCGGAAACATGCCCTGGTAGCCGATGTTGTGGATTGTCAGCACGGTCCGCGTGGCGGCAAACAGCCGGTCCCAGGCGTAGCGTGTCTTCAGGTACAGCGGAATCAGCGACGTATGCCAATCGTGGCAATGGAATATGTCCGGCGCGAAGCCCATGTGCTGGCACATCTCGACCGCGGCGCGCGACAGCAGGATAAAGCGCAGGTGTTCGTCGTCATCCGAGGTGTAGATTCCGGGCCGGTCGTAAAGCTCGGGGCAGCGCAGCAGGTAGATTGGCAGGTCAGTGCCGGGCAGCGTCGTCCGGTCGATCGAGAAATGGCCTTCGCGGTGCGCTATGCGCATCGGGATGCGCTGCAGGAAGTCGACCGCCCGGATATCGAGCCCGCTCGTATCGATCGCCGAGTAATATGGCATCAGCACGCGCACATCGTGCCCGGCCTGGTGCAGGTACGCCGACAACGCCGCGGCCACGTCCGCCAGGCCGCCGGTCTTGGCGAGCGGGGTTACTTCGGCACTGGCAAGGCAGATGTTTAGTGTTTTTCTTGCTGCCATTTCTATGGGGAAGGGTCCACGGGCAGTTGCGGTCAAAGTGCTATTCTACGTCAATGACACTTGCTCGTCGTTCGAGGCCGCCCCCGTCGTCGCGAGGCGCGGAGCGCCGTGGCGATCTCGCACCGATCATGACTTTGCCAGGATCACGAGGTTGCCACGGCCGCCTGCGGCGTCCTCGCAATGACGGAGCGTCAAGTACCATAGGCTCCAGTGTACGCCTGCCGACTGAAGAACCATGAATGTACTGATGATTTCGCCCGGCTATCCGGCCGATATGCCTGAATTCACCCGCGGTCTCGCGCAGTGCGGTGCCCGGGTCATCGGTGTCGGTGACCAGCCGGTATCCGCGCTGCCGGGCTCCGTGCGGGACTCCCTGTCGGCTTACGTCGAGGTACGGTCGCTGTGGGACCTGCCGCAGGTCGTCGATGCGCTCACGGCACGGCTGCACGGCGTCGACATCGACCGCATCGAATGCCTTTGGGAACCCGGCATCATGCTGGCCGCGGAGCTCAGGCAGCATTTTGGCGTTACCGGCCCGAGCATTGCCCAGGCGCACCGGTTTCGCGACAAGGAAGCGATGAAGCAGGCGCTCGATGCCGCCGGTATTCGCACGCCGCGCCATGTCGCCGTCGACAGCATCGCCGCGTGTTGGGACGCCGTCGAACGCATCGGCTTTCCCGTCATTTTAAAACCGATCGACGGCGCCGGCTCAGCCGATACCTACCGCTGCGACACCGCCGACGAATTGCGCACGGTACTGCCGCGCCTGCGTCACGTCCCGACGATCAGCGTCGAGGAATTCATCGACGGTGAAGAATTCACGTTCGATACCATTACCGTCGGCGGAGAGATCGCGTACTACAACATCGCGTGGTACCGGCCGCGGCCGCTGATCGCGCGCAGCAATGAATGGATCAGCCCGCAGGTCATCGCACTCCGCAACGTCGACCAGCCCGACCTGGCCGGCGGCGTGCGCATGGGGTACGACGTCATTCGCGCACTCGGGTTTGATACCGGCTTCACGCACATGGAGTGGTACCGGAAGAGCGACGGCGAGGTCGTATTCGGCGAGATCGGCGCGCGACCGCCTGGCGCGCATCATGTCGACCAGATGAAGTTTGCCTGTGACTTCGATGTGTTTCGTGCGTGGGGCGAGGCCGTCACGCACGGGCGCATGACCATTCCGTTCGAGCGCCGGTATAACGTTGCGACGATTTACAAGCGAGCGCGTGGAGTGGGTCGCATCACGCGCATCGAGGGCGCGGCGGCGCTGCAGCGGCGCTTCGGCCAGCACGTCGTGTGGAACACGCTGCTGCCGCCCGGCACACCACGGCGCGACTGGCGCAAGACGCTGGTGTCGGACGGGTTCATCATGTTGCGACATGAGGATTTGGGGGAGGCGCTGGCGATGGCGGATGCTGTGGGGGAGGAATTGCAGCTTTACGCGGAGTAGCCGCGCGCCGTCGTCGCGAGGAGCGAAGCGACGTGGCGATCTCGCACGGACCATGGCTCTGCCAGGCGGTACGAGATTGCCACGGCCGCTGCGCGGCCTCGCAATGACGTAGCGCGGTGGCGCTACGTCAACTCCGCCAGGTATTTTGGGAGCATTTCGCGCCACGTTTCCCAGTTGTGATGGTATTGGGGACCCCATGGGTCGACGCGGTTCGGGATGCCTTTCGCGCCGAGTACTTTGGCCAGGCGCCACGATTCGCCGATGTCCTCGTAGTCGCCCTCGCCTGTTGGCAGCAGGATCAGGCGTTTTTGCAGCAGTTCGAGCTGTGTTCCCTCGAGGTCCGGCAGGTAGTGCAGCGGTGATGAGAAATAGAAATCCTGGTTGAAGCGGCCTTCGAGGTATTTCGACAGGTCGAACGTGCCGCTCATCGCGATCGCAAGCCGGTAGGCGTCCGGGTGCCGGCATACCGTCGCAACGGCGTTGAACGCGCCTATTGATGCACCAGTGGCTATGATCTCGATGTCGTCTGACGCGCAATCCCGCCGGATCGCCGGCGTGACTTCGCGATAGATGAACGCGTCGAACGCATTTTGCATCTTCGAGCAGTATTCGCCGGAATGTTCGCCCGAGATCCACGCGCGACCGGCGACGCTGTCGGTCGAATAGACCTTGATGCGGCCGGCGTCGAGCAACGGCTTCAGCACGCGGATCAGGTGGAATCGCTCCACTTCCTCGGCATCGCCGCCGGCGGTCGGGAACAGAAGCACCGGCGTGCCGAAAGATCCCCAGCGTACGAGTTGCACGTCCTGCGCAATGCGCTGCGAGTGCCAGCGCCAGACTTCCTTGTCGCTCATGCGGCGCCTTCGCGGCGGCGCCAGTTCTGCACGCGGCCCCAGAACAGCTCGGTAAATTCATCAACTTCGTGCGCCGGGTACAGCGCCGAAACCTTCTGGTGAATCGCATCGCGTACCGTGTCCGTGCCGAAAAACTCGAGCGCGACCTCGTCGAGATGCGACAGGTGCTTGTCGCAGAACTCGTAGAACCGGTCGGCATCGAAGCGCTCCTGCGCGATTGCGACGTAGTCGTTCAGCTTTTCGTCGAACGGCTTGTCCTCCTCGGCGATGCGGAAATACGCCTGCCAGTTCAGGTCCGTGTTCATGCGGCGTTGGGTCGCCGCGCAGAAGATCGACCAGCGCAGGTTCGCCTTGATCAGCCACGGGAAGTGGTAGTGCAGCGACGTCACCTGCGAGTCCGGGCACGCGTTCGCGAAGTCGATCGGGTGCCAGGTGCCGCCCGAGCGCAGCGACTCGCAGGAATTGAAGTCCCAGCCGAAAAACGCGTTGATGACCATCGTCATGTTCGCGAGATGGTTCTCTTCCTGCGTAGACAGGAAATCGTCGTCGACCTGGTAGCGGTCGTGCAGCGGCGCATCCGGGTTGTAGTTCACGCAATGCCATTGCGGGCCGAGCCCGATGCAGCGCACGAACGCATCGTGATTGTGCACGGCCTTTTGCAAATGCATGACACGCGTGCCGCTGTCGTCGTAAGCCTTTAGCAGGGCTTCGCGGTCCTTGATGGCCGTCACGCCGACCCACGCGCCGCCGTCGTAGGGTTTCATGAACAGCGGGTAGCCGACGCGGTCGCCAATCGCACCGAGGTCGAACAGTTTTGCGTAGCGAGTCAGCGTCGACTGCAGGTCGGCCGACTCGGCGTACGCCTTTGGCGGGATCAGCCAGGTATCGGGTACCGGTAAGCCCAGCCGCATCATCGCGCAGTACGTCGTCTGCTTCTCCATCGACTGCAGCGTCCACGGATTTTTGAATACGTACAGGTCGTTCATGACGATGGCTTTCTTTATCCACTCGCGCGACGTGTGGTACCAGTGCGTCAGGCGGTCGATGACGACGTCGTAGCGGCACGGCTGCGACAGGTCGA
>CAZLNH010000364.1:0-2189 GCA_964560775.1 uncultured Woeseiaceae bacterium | reverse complement strand
CAGTGTGTGATCGCGCAGGCAATGCCCGTCCTCGAGTAGCAGCACGCTGTCGGAGTGCAGGCGGCTGAAACGGTAATTGTCCGGGTCGACCCGGTCGGTCCCTTCCCGGTAGGCGAGATAGAAGCGGTCCTTGTACAGGGACAGCGTCGTGACGCTCCGCAGGTCATAGGGCAGCGCCAGCAGCAGCAGGTCCAGCTCTCCGTCCATCAGCCGTTCATGAATCTCCTGCGTCTGGCCTTCGTGCAGGTACAGCGTCATCTCGGGGTAGGCGGCCCGCAACTCAGGCAGCATGCCGGGCAGCAGGAATGGTGCAATGGTCGGAATCACGCCCAGCCGCAGGTCACCAGTGAGCGGCTCGCGGGTTTCTCCCGCGAGTTCGACCAGCGCCTCTATATCGCGCAGAACGAGCCGCGCCTGTACCGCCACATTGCGCCCCATCGCGGTAATCGTGACCTGGCGATTGGTGCGGTCGACAAGCTGCGTCTCAAGCAGCCCCTCAAGCTCCTGTATCGCGTTGCTGAAGGCGGATTGCGAGACAAAACAAGCCTCTGCGGCACGCCCGAAGTGCCCGATCTCGGCCAGCGAGACGAAGTAGCGCAGCTGTTTGACGGTGGGAAACTTCATAATCGATATTATCGATCAGAGTATAGCAAATAATCCATTTTGTTTATCAAGTGCCGGCGCCTATAGTAACAACCTGACAACGAGGACCCGGAGAACGGAAATGCAAGTCAATATCGGCATCAACAAGGAAGCCCGCCAGGCCATCGCGAATGACCTGTCAAAGCTCCTTGCCGACAGCTACACGCTGTACCTGAAGACACACAACTATCACTGGAATGTCACAGGGCCGATGTTCAATACGCTGCATGCGATGTTCGAAGTGCAGTATACGGAGCTTGCGGCCGCTGTGGACGAAATTGCCGAGCGCATTCGTGCCCTAGGATTACCGGCTCCCGGCTCGTATCGTGAGTTCGCGAAGCTCGCGACGGTCGAGGAAGCAAAAGGTGGCGAGGATGCAGAGGAGATGATCCGGCAACTCGTTATCGGCCAGGAAACCGTCGCCCGGACGGCCCGCGAGGCATTCCCGGCAGCGGACGAAGCACATGATGAACCGACCGCAGACCTGCTGACGCAGCGCATGCAGATTCACGAAAAGAACGCGTGGATGCTGCGCAGCCTGCTTGAGTCGTAACCGATTTTTATTTACTGAAGCAGTAACCGGAGTTGATACAGATGTTAAAAAATATTGAAGGACAACGTGTACCGAAGGCAACCTTCCGCACGCGCGGCGACCACGAATGGGTTGATGTCAGCACGGACGATGTGTTCAAGGGCAAGACCGTCGTCGTGTTTTCACTACCCGGTGCGTTTACGCCTACCTGTTCGTCGTCACACGTGCCGCGGTTTCACCAGCTCGCCGAACGCTTCCAGACACTTGGTGTTGATGACATCGTGTGCATCTCGGTCAATGACGCTTTTGTCATGAACGAGTGGAAGGAATCGCAGGGCGCGGACAACGTGACGTTCCTGCCCGACGGCAATGGCGATTTTACCGACGGCATGGGTATGCTGGTTGGCAAGGAAGACCTCGGCTTTGGCAAGCGTTCCTGGCGCTACTCGATGCTGGTGCGCGATGGCGTCATCGAAAAGATGTTCATCGAGCCAGAGCAGCCGGGTGACCCGTATAACGTGTCCGATGCTGACACGATGCTCGAATTTCTTGCGCCGGATGCGCCGAAGCCGCTGGATATCGCCGTGTTTTCGCGCAAGGGCTGCCCGCATTGCGCCCGCGCGAAGGGCCTGTTGCGTGACGCCGGCTTCAATTTTGAGGTGCTTGAGCTGAACAGCAACTACTCGGACCGTACGCTGCGGGCCGTGGCCGATGCAACGAGCCTGCCGCAGGTGTTTATCAACGGTAAGCGCATCGGCGGCGCCGACCAGCTGGAAGCCTGGTTGAAGACTGCGTCACAAGACGAGCAGCGCTCCGCCGCATAACGTACTCGATTAAGTATCCCCCGCCTCTGGGCCCGGTTCGCCGGGCCTTTTTTTTGTCATCGCGAGGCGCAAAGCGCCGTGGCGACGTCGCACCGATGCCCCCTCTGCCGGCAGAACGAGATCGCCACGCCGCTTTGCGGCTCGCGACGACGGTTTATTGAAGCAACCCGGTAATCGCTCTATGCTCACTG
>CAZLNH010000363.1:0-17836 GCA_964560775.1 uncultured Woeseiaceae bacterium | reverse complement strand
GCGATCCTGCTCGACGTCAGCATGCCCGGCATGGATGGATTCGAGACGGCGGCGCTGATCCGCAATGACCCGGAGGTCGGACCGACGCCGATCATTTTCGTGACGGGCGTTCATTTGTCGGACCAGGATCGGCTGCGCGGCTACGAAATGGGTGCGGCTGACTACGTCAACGTGCCAGTCGTGCCGGAGATTCTGCGCAGCAAGATCTCGGTGCTGGTGGAGCTCTATCGCCAGCGGCGCGAGCTTGCGGATCTCAACGAACGCCTTGCCGCGATGAACGACGAACTCGCCGAGGCGCACGCCCGGTCGCAGGCCGAAAACGTCCGCGAGCTGCAACGGCTGAACCGGACCCTGGAGCGGGCGAACGAAGAGCTTGTATCCGAAGTGGCCGAGCGGGAGCGCGCTGAAGCGATGCTGATCGATGCCGCTCGGCGGAAGGACGAGTTCATATCCGTGCTGGGACACGAGCTGCGGAATCCGCTGGCAGCCATGCAAAGCGGCGTGGATCTGCTCGATACGGATTCACCGGCGGAGAATCGGATAGTCTGGACGCGCGAGCTGTTACAGCGGCAGCTGCGTCACCTCAAACGGCTGATCGACGAGTTGCTGGACGTTTCGCGAATCAAGACCGGCCGGGTTCAGTTGCAGCGCGAGGTCCTGGACCTGAAGGAGGTAATGAGCCATTCGCTGGATGCTACGCGCGCCCTGGTCGATGAACACGGCCACTCGCTGGTCGTGGAAGAACCGGCGGAGCCGTTGCACGTCGATGGCGATTCGCTGCGGCTGACGCAGGTGTTCTGCAATCTCCTGAGCAATTCTGTGAAGTTCACCGAGCCGGGCGGCACCATTCGCCTGACAATGGAAAAGGGAGTGAGCTCGCCGGGATCCGCGATCGTTCGCGTGAAAGACGACGGCGCCGGCATCGAGCCGGATATGCTCGAAAATGTCTTCGAGTTATTTACACAGGCCGACATTGGCGGCGCCCGCAATCGATCGGGTCTCGGTATCGGCCTCGCGCTCGTCCGGAGCCTCGTCGACCTGCATGGCGGCACCGTTCGCGCGACCAGCGACGGGCCAGGCCGCGGCTCGGAGTTCATTGTAACCCTGCCACTGGCGGAGCCGACCGACGTGCGCCCGGCGGAACCGATCTCCCGCGTCGCCCGCAATTTAGCCGCCCCTGTGCGCCTGCTGGTAATCGACGATAACAGCGACATGACCACCAGTATCGAGATGTATTTCGCGAACACGAATGCTTTCGAGGTCCGTGTCGCGAACAACGGCAGGGACGGGATCGAGGCGGCTATGGAGTTCAAACCGCAGGTCGTTCTGCTGGACATCGGCCTGCCGGATTTGGACGGCTTCGAGGTGGCGCAGGAGCTGCGCCGGCAGGGCGAGTTCATGAGCATCCCTCTGATCGCCCTCAGCGGATTCAGCAGCGAGGCTGACCGTAATCGCGCGCAAAAGGCCGGCTTCCATCGATACGTGGTCAAGCCGATGCAGCTCGATTTGCTGCACGACCTGCTGCTGGAGGCTGTTGAGCCCCTACCCGGGCGAGCTGTGAGCTGTCCGGGCTAGAAAGTCCAAACCGCCCTCAGGTAAACACTGCGTTCGATCAGGTTGGCACCGCCAAATTCGAGGTGAGTGTCGTCGGTGAGATTGCGTACTGTCAGCGATGTGCGGAGATTGACGGCCGGACGCCAGCCGAGGCTCAGGTCGACCGCAGTGCGGTCCGGTATGTCGAAGCTGGGCAACTCATGGGTGTAGCGGATGCTGGTGAAAAACTCGAGGTCGTACGGTAATGCCAGGAAGGAGTGTAACGCGGCCTGGTTCGATGGACTGTTTCCGGCGATGCCCAGCGCGCCGGTGTCTGTCGCACCTGGTTTCAGTGAAAGGTCCATGTCGAGATAGTCGTATTGGAACTGCAATCTCCAGGCAGCAAGCGGCTGCCAGTTCACGACCAGCGATCCCCCCGACGTATCGCCTTCCATGCCATTTTGCAGGGTGGCCGGTAACAAGAGATACTCGGGCGGGTCGCCGACAGCCGAGATCGGCCCCGCTTCCTGGGTCTGCAGGTTGTCGTACTGGTTATAAAAAAGACTGACGTCCAGGGACAGGTCCTGTGAAATCCCGAAACGGTAGCCGACTTCAGTGGCAGTCAGGTCCTCTGACCGGAAGTTCTCGTTGCCACTGACATTGACGTAAAGTGGCACGGGCAAGCCGGGAACGCTAACCGGAACCGTGAGACGCAAATCCGTATTGAGACGCGCCGGGATGCGCACGGCGTGTGATACGGCAGCCCACAGTGACTGGCGCTCGCTGGCCATCCAATTAATGCGAAGGTTGGGCTGCAATTCGAAGTCCGTGTAGTCATTCTTTTGCAGTTTCGTGCCGACCGTCAGGAATAACCTGTCGGGAATTAATGCGATTTCATCCTGGGCAAACAGGCTGTAAGTACGATCGGTTCGCTCGTCCGGCACAAACGCTGCGAATATAGTGTTTTTCAAGCGGTCGCTGGTCAGGCGAAAACCTGCGCCCCAGATAATGTTGTGGCGGGTTCCGTATCGGAACTGATGCTGGAAATCCAGGTCGAGCGTGTCCCGGCGCTCGTCGAAGATGTTTGGAATGTCTCGCGCTGTGTGATCGTAGTAACCCTGAAACTGCAGAGTCGCGTCACCGTCCAGGCGGTGTAGCCAGCGAGCCAGCAGGTTGTGGCCGGCAATATCGACATCACCCTCGAATTCCGGACCGGGCAGGGTGCCCAACGTGAAACTGCCCGGCAGGAAGGCCCCAAGTTCCGATGTGTATACGTCACCCTGCAGTGTCACATCTGTATTGTTATCGCGTTCCCAGTCCATGCGAAAACCTGCACGAGCCGTCCGCGACTCGTCCACTCCATTGTCACCGGACATTTGCAGCGAAGGCTCATGTTCCGAGTATTTTGCATAAACTCTCGTTGCGAGATCTTTACTAAGGCTCCATCCGTGCCGCAGGCCGATGACAGCCTGTTGTTCGTCGCCGGTACCAAGTTCCATGAGAAAGCCATTTGTCTCCGTTGCAGAGCGGGTGATGATATTGATTACGCCATTAACAGCGTTGGCTCCCCACATCGTGCCGCCGGGTCCGGATATGACTTCGATGCGCTCGATGTCCTGCAGCAAGGTGTCCTGTGCATCCCAGAAAACACCCGCATAAAGCGGGGAATAGACACTGCGCCCGTCAATCAGCACCAGCAACTTGTTTGACAGGTCGCTGTTGAAGCCGCGGATCGAGATCGTCCAGGAATGCGCGCCCTCCCGGGCAACCTCGACGCCCGGCGCCAGGCGCAATATCTCAGGAATACTGTTGTAGCCGGAACGCCTTATGTCCTCCGCCGTGATGACGTAGATCGCGCTGGCGGTCTCCTTCATGGGTTCGCTGCGTCGCGATACACTGGTGACGCGCAATTCGCCCAGTTCTTCGATGGTGCGATCGAAAAGATCTGCGGCGGCGCGCGCAGGAGGGCTGCACAGGGCGGTCAGTATGGTGGCAAGGAAAATATAACGGAAAGCCAGCCAGCCGCCTGGACAGTGAGACCAGTGGAGGGCGGTCCACCTATCCGGCACGTGCGACGCGCAGCGCGGCAGGTCCTCGGCGATCAGCGCGGTCGGCAAATTAGCATCCGGTGTCAGCAAACAAGATTTGGGCTTGTGGCTACCATCCTTTACTATCGCAGCACGCGCCCATGGAACAGCCCGAGTATAGCCTGAAAAAATGACAACAAAAGGGATAACCGGTTCAGTCCGCCGCAAAGTGATGGTCATTATCATCATCACTACGTTCGCGGCGCTCCTGGTTTCCATGATTGCTCTGCTAAGTTACGAGGCGCGCAAGTACGAGGATTTCCTGGTATATGACCTGACGACACAGGCAGACATTCTGGCAGCGAATACTGCGGCGGCCCTGGCTTTTAATGACCCGGAGGCCGCCGACGCCAATTTGGCGCTGCTCGCGAACCGCACCGGCATCGTTGCCGGCGCCATTTATACGCGCGATGGTGACCTCTTCGCCACCTATCGACGTGGCACGGCCGAGGTGACGTTTCCTGTTTCGATCCAGCCGATCGGTCCGCGAGTCGCGGGCGACGAATTGAGCCTTTTTCACCCGGTCGTGCAGAACGGCGAGGTGCTCGGTTCCGTGTTCCTGCAGGCGAACTACCAACTCGCTGACCGCATCAAGGACTACTTGCTGATCCTCGGCGCCATTATGGCCGCGAGCCTGCTGGTCGCCACACTTCTGTCACTATGGCTGCAGGGCAGCGTGACAGGCCCGATACTCGCAGTGACCAACGTCGCGCAAAGAATTATCCGTGACCGCGACTTCAAGTTGCGGGCCCCGCGTACCACTGACGATGAAATCGGCACACTGGTTGACGCTTTTAACGCAATGCTCGGGGAGGTCAGCAAGCGTCAGCAGGACCTGGAAGAGTCCAATCGCAAGTTGCAAGAGGAGTCTGACGAACGACGCAACGCCGAGACAGCATTACGCCTCGCCGACCGGCGCAAGGATGAGTTCCTGGCCACCCTGGCACACGAGCTGAGGAATCCGCTGGCGCCAATGGTGAATGCTCTGACGCTCCTGGATTTGCCCGACACGCCGCTGGACAGCGCCAAAAACGCCCGCGCAATCATCAACCGTCAACTGAGCCACATGATCCGGCTGCTGGAAGATTTGCTGGATGTATCCCGAATCTCACGCGGCAAGCTTACGATTCGCAAGGAGTCGGTCGAGCTGGCCGAAGTGCTCAAAAGCGCGGTGGACACGGTGCGGCCGTTACTGGAATTCAAGCACCAGTCCCTTTCGATCAGCTCTCCGGACGCACCGGTGTATCTGCAGGCCGACCCTGTCCGCCTCTCGCAAGTACTGTCGAACCTGCTGAACAACGCCACAAAGTACACGCCGTCCGAAGGCCGCATAGCGCTCAGCGTTGAGGTGCACGAGGGCAGCGCCTGTATTGCCGTTAGCGACTCGGGCAAGGGTATCTCGGCAGCAACCTTGCCCGTCATATTTGACATGTTTGTCCAGGACGAAAATCCGGATCTGCACGGCCAGCCGGGGCTCGGCGTAGGCCTGGCATTGGCAAAACACCTGGTCGAGCTGCATGGCGGCACGATAGAGGCAAAAAGCGAAGGCCGCGGCCGGGGCAGCACGTTTAGCGTGCGCATGCCCTTGCAGGCAGCGTCGGCCGTGGCGCAGGCGGAGATGCGCCCGCCGAGTTCGGACTACTCACGCTATCGTATACTGTTAGTGGACGACAATGTCGATTTCGCTACCAGTTTGTGCGTACTTTTGCAAAATCTCGGCCACGACGTCAGGGTCGCACATGATGCTCCCGAAGCACTTGCAGAAGCCGCTTCCTTTAAGCCAGACTTCGCTTTCCTGGACATCGGGTTACCGACCATGGACGGATATGAGCTTGCCCGGCGACTGACCAAGCGACTGTCTGCCAACCTCTACCTGGTCGCCGTCAGCGGATGGGGCCAAAAAGAGGACCGGCGCCTGGCAACCGAGGCGGGCTTTGCCCGGTACCTCGTGAAGCCGGTCGATCTGGCGCGCATCCGGGAAATTCTGGAGTCGCTGCCGGCTGATCAACAAAAGGCAAAACCGGGTGCCTCGGTGTGAAACGGCAAACCGTCCAGGCACTGCAGAGTCCCCAAAATCGCATCTGGTTTCTTTCCGCGATACTGGTTGCGGTCGCACTGCATTGCCTGCCTTCGCAAGCCATCGCGCAAGATGTTTTGTACGAGGCAAAGGAAGTCAAGGCTGCGTTTATTTATCACTTCGCGACCTTCGTGCAATGGCCGGAGACGTCGACCTCTGACGAAGTTTTCGAAATTGCGGTTCTTGGTGCAGATGAAGTCGCCGCCGAGCTCGAAAAGTTCCTGCCCGGACGGGCGATCCAGGGCCGGCCGATCGAGGTTCGCCGTTTGCAGTCTATCGGCGAAGTGCGCGACGCGGCGGTCTTGTTCATAGGTGATGACCAGACCGACAGGCTTGCGGAACAGGTGCAGAGCATCGAGGATCGTCCCTGCCTTGTG
Source organism: uncultured Woeseiaceae bacterium (assembly GCA_964560775.1). GTDB lineage: Bacteria > Pseudomonadota > Gammaproteobacteria > Steroidobacterales > Woeseiaceae > Woeseia. Next base: position 11,762 of record CAZLNH010000363.1, on the reverse strand, counting down.
GTGACCGATTCGCCGGGGGCGCTCAGAGTGGGCGCTATGATCAATTTCGAAATCATAGACCAACGGGTGCGCTTCGAAATTTCCCTGACCGCGGCAGAGCGTGCCGGCCTCGCGATCAGTTCGCGCCTTCTCTCGGCTGCAATGTTTGTCGATACAACGAGTGCCATCGAGCCTCCGGGTCGCCTGGTTTTCGCCATGTCCAATGCCGTCTCCGATTATCGCTGAGCGTTGACGATGCGCTGTCCCGCGCCTACAACAGCAACGGACAACAATCATCATCTTCCAGCACGGTTCCGCACCGTATAGCAGGCACAGGTACTGTCACAGGCGCATCGCCGGGCAGTCGCCAGCCTGGACAGGCGATATCCCCGGGAAAAGTTTTCCAACAAAATTGTAAGACCTTCCAATGGAAGTGCCTGAAACTCAACAATTGCCGCGTCCTGGCTGCCGTGCAGGCATTGGCCCGCTCCTTGCAACGGAGAGGGTAATACTTGCCCAGGAGACTATTCCATGAAAGTGACGTACGCGATGTCAAAGCCGCCTGAGCGATCGCAGAACAAGCTGCTCGCGGTGCTGCAAACAATGAGCGACCAGATCGCAGGCGATCTCGAGCTCGTGGACCTGCCCTTTGGCTCCGTCATTCACGAGGCCGGACTCGCGGAGCGCTTCGTTTACTTTCCCAATGACGCAATGATCTCATTGCTGGCCGTAATCGAGAACGGAAAATCGGTGGAGGTGGCTGTTGTCGGCAACGAAGGCATGGTCGGTATCGATGCGCTCACCGGCGGCGGAAATCCCTGCAGCCAGGCGATGGTGCAATGTTCGGGGTCAGCTTACCGCATGCCGACACGGCTGTTGAAGGAATTACTTAATCGAGATAATGAAATGCGCTCGCTGATCCTGCGTTACATACAGTCGCTGGTCGTCCAGATCAGTCAGGCAGCGGTCTGCAATCGTCATCACTCGCTCGAGCAGCAATTGTGCCGCAAACTTCTCAGGGCCGTTGATTGTCTCTCCGGAGACGTAATAGCGTTGACTCAGGAAAAGATCGCCGAGTTGTTGGGTGTGCGTCGCGAGGGCGTAACCGCGTCAGCCGGAGATCTGAAAAAGCGCGGCGCAATCGATTATCATCGCGGACACATCAGGGTTCTGGACCGGGAAAAGCTCGAGAAACTGAGTTGTGAGTGCTATGCCGTCGTCAAGAGCCAATGCGATAGCCTGCGGCCGGGTGCATTTCGTGATTCAACATTGAATGTGGTGCCGCGGCATGCCGCGGGTCCACCGGCGAACGTGTCAGCCTTTGTTCAAGCCAGCAAGGTGACTGGACTGGCGCGGCAAGAGTCAAGGTGACAGGGCTGGCACGGCAAAAGTAAGGAGCAGAGATTGGCCAAGAGAGGTACTCACGAGATCCTTGTGGTCGATGACGATCCGGAATTGCGCGAAGGGCTGGCATACTTGATCAGGCACTGGGGTCATGCTGTCGTCACGGCCGCTAACGGGCGGGAAGCTCTTGACCGGCTCGACCTGATGGCGGGTCCTCCGTGCATGATCATTCTCGATCTCACGATGCCAGTGATGGACGGTTGGGAGCTGCGCCGGTCGCTGCTCAAGCGGCCGGCCTTCGCCGACGTGCCAGTGTTACTTGTGTCTGGCATCGCGGATTTGGATGAGGCTGCCGAAGCATTGTCAGCTGTTGCCTACTTGAGAAAGCCGGTCGATGTCAACGAGCTGTCACGGCTCGTCGATGCACAGAGCTGACGTCCCACTGGGCGAACTGAGGCGGTGTTTCAGTCCCGCCCTAGTAGCGTTGCCACGCCTGATAAAGGTTCAATCTGATCGCACACGAGCTTGATCGATGCGAGTACCGGCACGGCGATAAGCACGCCGATGATGCCCCACATCCAGCCAAGAACCACGAGCGTGACAAAAATTGCCACGGGACTCAACGCCAGCCGGCGGCCTGTGATTATGGGCGTCATAAATTGGCCCTCGATTACGTTGATTGCGAAAATGATCGCGGGAGGCAACAGAACTTGTCCGATGGTTTCGAAGGTCAGCAAACTGGCAAACGTGACGATAACAATGCTGATCGCAACGCCCAGGTACGGAATGAAGTTTAGTACGCCTGTCATCGCGCCCCAAAGTATCGGGTTCGGCATGCCCGCCAGGTACATGCCGAGTGAGACAACCATTCCCACACCTATATTAATGAGAGTAATAGTGCCAAGGTAGACAGATACGTGCCGCTGGATATCACGCGCGGTTTCGACCACCCGAATCTTGTCGCGTAAGGACGGAGCAATGCGCACCAGCTTTTTGAGGAAAGCGTCGCCCGCCGCTAGCAGGAAATAAAGCAGGATCAGCATCACTGCAATGCTAAACAATACCTCCGGAGTGCGGGTAAGCACTATTTTGATCAGGCTGAAGGAGGGTTGGGAAGATTCTGACGCGGCCGCTGTCGATTCGCTGCTGTCCCCGGCGGTCGCCAGGTCCTCTATTTGTTCCCTCGTTGCTTCGATTTTCCGGATCGGCTCTTTGACCCACGCGAGCTTGTACTCCATCTTTTGCAATTCCCTTGGAGCCTTTTCCAGCCACTTCGCCGCCGGTGACGCCAGGGCATAAACCGCCGCCACCATGATTCCAGTGACCGCGAGTATCACCAGCAAGGCGCCGATGGGCCGTGGCACATACAAGCGTTCCAGCAGGCTGGCAACCGGTGACAGGGCCAGACTCAGCAACAGGGCGAGCACGATCGGCATAATTAGCGCTGCGGCGAAATACATCGTGTACATCAACGTCAGGAAGAAAATGCCTGACAAGGCCGCTGAGCGTATCCAGACCAACTGTTTGCCATGCACTGTTGAATTTGTGCTGGCGCCTTGCTCGGCGGATTTTTCAGCGGGGATTGCGCTGCTGTCAGAACTCATAGGGCACCACAACTACAATAAATTGCACGCGGCGTTGCCTGTTGACGGGGCTCGGGCTACGCGCCACCGAACAATTGCAAGATATATACCACGCAGCCTCTTCGCGGAGGCCGACAAGCGGCGTCATTGAGTGGCCGGCCGGCCCGAGCTGCGAAACTCGGCAATAGTTACGCCAAGGCTGTACAAATTGCACAATCGCCCCGGGGAAAACGCAGAGGCCCGGCGCCGGAATTTGAGGTGTTCGGGCACTTCGCTCCGCTCCACGGCTCTTTGTCGGTTCGCCTTGCCATAGTTGCGGGCTCCGCACCAGGGAAAGCGAGAAGCTGCCACCGGGCTGTTCCTCAGGAATCGCCTGCTTTCATCTCGTGCGGAGCGATGAACAAGGTATGGGCCTGCTGCAGCAAGCCGCGCAAGTGCGTGCTCTGGGCCATGATGGTTTGCAAAGCCTCGTCAATTTTCACCACGTCGTTGCGTTCGGCATACAGCCTGCCCAACTCTGCTTGCATTGATATCGAATTGAGTGCGTTGTTCATGGCGTGCAACGCGTCGCGGAGCTGATCGGCATGTTCCCGGCTAGCCGGCATATCGTTCCTTCGCTTATGCATCACGGATTCCGTACCTGTCGCGTGAATTTCATAAATCAGCGGACTTTCGTTTGACCAATGGATTGGTAGTCCCGCGCCCATTGTACTCCCCATCATCCACTATCTCCGTGGGATCGTACATCGTCCAGCGATTTCGACCGTTGCGCTTGGCGCTATAGAGAGCGTCGTCGGATTTTTTCATCCAGCTATACACGGCATCGGCGTGGTCAGGGACCAGCGCGATCCCGATGCTGATAGTTATTGGCGGCAGGTCGGGTAAAGGTTCAGCGAAGCAGTCCAGCATCTTCGCCGCCATGGCGGGAACGCTATCCGGACCCGAAAAGCCGTTAAGAATAACCAGGAACTCGTCGCCGCCTATGCGTCCGAAAATATCGTTCTTGCGAATGCAGTGAGATATTCTGCGGCTGGTTTCCACCAGGATCGCGTCGCCGACCGGATGTCCGTGCGTGTCATTGATTTCCTTGAAGTGATCGATATCCAGCGTGAGCAATGCCGCAGAGATATTCAGGCGTGCTGCCGAGTCAAAGGCTTCCTCGACGGCAGCGAGCAGGCCGCGCCTGTTGAGCGCTCCTGTAAGCTGGTCGATATAGGCCAACTTCTGCAGCTTCTTCTCGCGGCGATGCCGTTCGCAGGCCAGCCGCACCGATCGAAGAACGCCTTCCGGGGATGCTTCGCTCTTCAGTATGTAATCCTGGATGCCCTGACGTATCAGGCGCACTGCGATTTCCGAGGAGCTGTTGCCGGTAATAACGACAATGGTCAAGTCCTCACGGATGGCTTTCAACGTTGTTGGCGCTTCGATGCCCGTCGCATCCGGCAAGCCAAGATCGACAAGTGCGACGTCGAAATGCTGGTTACTCTCCAGGATTGCCTTCGCGGAAATCAAATTCGAAACCGAATGCACAGAAATGCCGGGGTCCAGTAACTCCAGCGTACGCCTCAATCCCAGTTCTACTGCGGCATCGTCTTCAACAATCAATACGTCCATCCGTTTTTCCTTGTTGTGCAGACGATAACTAGCAATTCCTGTGCCAGAGAGCAGCTACGCAAGGCCACTATGGTATTGGACTTGCATTAGTACAACAGGGGCGTCACTTTGGCACGTTCGACCGAGCAAAAATGCCGTATGGCGCTGTTGAACGGGCTGCTGAAGGCCGAAAACGCATCTTTACAAAGATGCGCAAATTTTACCGCTGGTACCAGCCGGTTAACAGTCCGGGAGGACACGGAATTGGACGTTATAAACAAAGAATGGGGCAATCTTGCAACGGTACCTGCAACGGTGCCGGCCTTGCCATTTGCAACGGTGCCGGCCGGTGCAACGGTGCCGGCCTTGCCATTTGCAACGGTGCCGTGCAACGGTGCCGGGCTTGCCATGGGGTATCCAGCGATCCAACGCTGCGATGTCGAGGAGGCCGGTAACATCAGATGTTAAATAAGCTTGTATACTGGTTACGTCTTCCGGAGCCCAAGCCTCGATGAAGCGATTGACTGTCTCAATTCTGACCGCCCTGTCAGTCTGCATCCTGACCGTTCTCGTCTGGAAAGCGCTGCACAATTACCAGACCGCGCAGGTCGCGCGGATCGCGGAAGCGGAGTCCTACGCAGCGCGCAGTACGCTGATTCGACACGTCAACTCGATGCTGCGCGCGTTTCGCGACGTGCGGGACTACTGGGCCAGTTACGGTCATCAGCCACGCGACCAATGGGCATCGGATGCTGCAATCGAACAAGCGCATTTCCCCGGGCTTGAAGTTGTGATCTGGAGCGACATGGAACGCGGCATCCGTTACCTGCGTACAGCCGAGAACCCTGTCCTCGACTATCGACCCACTGACGAGGAATGGGCGAACTACGAAAAAATACTGTCCGCCGCCGGCCAACTACCAGGCGAGGGCTTATTGGAACCCATCGTTCGTGACGATGCGGGTCACAAGACAGCGGAATTGCATATTGTGACGACGACTTCGGACGGCAGTGGCCGCCTGGTAGCCATTCTTGATTCACACAAGATGTTAGGTCACTTGTTGCAGGACGAATCACCGGGTTACGCAATCCTGGTGGAATGGGGCGATGTCGTTCTTTTCCAGCGTGATGGAGCCGCTGGCGATATCCCTGAAAACTGGGTGCGAGACGGCATGATTGAGAACATTATGGGTGTGGTGTGGCGTGTCGAGCATACGCCGACCCCGTCATTGACCGGGTCATTGACGACACCGGCGGTGAACGGAATTCTAATCGCTGGATTGGGCATGGCGTTGTTGGTAGGGCTTCTCACTTTCGAGAACGACCGCGCTCGCTCGCGAGCACTCTCAGCAGAAGTTGCCGAACGGAAACTCGCCGAGCTGAACCGGGACCTCGAGAAGCAAATAGATGAACGAACCTCGGAACTGGCCGATCGTTCGACAGATCTCGAGACGATTACAGACTCAGTCGCGCATGACCAGCGAGATCCCCTGAACTCGATTTCCGTGAACATACAACTATTGCAGCAGCAGTACGCGAATGTGTTGGACACGGCTGGCATGGATGCCTTGCAGCGCTCATCGCGAGGCGTTGACCGCATGACAGATATCCTGAATCGGCTGTTGGGTTTGTCGATTGTGTCTCACAGGACATTCAATCCACACACGGTAGCGATGACCGAGGTAGTTAAAGACGTGTTCAGCGAGCTGAGCGCGGCGGAACAGGGGCCGGAGGTCGAGTTCGTCGTAGACGACCTGCCACCGGCAACGGCAGACCTGGTCCTCGTGAGGACGCTGATCATGAATCTGCTGAGTAACGCATTGAAGTACACGCGGACTCAGGAAAATCGGAAAATCCAGGTTCGATCCGAAACCCGAAGCGGTGTAGCAATATACAGTGTCCGCGATAACGGCGTAGGCTTTGACAGAAAATTGCGTGGGCAACTGTTCCATGCCTGCAGGCGGCTGGATAACAATGGAAACACGGAAGGCCTTGGGCTCGGACTGGATATTGCAGCCAGGGTCGTACGGCGACACGGTGGCAGCATCTGGGCCGACGGCGAACCGGACAAGGGTGCGATATTCTGTTTCACACTCGAGCCCGGCTACGCTGCACCCGACGTAGACGAGTCAGCACCCTGGGTCTGAGATTACGCTATTCCGGGCTGGTGAAGCAGTGAGCGACCGTTTAATTAATACTAGTCAAGGCAAGTACGGCACCCGACCAGGATAGCTTGACGCATTCCGCAGTGCAGGATTTGTGGAAAATGGATGGGTGTGCCAGAGCTCATCGGCAAAAATTGCCATCCTGTGCAGAAACTACCTTGGACGATCCCGCGTGTCCGTGCCGTAGCGGCGGAGTCTCGGGCATGCACAAGCACTTTTCCTTTCCTGCGGCTGGCACAGCAATTGCAGGGACTCTGTTGCAGTATTCGCCCGACTGGTGCCTTGGTATTCGGCTCGGGAACCGGCAACTATTGCCACTATTGAGACGGAGGAAAAACCATGGACATTAAACGACATACCAGTGGCACAGGACATTTGACGCTGGCATTGTTGCTCGGGGTCAGCGCGGCACTGACCGCTTGTTCGGGACAGGAAGCAAAGCTGGACAAATCTACGACCGGGCAGGTTCTCGGCGGTGTTGCGGGCGCCGCCGCGGGTTCACAAGTAGGTGGCGGCAGCGGTCAAACTGTCGCGATCGTCGCAGGCGCATTGTTGGGCAGTGTTGTCGGTGAGCGGATCGGTGCACGCATGGAAGAGGACGACCTGCAACAGACTGCCTTGGCACTGGAAGAGAATCGCACCGGTGAAGCGTCAACCTGGGTGAATCCGGATACAGGCAACGAATTCCGTGTGACGCCGAGCGAAACGTATGACCGCAGTGGTCGCCCGTGCCGGGAATTCGAATTTCAGGTTGAGACAGAGCAGGGAGCGGACGCTGAAGAACGTACCGCTTGTCGCAATTCCGACGGTACCTGGGAAGTGATCAGCTGAGGTCCATCGCCTCGATGATGAATTCCCGCGCCGCCGAGTCGGCAGGCAGTTCGTCGCGCACGAGATCGGTGTAGCCAATTACATTCTTGAACGATGCAGCCATCGCTGGGGTTCATTTTGCTGGAAGAGGCAAGCCCTGTTGGCGGAGGAATGACAGTTCATTGAAATAGCCACGTTGAAATACGATTTGATCTCCGGTTACGTTAAAAAAGCCGCACCCGCGTAGCCCTTTGGGGTCCTTCCATTCCAGTATGGCCCAATCGCCATCCTGAAAGATGTTCTCGATTTGGCAAACCATCGTTGCCCGATCAAAGTCACGGGCGAACATTTCCCTGATCGCATCACGACCTGCGACGGGGTCCTGGACAACCTGGTGGTTAACCGCATCTTCGGCATAGAATGCCGCTACTGCATCTGCATCAGCGCGGTTAAATGCATCTACCCAGCGCTTAACCAGCTCGCGTGGTTCGATCATGGTCAACGTCTCCGCATCCAGTGTCCTGTCGCACAAATAACCAGCACAATTACTTCTGCTTCCAGCTTCCACCTTCCTTGTAATACCAGCCCTTGTCGGCTTTCACGATCCAGCGCTGCGCAAACGTGCGGCGAATATCGTCCTGCCACTCCGGGTGTCCGTTCAGGCGCGCGATTTCGCTGTAGAGCGCATTCCAGTCGTTGTTTTGTGCGGCGACGAGTTGCACGACGCTGTTGCGGTCCTTCAGCGGGACCAGTCCACGGTCGCGAATTTCAATCAGGCCTGAATCGGTCAGGCCGATTGCCCCGGAATCGTAATAAGGCTTCAGCTGGGGAAATCGCTGTGCAAGCGCGCTCTCGAGCGCCTGTTTCTCCGGCGACGGCTTGTCGAAGTTGACCGGCTCCTGCGCATTGGCATCGTTGATCAAGAAGCCGCTTATGCCACGGGCGAATGCCAGCAGTACCGGCTGTTCATGGATCGTACCTTGCGGGGTGGTGAGCGACGCGCCGCCGTCTTGCTCTTCGCCGCGGACCTTGTCGATGATGCGATCGGCAGCTTCAGTAGCGGCTGCCTCCGGAAAGTACACGTTGATCGTCACGCAGGCGGCGATAAACGTGGCAAGAAATACGGCGATGGTCAGTGCGACTTTATTCATTGGGGATGCTCTCCAGCGGGATGATGCAATCTCGGGATTGGCCTATCTTACAACCGGCCCTTCGCTTTTTGTGATGTTCGTAAGCTGATTCACGAGGCTCTGCCAGCTTACCCTGTTTCGATAACCGATGACGTCGATGCGCGGCAGGCCGCTGCCCTTGACAATGTAGTACCCACGGCCGAACGGGCCATCTCCGGCAGCGCCGGCGCCGCTCATCGCGCAGGTACCGTCGACGAGGACGCAGCGCAACGCGATGCGGTCGTACGCGAATACTTCGAAGAATTTCAGCAGGCCGGACGACAGCGCGGCGGCCGCACCGCCGCCGCCGACGCTGGCGAGGTTTTCGACCGCGCGCTGGCTGATTCGGTGCCGGCTCGGGTCATCCGGCGGCGTGTATACGTGCAGATCCATGGCAACCGGACTCCAGTCAACCAGTTCCAAGCCTGTCACGTCGCCGCTTAACCGTCCCTGAATGAGACCGAAGGAGAACGTGCTCGTGATTCGTTCCAGGTCGAGATTGCGCAGGCGCAGGTCGCCGTAGAGTCGCGGCACCCGCCCGAACGGCTGCTCCAGGCGCAGGTTTTCAACTTCAATGTCCCCGTCAAAGGCGCGCGCCGTCAGGCGGCCGCCAACGGTCATGGCGTTACCTTCGTACTGCAGGGTTGGCAGCTGGCCCGACAGGGACCCGGAGAAGGCCGGCCAGCCGAACGCCCCCGTCAGCTGCCCGAGCTGGATAGGCTCGAGTTGCGCATCCAGCAGGCCGCGCGCCTCATCGCTGCCGTAGTTTTGCAACTCGAGCCGGTTGATCGTAAGTGCGCCACCCATCGTCGGAATTCGCAGGGGCCTTAGTAACTCCAGGTCGTTGCCGCCGAGCCTTGCGTCGAGCGTCGCGCCGCCAAGCACGATACCGAACGCGGCGGCGCCGTCCCAGGCCAGCTGACTGGGAGATGCAACGCCCGCTTCGGCGCCGGGGCCCGGCCATTCGATCCGGCCGTCCAGACCGTACAATGCGAAGCGCCGCTGCCGGTCGTCGAGTGCGACATCCTCGAACTCGATGTTGGCCGCGGCCAGTGTGCTGTCGGCGAACGTAAGTGCACCGGACACGCGTCCGGCCGTTTCAAGATCGCCGAGGATCGAGCCGGCGGCAAGAACCTGCAGCAGGCTGGAGTACACCGCGGCGACCGAGGTGTCCATAAATTCGATGCGGCCGTCGAGTGCCGACGCGGCATCGCCGCCGGGCAGCGTCACCGCTATTTTGCCGTCGAGCGTCATCAGCGACTGTTGCTCGACATGAAATTGCGGGATGCGAAAACTGACGAAATCCGCCGTCGTCATACCTGTGACGCGCAGCTCGACCGCATGCTCTGACAGGTTTGCATACACCGGCTCAAGATAGGCCTCGCCACGGTCGGCGGTGACACTGCCATCGATCTGCCAGCCGGCTAGTTCATGCAGGGCAGTAAATTCGAGGTTTCCGCGCAGGGCGTCCGTGACGGCCGTACCAGCTGCGTTCGCAAGCGATGCATCGAACAGTTTTGCATTGAGCGATATTTCGAGCGAGCCGTCGACACGTGTCTCGAGCGTGCCGGAGACCGCTGCCTGTCCTGCGGCAGTGAGATCGTCGAGGCCGGCGCCGAAAGCGTTCGCGAAGTTGACGAGTGCATCGAGTTGCAATGCGTCGCCGTCAAAGCGGACGGTGCTCGTTGTGTCGTCCACGCTGGCGCGTACGCGGACATTGCTGCCGGCGACAGGCAATTGCGGAAGAGTGATGTGCGTCGTGCCCGTCTGCCGTTCGTATGTGAACTGCACAGCGACGCGGTGGCGGCCAATGCCGGGCAGGTTCGCGTCCAGCACGCCGCGTTCGCAGGCGAATCGCGCCGAAGTGAGACGGACCTGCTCGCAGTCGATATGTGTATCGGCGAGGTCCAGGCCGGCCGCAGGTATCTCAATGCGGGCAATGCGCAAACGTCCGCTGAGACCGGCATCTGTCAGTTCGAGCCGCATGTCGAGTTCGCTGACGTGCCAGTCTGCCGCGCTGATGCTGTCGACCTTGCCGTCAAGCACGGCACTGCCGTCGGCCAAAGCGAGCGGCGGCAGCAGGAGGAATACGGCCGTGACTTGAGCTGGCTTCGTAACGATGGTTGTCAATGCCGGTAACGAAGGAGCATTGATTCTAGCCCGTATATCCAACGGATTCGCGGGATTCTCGGGCAGCAAATGGTTTGCGAAACAGAATTTCCTTGATACGGAATCCCCGGGTGTTGTCTCAGTTCCGTATTCCGGATTGAGTTGCCGGAGATCCTGCCGTTATCGCAGAACGCGGACGAGCGCTTCATCCGCCGGCGCCTTGAGGTCACGCACGACTTCGAGGTGCGACCTCGAGTACATGCCGGCTACCAGCGTGTTCCTTCCGGATTTCTTTGCTTCGTACATTAAACGGTCGGCAGCGGCTATAGCCGTCTCGGCATCTTCCGGCAAGGCATGGAACACGGCGGCGCCAATGCTGCAGGTTACGGGTCCGCCTGCCGCGGTCATCTGGCCCAGCATTTCCGAAAGGCCAAGGAGCAGGGATGCCGCGCCGTCCATGTCCGTCGCCGGTAGTACGAGGCCGAACTCGTCGCCGCCGAGGCGCGCGACCGTGTCGGCGCGACGAGTCCCGTTTGTGAGCCTGTCCGCTATGGTTCGCAGCAGCCGATCGCCTTCACCATGACCCGCCTCGTCATTCACGCGTTTGAAGTCGTCAACATCGACGTAGGCAAGCGTCAGGGCGCCACCATTTCGCTCGATTACGGCAATATCGTGCGTCAGGCGCTCCCGAAAAGCGCGGGCATTCAGCAAGCCGGTTAGCGGGTCGGTTCTTGCGAGCTTGCTTTCCTTCTGGAATTGAGAGCGCAATGCCGCAAGGAGCAGCGCGACGACGAGGAAGAAGACCAGCCGCACAAAAGCGTTCCAAACCGGTACTGCCGCGTTCGAGAACAAGTAGCCGGCGTTCCACTCTACGGCGAACCAGACGACGCTGCACAGCAGCGCGAATGCAATACCCCAGCGCCGCCCCGCATACCATCCCGCAATGCTGACCGGCGTCAGGTAGAACACACCGAAGGAAATCTCGTTGCCAGTCAGCGCATCGAGCGCGCC
>CAZLNH010000362.1:0-3111 GCA_964560775.1 uncultured Woeseiaceae bacterium | reverse complement strand
GAGTTCAGTGTGGCCGCGCTGCCGGCCGAATCCCTTGACCTCGCTGACGGTCATGCCCTGGATACCGACCTCGCTCAGGGTGTTGCGGACGTCGTCCAGGCGAAATGGCTTAACAATGGCGGTCACAAGCTTCATGCAGTCGATCCCTTGCTATTCGATGGTGGCGGCCATTCTATACGATCCGGGCAATCGGTTTCGCCGTCCGGGTCCGTGACCGGTCCAGGTGGTGCCGCGCGGCTTGCCAGCCCGCAATGCCGACGTTATCGTTGCCGGCGCGACGTAACGCGTCTCTGTGGGGCGGCGGGCCTGGTCTGTCCGCTTATGTCATATGAAGTTACTGGTCAATCTGCTGCGGGAACCCGAAGGACTCCGGTATAACGGGGCGGCGTTCCTGTATGCCGTGGGCGGTTACCTGCTGGGATTTGCTGGCCTGTTTCACGCCAATCCGGCGGTCAATGGTGTCGCGACACTGCTGCTCGCGCATGCCATGGTCATCGCGGCCTACCTGGTGCATGAATGCGGCCATAACCTGGTGTTCGGGCGCGCGGGCCACAACGCCCGGCTCGGCCGCTTCCTGTGCTGGCTATGCGGTGCCTCGTACGGTACTTACGAAGATATTCGCTACAAGCACTTCCGCCACCATGTCGATAATGACGACGTAGTCTGGTTCGACTACGAGCGATTTTTTCACGAACACCCTGTTACGTTGCGGATTACCCGTGCACTGGAGTGGTTTTATATACCGGCGCACGACCTGGTCATGCACTTCATCATGGTATTTACGTCGTTCATCATTCCCGAGCGCCGGTCGCAACGGGTACGAAACGTTGCCGTTATTGTCATTCGCGGCGGCATTTTTATCGCGTTGCTGCTGTATTTTCCGAAAGTCGCCTTGCTGTACGTCGTCGCCTACCTGCTGATGATCACGGTCCTGCGCTTCATGGACAGCCTGCAACATGATTACAGTTACAACCTGACGTTGTTCGAGACAGCGCGTTCGCCGCGCAGGGGCAACGTGGCGTGGGAGCAGGAGCACACGTTCAGCAACCCGCACTCGCTGCGATACGAGTGGCCCAACTGGTTGACACTGAATTTCGGGTTTCATAACGCGCATCACCACGACATGATGCTGCCCTGGTACCGGCTGCCGGCACGCCATCGCGCCATGTATGACGACCCGGGCGCGCACGTTATACCGATCCGCTCGCAGCTCGCCATTTTCCATCGCCAGCGCGTGCGGCGCATCGTCGACAATCATGACGCGTCGGCGCCAACCGGCCGGGACTACCTGCATGCGGCGCAGCGCGCGGAGGTCCACGGCGGCAATGCCGCATCGTTTCTCACCTCGTTCTGAGCGCCCGGGCAGACCCCGGTGTGCTGGCGCGTGCGGGTAAACCATGTCCGGAGAATTTGACAGCGGGCAATGGCACGCGACGACGGCCCGCATCATTAGTGCAGGGGATGTTGAGACGCTGGCCGCGTCGCTGATTGATGCCATCGGCCTCGTGGTCAATCACGAAGGTACGTGCCTCATTGCATTTCACAATGATGCGGGACCGGAAGTGCTGCATCACACGCTCGAGCCGGCTGGCGAAGCGCACTATCTTGCCCGCTACCTGGCCGGCCCGTACCTGCTCGATCCCCTCTATCAGCTCGCGTTACGGCGCGATAAACCCGCATTGTGCCGATTTCGCGACCAATTGCCCGATCGATTCCGTTCCAGCGAATATTACCGGCAGTACTGTGAACGGACGCACCTGCTCGATGAGATGGATTTCCTGCTGGACATCAGCCCGCGCTCGACGCTGGTGCTCGTTGTCGGCCGGCGTGACCGCATGTTCACCCGCGCCGAACTCGGGCGGCTCGAACTGATCGAGCCGGTCGTGCGTGCCGCCATGCGCCGGCTGTGGGTCCTGCATGTTGAAAGCGCCGGGACCGGCACCGATCACGATTTCCACCGGCGGCTGACACGCTGTTTCGAGGGACTCGGCGCGGAGGTCCTGACCGAACGCGAGCGGCAGGTCAGCCAGCTCCTGCTGCGCGGTCATTCCTCTAAGTCGATCGCCCGCGAACTCGGCATCGCGCCCGGAACCGTCATGGTGCACAAGCGCAACCTGTTCTCGAAGCTCGGCATCAGCTCCCAGTTCGAGCTGTTTTCGCTGTTGATCGACGCACTCGGGCGCTGACCGCGGCCGCGACGCCACATGACTATGCATACCGCTGAAATGGTATTCAGGAACCGCTGACCGGGGGTGAAGATGGTAACTGCGATGGCGGGCCCGTCATCGCCGTTCCCGATTACCAGGTAGCAACGTCATGTTTGATTTCGATTTCGGTCTGGGCGAGGACATCGACCTGTTGCGCGAGACTGTTGCAGGTTTCGCAAAAGACACGATAAGCCCCCGCGCACAGGACATAGATCAGTCCAATGAATTTCCGCGCGACCTGTGGCCGCAACTGGGTGAGCTGGGGTTGCATGGCATCACCGTGCCGGAGTCTCTGGGTGGCACCGGTCTCGGCTACCTTGCGCACGTCGTGGCAATGGAGGAGATCAGCCGCGCATCGGCGTCTGTCGGGCTGTCCTATGGCGCGCACTCCAATTTGTGTGTCAACCAGCTCAGGCGCTGGGGCACCGATGGGCAACACGCGAAATACCTTCCCGCGTTGATGTCCGGCGAACACGTCGGCGCGCTGGCGATGAGCGAGACCGGCGCCGGTTCCGACGTCATGGGCATGCGTACGCGCGCCGTCCGGGACGGCGCCAGCTGGGTGCTGAACGGCAACAAGATGTGGATTACGAATGCACCGGAGGCGGACGTGACGATCGTCTACGCTGTAACGGACAGCAGCGATGGCCAGAACGAGCTGAGCGCGTTCATCGTCGAGCGCGGCACAAAAGGATTCTCGACGGCGCAGAAACTCGACAAGCTCGGCATGCGCGGCAGCGACACGGGTGAAATGGTGTTCGAAGACTGCCGCGTTCCGGCCGACAACCTGCTGGGCGGGGAAGGCCGCGGCGCCGCGATACTGATGTCGGGACTCGACTACGAACGTCTCGTGCTTGCCGCCGGGCCGCTGGGTATCATGCGCGCGTGTTTTGATCTCGTCATG
>CAZLNH010000361.1:0-7007 GCA_964560775.1 uncultured Woeseiaceae bacterium | reverse complement strand
AAACCCTCTTCACCCCAGGTCACAATCCCTGCCGCGTCCTGGCCGCGGTGCTGCAGGACCGTCAAGGCGTCGTAGATGGCCTGGTTGACCGGGCGACTGGCAACTATTCCGACGATTCCGCACATAAGTGGACTGGCTCAGCTATTCGGAAGCGGCACGGTGCCGCGAGCTGCCGCAAAGTCGTCCGGCACCGCGCCGGGCTGCAACAATTCCATGCCCTTCGGTGCCATGACCCGCAGCCAGTCGGAAACGACAGCGATGTGCGGAATGAAGCGCGAGTCCCGCCACCAGTTGTCCTGGTCGAAACTCGCGTACTGGCCGCCGATGATGAACACGGCAACGAGGACGACACCACGAGCAAAACCGAAGAACGTGCCGAGTGTCCGGTCCATTCCGCTCAATACTGACAGCCGCACCAGCTTTGCAATACCCCAGCCAAGCAGCCCGCCGATACTCAGAACGACGACGAACACGAGAATGCGGCCGAACCAGATCTGCATGCCCGGACTGCTCAGGAAATTCTCGCTCAGCGTCGCCGCGTGCGACCCAAAATTGAATGCGGCCCAGATCGCGATCAGCAGTGATGCGACGGACATGGCTTCCTTGACGAAGCCGCGCGCAAATCCAACGATAACTGAAATGGTGACCGCGACGGCAATAACAATGTCGGCAATGGGCATCAGTAACGATATTTCAGGACTTTTCGCGAGGCTTGGAAACTGGCCGTGATTCTAGCCCGCATCCGCCACCGATTGCACGGTCTCCGGCAGCCTGTCGACAGGCTGCCGGCGAATCGCTTAGGGATGCGGCAATACCTGGCCTTTGTGTCCGTCAGTCGACAGCCGCCTCGCAACGGCTTCCGCGCTTTCGCGATCTTTCTGTGGTCCGATTCGCACGCGGTGCAGCGGGCCGGAACTGCTTTTGAGCTGGCTGAGGAACGCCGCATAGCCTTTGCTGCGGAGTTCCGCGGCCAGACGCTCGGCGTTTTGCGGATTGGAAAAGCTGCCGAGTTGCACCGCCCACATGCCGGTCGCGGATACGTCGCCAGGGCCCGCCGATTCGGCATTTCCGCCTGTTGGCGCGGCGACCGGCACGGACGGCGCGGGTTCTGTTTCCTGTACCGCGGGAGCCGCCTGCTGCTGCGCCGCCGGCGCTTTTTCCACTGGTGGCGGCACTGTGGCGGTGTCCTGAGGCGCGTCGGGCTCAGGCTCGTCCGTTTCACCGGAAGCCGATTCGTCCCGGGACGCATTGGGTGGCGGGACCGGTTCGGTACGGTCGCGATTAAGGACGATGGTTTGCTGCTTGCGCGCCTGACCTTCCTGACCAGGCAACAGGACTGTCTCGGTCACCACTTCCGAGTCACCGGCCGGGCCATCGAGGAATACCGGTACGACGAGCACGGCAACGACGACCAGCACGACGGCACCGACAATGCGTTCCTTGAGAGGGCGATCCATAAACTCTGCCAACTGACGGCTCCCGGATTTCACTTGTTAACGTGACAGTGGCAACAAAAGATGCAGCATGCAGCATAGGACGACAGTGTTGGCCACTGCAACACCCTCGTCATTGCGAGTGGCGCAGCCATCACCGTCATCGCGAGTGGCGCAGCCATCACCGTCATCGCAAGTGGCGCAGCCATCACCGTCGTCGCGAGTGGCGCAGCCATCATCGTCATCGCGAGGAGCGTAGCGACGTGGCGACCTCGCATCGCTCGTGACTCTGCCAACCGGTACGAGATTGCCATGGCTGCCTTCGGCAGCCTCGCAACGACGGTGCAAGCTCATACAACAGCCGGCTCCATCTTTTCGAGGTATTCCAGCGCCGGCCCGACGGTATAGAACGAGCCTGTCACCAGTATCTGGTCGTCCGCGTTCGTCAGCGATGCCGCCAGCGCGAGCCCGGCTGCGATGCTGTAGGCAATGCGGCACGGCTTGTCGCAATGGTTAGCCACACGAGCTGCGAGCGCCTCGGTTGCCAGCGCGCGCGGGTTGTCGGCGGGCACGGCGATCCACGTGTCGACGGCATTGCACAACGGCGCCACGATACCATCGACGTCCTTGTCCGCAAGTACGCCGAATACCGCGACGAGCCTGCCGCTCGCGTTGATGTCCGGCAGCGCGTCCCCCAGCACGCGTGCGGCATCCGGATTGTGCGCGACATCCAGCAGCCAGCGGCGCTGCCCTTCGATTCGCTGCAAACGGCCGGGCAGCGTCAACCGCCGCATCGCGGCATTGACAGTTGCCGCATCGAGCATCGCCTCAAGCCCGAGCGCTTCCATAACGGCCAGCACGGCTGCTGCATTCTGCAGCTGGAACGCGCCCGCCAGCGCCGGTTTCTGCAACTCACCGAGTGACTGCGTGCGGCCGTGCCAGTGCCAGGAATCCCCGTCGTCGCCGTACCGGAAATCACGGCCTGTCAGACGCAGGTCAGCGCCATGCCGCGCCGCTTCGGCGATGATTGCCTCAGGCACCTGCTCTGACCCGAATACCACCGGCACACCGCGGCGCATGACACCGGCTTTTTCGACAGCGATAGACTCAATGTCATCGCCGAGCCAGTCGCAGTGATCGAGTGTCACGTTGGTGATGATGGCCGCGTCCGGATCAACGGCATTGACGGCATCCAGGCGGCCGCCAAGCCCGATCTCGAGCACGAGCACATCAGTGCCCGCTTTGGCAAACGCCGCCAGCGCCGCCAGTGTGCCAAATTCGAAATACGTGAGAATCACTTTCTGCCGGGCGGCTTCAACCACGCGGAACGCGGCAATAATCGTCTCGTCGTCGAGTTCCCGACCCTGTACGCGCATCCGCTCATTGAAGCGCCGCACGTGCGGCGATGTGTAACAGCCGACGCGGGTGCCCGCGACTGTGAACATCGCCTCGAGCATCGCGGCCGTCGAGCCCTTCCCGTTCGTGCCGGCGACATGAATGACGTGTTCTGGCCGCGGCAATTCCATGCGGGACAGGACGGCCTGGACGCGATCGAGGCCGAGCTCGATCTCACGCGGCGACAGCGTATCGAGCCACGCCAGCCAGTCGTCCAGGGCGGTCAACGACCCGTGACGGTTCATGATGGGGGGCTACTCTTCGACGGGCTGCGGACGGTGATCGAGTTTCGCGAGCAGGTCCGAGATTTCGGCACGCATGCGGCGGCGGTCGACGATCATGTCGATCGCGCCGTGATCCAGCAGGAATTCGCTGCGCTGGAAGCCTTCCGGCAGCTTCTGCCGTACGGTCTGTTCAATAACGCGCGGCCCGGCAAATCCGATCAGCGCCCGGGGTTCAGCTATGTTGACATCACCGAGCATCGCGAGGCTAGCTGACACACCTCCAGTGGTCGGGTCGGTCAGGACCGACACGAACGGCACACCTTTATCGGCCAGGGCCGACAATGCAGCCGACGTCTTGGCCATCTGCAGCAGTGAAAACAGCGCTTCCTGCATGCGCGCGCCGCCACTGGCGGAGAAGCAGATCAACGGTGCGTTGGTTTCGCCGCTCACTTCGGCGGCACGGGAAAAGCGCTCCCCGACGACCGAACCCATCGACCCGCCCATGAAACCGAATTCGAAAGCGCAGGCAACGACGGGTTGCCCGAGCAATTTACCGCTGGCGGCAACGAGCGCGTCTTTCTCGCCGGTTTTTTTCTGCGCTTGCACGAGACGATCGCGATACTTTTTGCTGTCGCGGAACTTCAGCGGATCCAGCGGTTCGAGATTTGCGCCGATTTCCTCTGCTGTATCGGGATCGAGAAAATACTCGAGCCGCGTGCGCGCGCCGATGCGCATGTGGTGGTCGCATTTCGGGCAAACGCTCAGGTTTCGTTCGAGTTCCGTGCGGTACAGCTGCGCATCGCACTTCGGGCATTTGATCCAGACACCCTGCGGAACCGAACGCGTACGCTTTTCGGTACTGATCCTCGACGGCATCAATTTTGCAAACCAGCTCATGGCCGCATGATAAACGAAGCAGCGTCAGGGTGCATAAGCCGTGTCACCCGAAATGGCCACCAGGCTGCGGGCTGTGCGTAAGCGGGAGACCGAAGTGCGGCGGATAGTCAACGTGAACCAGTGTCAGGCCGTGAGCGGGGGCGGTGACGGCGCCCTGCTTGCGGTCGCGGCTCTCGAGCACGGCGGCGGCCCACTGCGGCGGTTGTCCGCCGCTGCCAACCGCCGCCAGGAGGCCAGCAATATTGCGCACCATGTGCTGCAGGAACGCGTTGGCGGTGATCGTTACGGCGATCCAGTCGTCTTCGCGGCCGACGTCGAGATGCATGACATTCCGGCTTGGTGTCGATGCCTGGCAACCGGCAGCACGAAACGCCGAAAAATCGTGCTCGCCAAGCAGCAACCGCCCGGCCGCCTGCATGCGCCCGACATCGAGCGGCTCGTGCACCCACCAAGCACGGTGCCGGTAGAGCGCCGACCGCACGAGCCGGTTCAGGATCAGGTAGCGATACGTCCGTGCAGTGGCTGAGTAACGCGCATGAAAATCATCACTGACAGGATGCACCCACGACACGCTGACGTCATCGGGCAGGTTGCTGTTGGTGCCAAGCAACCAGCCGCGCAAATTGCGCGAAGCGGACGTATC
This sequence comes from uncultured Woeseiaceae bacterium, assembly GCA_964560775.1. Classification (GTDB taxonomy): domain Bacteria; phylum Pseudomonadota; class Gammaproteobacteria; order Steroidobacterales; family Woeseiaceae; genus Woeseia. The sequence goes on along the minus strand of CAZLNH010000361.1, from coordinate 2,415 downwards.
AAAATGCACAACCTGCGCCATCGCGTGCACGCCGGCATCAGTACGCCCGGCGCAAAACGTTTCGACGGCCTCATCGGCAACGACGGACAGCGCACGCTCGAGCACCGCCTGCACCCCGGTGCCGTTACGCTGCCGCTGCCACCCTTGGTACGCCGACCCGTCGTATTCGATGCCCATCGCTATCCGCACAGCCCGTGTCACTCCTAACGAACGGTGGTTACACTATCGGAAGAACGACGCGCCCCGTCGTCGCGAGGAGCGCAGCGACGTGGCGATCTCGTAATGCCAATGACTCTGCCAATCGGAATGATGTCGCCACGGCGCTGCGCGCCTCGCGATGACAGAGTTGCTGCGTCAGCCCGGCAAAGTATCCAGCAGCTGCTGCGCCTGCTGCCGTTGCGATGCATCGCCCTCCTCGAGTACTTCCTCGAGGATGTTGCGCGCACCACCCGGATCCCCCATGTCGACGTAGGCTCGTGCGAGGTCGAGCTTGGTGCCGACCTCGGTCATCGTCCGGGCGTCGTGCAGGTCGTCGGAAAAGTCATCGGGCGACAATGACTGCGTAGGCTCCTCACTGTCGCTGTCGAGGCCAAGATCGAAATCGAGATCGTGGTCGCCACCGGACTTCATGCGTGGCTGCTCGACAGTTTCGTCGTCGCGCGACTGGTTGACGGTGTCGCCGGACTCGCTCATCTTGAGCGCGGCGGTCAGGTCGTCGAGATCGAGGTCGAGATCGGTGCTGCCTGCCGCCCCGGGCATTTCCCCGGTTTCGTCAAGGGAGTCGTCGCGCTCGAAGCTGTCTTTCGGCAGAGCTTCCGTCGCCGCGTAGTCAAAGTCCGCTTCGTCGCCACTGTCGAGTCCCCTCGCGAGCAGGGTCGCGTCGTCATCAGCAATATCGATGCGCGGATTACGGCCGGTTTCAACGGCAAAATCGTCAGACAGGACCTGCGTTTCGCCGGTGGCATTCTTTAGGTCGTCGTCAACCGCCTTGTTGCGCTGCGTATCGCTTTCAGCGTCGACGTCGAGGCGCTCGTTGCGGCCGGTCTCATCGTTCGAATCGTCGTCCCATGCGCGGCGGGTTCCCGTGTCATCGAGCGCCGACATGATGCCGGTGTCGCCGTCGGCGACGTCGCCGCCGAGCGAATCGAGATCGAGACCGAGGTCGTCGAGGTCGATCTCGGCGGTCTGGTCGGAACGGTCGCCTCGCGCGCCGAAAGTTGTTGTTTCGTCGTCGTCCGACAATGACGGCAATTCTGATGTGCTGTCCGCGTCGTAGGACGAACGCTGCTGGATCGTCGGCGACTCCATCGTCGTGTCCGGGTCATCGTCGGCACTGAGTGCCCGTGACTCGACCGTGTCGTCGTCATCGCGCTGGTCAGCGCGCGGCATTTCGCGAGTTATCGTCTCGCCTGTCTCGCTGGTACTTTCGTCTTCGTCGAACGAGAAATCGAGTCCGTCATCGTCATTCGCGCCACCGAATACCCCGGACATGCCCTTGTCGCCATCGTCATCATCGGAGCCGATATCGACGATGTCGCTGACGCTGCCATCAGGCCCGCCGCTGTCGAAGTCCATGTCGAGGACACCGGAGTCGCCGCTCTCGTCGAAGGCCAGGTCGACTGACTGTCCGGCGCTGCCGGCTTTTGCATGCGAGAACATCTCGTGATCGCCGGCGATCTGCTGGCCCATGATGACGATCTTGTCCCAGTCGCCGCTGGGTTCGCCTCCGAGCGACGTCTTCAGGCGCTCGGCAGCTTCGACAAATGCGTCGCGATTGCCCCAGACGAAGTAGATCTCGCACAGCTTCGCCATCAGGTCCTTGCGCCCGGGATCAACCGCCAGTGCGCCGTTAATCAGGTCCGCCGCCTGGTCGTACAGGCCATAAGCCATGTGGAAATCGGCCTCGGCGACCGGATCGGACTGGTCGAGGTTGATCGCAGTCTCACTGGAGAACGTATCCTCGAGTGACACCGGTGCGCCGGTCTCGCGCAACGCATCGCGGCTGCCGGTGAATCCCGGCGTCTCGAGCGTATCGCCCGAACGCCCGCTCGCCTCGGCGCCCTGCTCGACAACGACGATTGATTCGTCATCGTCACGGGCCAGCGCGCGCAGGCGCTCCGTTGACGCGACGCTCTCACTGTCGGCGTCCTCAACTTCCAGCGCATCCCAGACACCGGTCGGGTCGCCGTCGTCAGAACCACTGGCACGCCGTGCAAACCACACCAGCACAACGACGACGATCAGGAGTGCAAGACCGATCAGGCCCCATATGCTGGTCAAAACACCGATGATCCGGTCGACCAGGCTCGGCTCCGCCGGTGCCAGGACAACTGAGGGTGCCGGCCGGCCCGGTTCGTCCGCGGCTGCCTCTTCTTCTGCGGATGTCTCAGCGGCCGCATCGTCGCCCTCGGCCGC
>CAZLNH010000360.1:0-2260 GCA_964560775.1 uncultured Woeseiaceae bacterium | reverse complement strand
GAAGCGACGTGGCGACCTCGTAATGCCATCCACGCTGCCAATCGGTGCAAGATCGCCACGTCGCTGCGCTCCTCGCGATGACGGTACAGAAGTGCGCAGCCCGCGATGACGGTACAGAAGTGCGCAGCCCGCGATGACGGTACAGAAGTGCGCAGCCCGCGATGACGGTACAGAAGTGCGCAGCCCGCGATGACGGTCAGTTTTGACTGACGCTTCTACCGGATCGCAAACGTGGCCTGGATTTGCACGTTGACGCTCAGTTGTCCCGGCGAAATGCCCGGCGCTGACGCCGCGTCCATTTCCATTCTTTGCCGCGACATCATCGGTGACGGGTAACCGCCGCCGGACGATGTCGAGATCGTCAATATGTCGCCCAGTTCAACACCGGCCAGCTCGGCCAGCGACTGTGCTCTGCTGCGCGCATCTTCCATTGCCGACTTGCGAGCCTGCTGCTCGAGCGCATCCGTATCCTTTACCGCAAAATTGATGCCGTGTACCGAATTCGCACCGGCATTGGTTACCGCAGCGAGAACCTCGCCGACGTTATCGATGTCCTCGACGATGACAGTCACCATGTTCGACACGTGGTAGCCGGTAATGGTCACCTCGTCGGAATGCCGCGGGTCGTGCTGCTGCTGAGGCCAGATACTGTAATTCGATGTCTGTATGTTGTCCTCATCGATGTCGTGCGTTTTGAGCGCGGCCATAATGCGCTCGATGATTGCCTGGTTCGCGCGTGATGCATCCACCACGGTGGCCTCGACGGTCTGCACGCCGACGCTGATTTGCGCCTGGTCCGGCGAGCCCGATGCTTCACCATTGCCGGTGACCGAGATGGTTCGTTCAAACGCCGGGACATTCTGCGCATTGGCGCAGGCGGGCAGTGTTGCGGCGAGGATTGCAGCGAGCGCCATCAGCCTGGCTGATCTTGGAGAAATCACGTTGTTGCTCCTTTCAATAAGTGTTTGAACGTTTGTTGAGATACGCGACGGTGCGTTGACGAGAAAGGCATCCCGCCACCCGTCGTCGGTGGCAGGATGCATTATCCTCGTTCAGAACCGGTAAGTAAGCCCCACCGACGCGAACCAAACTTCCTCAGTGTTCTCGATATCGAAGTATTCGATTTCGCCGCGCAGCGCGAGCGTTGGCGTGAACTGGAATTCCAGCCCGCCGCCGAATGCGAGGTCATTGCCATCATCCTCGGCGCTGACAAAGGATCCCGGGCCAACCGGCGGCAGGATTTGTGCCGTCGCTTTCGCGTCCCAAAAGACTATGCCGCCCTTGCCATAAAGGCTTAGCGGGCCGAGCGGAATTGACAGTACCGCCATTACGTCGTAGCCGGTCAGGTCGGCCCGCACATCAGTCTGCGTCAGGTCGAACTCGCGCGACTCGGAAAAGTCGCCGAAGTCGTTGTAGCTCGCCTCGATGGCGAAGAAGTCCGTCGCCTGGATACCGGCATGCGCCGACCAGCCGAAATCGCTTTCGTCGTAATCAAGGTTGAAATCGTCGAAATCGGTATTGATCGACGTATTGCCGACCGTGCCGCCGAAATAGAAGCCGGTCTGGGCCATGGCAGTCTGGCCGAGCAAGCCGCCGAGCAGCATTGCGGGTAATAACCATAATCTGGACATGTGGGTCTCCCTGGCTAGTCCTGTCTATGCGATGCAACATTGGGGGCGATGGTTGCATTGGCCCGCTGAAGCGAAGCTGAACGGATTCGCGGTATCGCCGGTGGTTCGCAGCCAGTACTCCCCAGGTACTGGCTCGCAGGCGCGGCCGCATTCCGGTTAGCAAGGCCGCTCACGGACGGCCGGTCGCCCGGAGCTTTACGGAAAAAGGGCCCCAGTGGGGCTATACTGATAGCCAGGGCAAGAATCAACGACGACAACAAAAAGAATCTGGAGGGGGTATGAAAACATTAGCTGGCTTTCTGGCCGTGCTTTTCCTGCTTGCCGCACCGGATGGTGCCTGGAGCAAGGGTAAAGCCAAGGGTTTTCCGTTCGGTCTCAATCCCGGCGCCCGCGCCGAGCTGGTTGATGCAGGGCTCGACAAGTACGTCGGGCAATTCAGCCCGGTCGTATCCGTTGACGTCGGAGATGGCTGGACGAAACACACGTTCGATCCGGCCAATGGCGACGGCCCGATCTGTATCGCCGGCACCCCTTATTCGGTCTTCACCAAAGGGCAGAACCCGAGCCGCCTGTTAATCATGCTGCAGGGCGGCGGCGCGTGCTGGGACGGCTTTTACAATTGCAACGTG
>CAZLNH010000359.1:0-12780 GCA_964560775.1 uncultured Woeseiaceae bacterium | reverse complement strand
TGACGGAATGATATCGCGGCCGAAATCGTGGCTCGATTCGGCCGTGTCGGCATCCTTGATCACCTGTTCGTAGAGAAATTCCGTGTTGAAGACATAGTTGCCCATGGAAGCGAGGCAGACATCGTCCCGGCCGGGAATCGGCGTCGGCTTTTCCGGCTTTTCGTTGAAAGCAATGACACGGCCGTCGTCGTTTACCGTCATGACGCCGAGCTGCCCGGCCGCTTCTTCGAGTGGCACCTCGATGCAGCAGACGGTCATGTCGGCATTTTTCCCGGCATGCCAGGCGAGCAATGGGCCGTAATCCATCTTGTACACGTGATCGCCCGACAATATCAGCGTCAGCGTCGGCTTGTGTGTGCGGATGATGTCCAGATTCTGGTATATGGCGTCTGCCGTGCCTCGGTACCATTCACCGCCGACTCGCTGCGAGGCCGGCAGTATATCGACGAATTCCCGCGAGCCACCGCGAAATCCTGTCCAGCCCTGCACCAGGTGGCGAATCAGTGAATGGGCCTTGTACTGGGTCAGTACACCGATGCGCCGGATGCCAGAGTTGACGCAGTTCGAGAGCGGAAAATCAATTATGCGCAGCTTGCCGCCGAAATACAGCGATGGCTTGGCCCGCCAGTCCGTCAGTTCGTACAATCTTGAGCCCTGGCCACCGGCAAGAATCAATGCCAGCGTCTCGCGCGTCAGGCGGCTGACGTAACGAGCATCTCCCGATTCGCTGCTGTTCATGTTCGACGGTCCCCGCTGCCTGCTATGGTTCGAGTGTAGCGCAGGTCGCTCTGCAAATGACCGAAACGGTGGTCGCCCGGCCGGAGCGTGCGGGTAATCACGCGCCGTCGCGACCAGCGTCAGCGATCATCGTCCGGATGCGGTCACGGAGTGCCGGCGTAAATGCATCCCGGCCGAGGCGCCAGCGCCAATTGTTCGCTGTCGTTCCCGGCGTATTGAGCCGTGCGTCGGATCCGAGACCGAGAAAATCCTGCATCGGCGCTATTGCCAGCCGGGCACTGCTGCCGAACGCGAAGCGGATAAGATCCTCATGCACTGTTTCGGTGCTGCCGTCCGTTACGTCGAGCACACGCGCCTGTGTCCTCTGTATCTCCTCGACACTGCGCAGGTCATCCGGGCTGCCTTGAAACCAGCCGACGGTTGTATCGTTATCATGCGTGCCCGTGTAGCAGGCGCAATTAACTGGAACGTCATCGGCGGAAAAACCGTCCTCGGCTATACAAAACTGCAACACCTTCATGCCCGGAAAGCCCAGCTCGTCGCGCAATGCGTCTACAGCCGGCGTAATGATGCCAAGATCCTCGGCAACGATCGGTAACGGGCCCAGCGCTGCCCGCAGCGCATAAAAGAGCGGCTGGCCCGGCCCCGGTTCCCAGTGGCCGTTCCTTGCCGTCAGCTCATCAGCCGGCACGGACCAGTACGATTCAAAACCCCGGAAATGATCGATGCGAACGATGTCCATTCTGCCCATCGCATGCCGCAGCCGTTCTGTCCACCAGTAATACCCGGTGGCGGCGTGTGCCGCCCAGTCGTACAGCGGGTTACCCCACAACTGGCCGTCAGTGCTGAAATAATCGGGCGGCACGCCGGAGACACAGTCCGGCCGGCCGTTGGCGTCAATGCGCAACAGTTCGCGGTTGGACCATGCATCGGCGCTGTCCAGGGCCACGTATATCGGCATGTCACCGAACAGCCGAACGCCTTTGGCGGCCGCATGCCCGTACAGTGCCCGCCACTGACAATCAAAAAAGAACTGCCGTATCTTGACCGCGCGGATCTCGCTGGCGTAACGGGATTCAAATCGCCGCAGAGACGCGGCCTCGCGATGAACAAACGCAGGCTCCCAATCCTGCCACGTCCGTTCGGCGTGTTTGGACTTCAGGACCCGGAACAGTGCGTAGTCATGCAGCCAGAGCTTGTTGTTTGCCTGTTCGAATTCGTGAAACCGGGCACGCAGTACCGGCGGGCAGCGTGCATCGAAGCGCTTGCTGGCGCGCGCGAGCAGAGCGGTTTTCAGTGGCACGACCATGTCATAGTCGACAGCGCCGGCAGGCAAGGATCTCAACGTGCCGGTATCGTGCGCCCTTAGCAGGCCCCATCGTTGCAGTTCTACCAAATCTACGAGTAACTCATTGCTGGCGAATGCCGACAGCGATTGGTAGGGCGAATTGCCATACCCGCACGGCCCCGTCGGCAGGAACTGCCAGACTTTGAGGCCGGCCGACGCGAGCGCATTGACAAATCGAATCGCGGCCTGGCCCAGGTCTCCGATACCGTGATCGCCGGGCAGCGACGTCAGGTGCAGGCAGACGCCGGCCTGCCGCGTCTGCGGAAGCGTGGACTCGTGATAAGGCATGGTTCTGTACGAAATCAGGCTGGAGAGTCGGTGAGGCAGGTCGTGTATTATGCGTGAGCCGGCATACCCGGCGCCAATCGGTGCAAGACGACCAGCCGGTAACAACTGACCCGGGGTGCGAGACCTGCGTGCGCAACCAGACGACGACACCTTGCCTTCTGATTGGCGATATCGGCGGCACCAATGCCCGCTTTGCGCTGGCGGATCCCCACCAGCCGGGCTATTCACAGGAACAGACGTTCCGCTGCGGTGACTTCCAGTCCGCCGAGCAGGCGGTCAGCCGTTACCTTGAAATGCTCGGTGCCCCGGTCCCGGACGCTATCTGCCTCGCGGCCGCGGGCGCCGTCGTCGATGGCCGCGTCCGCTTTACGAACAATCACTGGGGGCTCGATACGCGGGATCTCGCTAAAGCCTTTGGCATTGATCGCGTCCGGCTGCTCAATGATTTTGCAGCGATCGCGTATGCATTGCCATTGCTAAAGGCGGACGATTGCCTCGATATCGGCCTGTTGCCGGGCCGCCCGCTAACCGGTCGGGACTTTACGGTGGGCGTTCTGGGCCCGGGTACCGGGTTGGGCGCGGCCGGACTCGTCGGCCGGGCCGGCAGCGTGGTGCCGATTGTTGGCGAAGCGGGGCACGTCGGCTTTGCACCGGAGACGGAATTGCAGATGAAAGTGCTGTCCCGGCTTCGGGAGCGGTTTGACCGTGTCTCCGAGGAGCGCTTGCTGTCAGGACCCGGCCTCGAGAACATCTATGCGGCATTGTGCGGGCTGCACGGTGAGCCAATAACAAAACTCGCAGCGGCTGATATTTTTTCAAGCGGCGCGGCGAACACAAATGAACGGGCCAGCGAGGCCCTGCAGCTGTTTTTCGAAGTTCTCGGTCAGGCAGCCGGCAACCTCGCGTTGATGCTCGGTGCGGAAGACGGCATTTATATCGCCGGAGGCATTGTCAAACGCGATCCGGCGTTGCTGGCGAACAGCCGTTTCCGGACCGGATTCGAGCACAAGGGCCGGCATCGATCGCTGATGGAAAAGATACCGACACGCGTTATCATGCATCCCGAACCGGGATTGCTGGGCGCGGGCTACTGCGCCCGGTCGCTGTTGCTGCCTGCGGTGAACCAGTGACATGATCGCTGACATTTGAAGTATTATCCGCCGCATGCAAACCGCAATTTCGATCCGTCACCTGTCCAAAACCTACGATGACGGCTTTCAGGCGCTGAAGAACATCAATCTCGAGATTGAGCGGGGTGAAATATTTGCACTGCTCGGTCCAAACGGCGCCGGCAAAACGACGCTGATCAACATCATTTGCGGCATCGTAAATCCTGGTGAAGGCGCCGTTCTGGTCGACGGACACGATATCGTCCGGGAATTCCGCTCGACGCGCTCGAAAATCGGCCTTGTACCGCAGGAGCTGGCGACCGACATGTTCGAGACGGTACGTGCGACTGTCCAATTCAGTCGCGGCCTGTTTGGCAAGCCGCACAATCCCGCTCACATTGAAAAGGTCCTGCGGTCGCTGTCGTTGTGGGACAAGCGGGACAACAAGATCATGACGTTGTCGGGCGGCATGAAGCGGCGCGTGCTGATAGCCAAAGCGCTGGCGCACGAACCGGAAATCCTGTTTCTCGATGAACCGACAGCGGGCGTGGACGTAGAGCTGCGGCAGGACATGTGGCAAATAGTGCGTGAGCTCCGATCGTCCGGCGTGACGATAATCCTGACGACGCATTACATCGAAGAGGCGGAGCAGATGGCGGATCGTGTCGGCGTCATCAATCACGGGGAACTGATACTGGTGCAGGAAAAGTCGCGGCTGATGCGCGATCTCGGCAAGCGACAACTCGTCCTGCAGTTGCAGGAGCGGCTGGACGCAGTTCCGGATCAACTCGAAGGCTTCGAGCTGGAGCTCGGTGCTGGTGGTGCGGAGCTCATCTACACGTACGATACGCAGGCGAGGCGCACGGGAATTACGGCCTTGCTGGCTGCATTGGGCGATGCGGACATCAAGTTCAACGACCTCACGACGTCCCAAAGTTCGCTGGAAGATATTTTCGTCAACCTGGTGAAAAGAAAGGCATGAATTTCTACGCGGTCAGGGCGATATACCGGTTCGAAATGGCGCGCACAGGGCGCACGCTGTTCCAGAGCATAGTTTCGCCGGTCATTTCGACATCGCTTTACTTTATCGTATTCGGCGCAGCGATCGGCTCGCGGATTACCGAGATCGACGGTGTCGGCTACGGCTCTTTTATTGTGCCGGGCCTGATCATGCTGATGCTCCTGACCGAAAGCGTTTCCAACGCCTCGTTCGGGATCTATTTTCCACGCTTTTCGGGCACGATTTACGAGGTTCTGTCCGCGCCGATTTCCTGGGTCGAGATTCTGTTAGGGTACGTCGGGGCTGCGGCGACCAAGTCGATCATCCTGGGTGTCATTATCCTGGCGACAGCCAACCTGTTCGTGCCTGTCGAGATTGCGCATCCGGTGTGGATGCTGATGTTCCTGGTACTGACGGCGCTGTCGTTCAGCCTGTTCGGATTCATCCTCGGAATCTGGGCAGACGGGTTCGAGAAGCTGCAGGTCGTGCCGATGCTGATCATCACGCCTCTGACGTTTCTGGGCGGTACCTTCTATTCGATCAGCATGCTGCCCGAGTTCTGGCAAACAGTGACGCTGTTCAATCCGGTCGTATACCTGATCAGCGGGTTTCGCTGGAGCTTTTACGAAAATGCCGACGTGAGTGTCGCGCTTAGTCTTGGCATAACGTTGCTGTTTCTCGTAGGATGTCTCGTCGCTATTGCCCGGATCTTCAAGACCGGCTACAGACTGCGTAACTGAAGACGCCAGTTCGTAACTTAACCAAAATCCGCAATGATACGGTTCAATGTTGCGCTCGGCCGCATGGCAGCGTCCGCAAGCCTGGTATCGGGATGATAATAGCCCCCGATATCGACCACCTTGCCCTGCGCCGCATTCAATTCGCTGATAATCGCAGACTCGTTTTCCGCAAGCTCTCTGGCGAGCCCGTCAAAAAGTTTCTGCAGGTCCTCATCGTTGCCCTGTTCGGCGAGTGCCTGCGCCCAGTAAAGAACGAGGTAGAAATGGCTGCCCCGGGTATCCAGTTCGCCGACCTTGCGCGACGGTGATTTGTCATTCTCAAGAAATTCGGCGTTGGCACGGTCGAGGGCCTGTGCGATCAGTTTGGCCTTGCCATTGTTTGTCTTGTCTGCAAGATCCTGCAGCGATACGGCAAGCGCGAGGAACTCGCCGAGTGAATCCCAGCGTAAGTGTCCCTCTTCAAGAAACTGTTGCACATGTTTGGGTGCCGATCCGCCGGCACCGGTTTCATACAGACCGCCGCCGGCCAGCAGTGGGACGATTGACAGCATTTTTGCGCTGGTGCCGAGTTCCAGGATAGGGAACAGGTCGGTCAGGTAGTCCCGAAGTACGTTGCCGGTTACGGAGATCGTATCCTTGCCAGCGCGCACGCGTTCAAGCGTGTTGCGCATCGCATCGACCGGCGGAAGGGTTCGTATATCGAGACCCGACGTGTCCATGTCGTCCAGGCAGGCGTTGACTTTTTCGATCAGGTGCAGGTGGTGGGCGCGCTTTTCGTCCAGCCAGAAGATCGCCGGACTGCCGGTAGCGCGTGCCCGGCTGACGGCGAGACGCACCCAGTCCTCGACCGGCTCGGCACCGGTCGTACACAGGCGCCAGATATCGCCGGGCTCGACCGCGTGCTGGAGCAGCACATCGCCCGAGGCATTGACGACCCGCACCATGCCCGCATCGCGGAGCTCGAATGTCTTGTCATGTGACCCGTATTCCTCCGCCTTCCGTGCCATCAGGCCGACATTGGCCACGTTGCCCATCGTCGCCGGGTCGAATGCGCCATTTGCCTTGCAGTCATCAATGACGGCCTGGTAGATGTCGGCGTAGCTGCGGTCGGGAATAATAAATTTCGTATCGTGCAGCTTGCCGTCGGGTCCCCACATTTTTCCGGACGAGCGGATCGCGGCCGGCAAAGAGGCATCAATGATGACATTGCTGGGTACATGCAGGTTGGTGATGCCTTTGTCGGAGTCGACCATTGCAAGGGGAGGTCGCTGATCGTACACGGCCGCAATGTCTGCCTCGATTTCAGCCCGTTTATCGTCCGGCAGCTCGCTGATGCTCTCATATACATCGGCGATTCCGTAGTCCGCCTCGATCCCGAGTTCATAGAACAGCGAGGAGTGCTTGCTGAAGACCGGTTCATAGTAGGCGGTCACGGCGTGGCCAAACATGATTGGATCAGAAACCTTCATCATCGTCGCCTTCAGGTGCAGCGACAGCAGAATACCGGTCTCTTTCGCGTCATCGATTTCCCGTGCGAAAAAACGTCGCAGTTCCCCGCAACTCATGACTGCGGCATCGATAATGTCCCCGGCGTTAACCGTTGTGCGGTCCTTCAGCACCGTAACATTTGATTGTGGGTCGACAAACTCGATTTTGACGTCACCCGGCTGGTCGATGACAACGGAACGTTCACTCGCGTAAAAGTCTCCGCGGGTCATATGGGCTACGTGCGTTCTGGAATATTTGCTCCATTCGCCCATCGAATGCGGATGGTTCCTGGCAAACTGCTTGACCGCCGATGCCACGCGCCGGTCTGAATTGCCCTCGCGCAACACAGGATTGACCGCGCTGCCGAGGACGGTGCCATATCGTGCACGAATCGTGCGCTCCTCGTCGTTTTGCGGTTCCTCGGGGAAGTCCGGTATGTCGTAACCCTGCGACTGCAATTCACGAACGGCGGCGTTCAACTGCGGAACCGACGCACTGATGTTCGGCAGCTTGATGATATTCGCGTCTGGCGTTGTTGCGATATCGCCCAGCTCCGCCAATGCATCCGGCATTTTTTTTTCATCGCCCAGCCGCTCGGGAAATGCAGCGAGAATGCGAGCGGCCAGGGATATGTCGCGCGTTTCAATATTGATGCCGGCCGGTGCGGTTACAGCTGCTATCAGGGGCAGCAGTGAACGTGTTGCAAGCGCCGGCGCCTCGTCCGTTTCCGTGTAGATGATCCGGGGTGTCGTCATTGCGTTCGGGTCCGGGCAATCTGGAGCCGCGAGTTTACGTAGGATTGAGGCCGCGGGCAAAATTCCCGTACCACGGGACAACCCGGCAGAAACAATCGGGCCGGAGAGGGGCAGCTCCAGCCCGTTCCGCGCCTGGCGCAGACTTCCAGGACTCGACATTTGGCACGAACCCCGGTATGACGTCGGCATGCGCGCATTGCTGAATTCCCGGTTTGTCAGGATTTATATCATTCCCGGCGCTGTCTACCAGTCCGTGATGGTCGGCGGTGGTTACGGCACCGGGCGCGAAATCGTCGAGTATTTCACCAACTTTGGCGTTATCGGCGGCCTGCTGGGGTTCGCGGTTTCTTTCGTTACGATTGCTATCGTGCTGGCGCTGACGTTCGAGTTGTCGCGTCTCTTCCGGGTCTATGATTACCGCAATTTTTTCAAGCGCTTGCTTGGTCCGGGCTGGATCGTCTACGAAGTGCTGATCATCCTGCAATTCCTGTTGATCCTGGCAGTTCTGGCGTCCGCGTCCGGCAACATATCGCGCGACAGCCTCGGAATTCCGCACGGTGTCGGCCTGGCGGTCATGCTGGCTGTTATCGGCGTATTGACATTCTTCGGGCGCGACGTCATCGAGAAATCACTGACGTTCTGGTCGCTGCTGCTCTACGGTGTTTTTATTGCCTTTTTCATCGTGATATTCCGGACCGACGGCCAGCAGATACTCGACCAGTTTGCCGCCGGTGAGGTAGTAGAGGGATGGGGCGTCAGCGGCTTCAAGTACGCACTCTATAACCTGGCGTCGGTGCCGCTGCTGCTGTATGTCGCGCGAGATTTCACGACGCGGCGCGAGGCGATGGGGTCGGGCGTCATAGGCGCCGTAATCGCACTGGTGCCAGCGATCATTTTCCATACGGCGTTTTTTGCGGCGTACCCGGACGTACTTGCACAACCCATTCCTGTGTACTGGCTGCTGGGCACTTACGGCACGACGGTGCTGCTGATCATTTACTCGGTCATGTTGTTTGGCACTTTTATTGAAACCGGCGCCGGTCTGCTGCAGGGCATTAATGAACGAATCGACGCATTCATGATTGAACGGCGCGGCACCGGGCTGCGGCCAGCGAGCCACGCGGGAATAGCGATTGCCGCGGTGCTCCTGAGCGCGGTCCTGTCCATCTGGGGTATCACCAACCTGATCGCAAAAGGGTACGGAACGATGGCCTGGGTATTTTTCGCAATTTATATCGTGCCGCTTGCAACAATTGGCGTCTGGAAAATACTCCGCGCACGTGCACCCGATTGAGATTGCCGGCCGGAACCCATACTGTTGCCGTTTGATTACTGAACAGGATTCCCGGGAGACAGTATGGCAAACACGCAAACCGTAGTGCAGCTTACGGCACCTTATCTCGTCCTTATCGGCGACGTCGCGGATGCCATATACGCGAAGACCGGTTTTGGCATCGTGCAGTGGCGCCGTGACTGTGTTGCCGGGCAACTCCGGTTCCCGGGTTGCGCGGTCGATCTCGGTGTGCCGGACATGACGGTGCGCGAGGCCAAGAATGCTGGCGTGAAGAGTCTCGTTATCGGCGTCGCCCCGGTGGGTGGCACCATTCCGGAACGCTGGTGGCAGGCGATCGAAGAGGCAGCCGAGGCAGGGCTCGATATCGTATGTGGCCTGCATGTAAGGCTCAGCGATTTTCCTGGTCTTGTATCGCGTGCGGAAAAGTCCGGTGCGCGCCTCGTCGATGTCCGCGTGCCGCCCGCCAAACTTCCGGTAGGGACCGGCCGCCGCCGGAGCGGGCGCCGTGTACTTATGGTTGGGACCGACTGTGCCGTCGGCAAGAAGTATTCCGCGCTGGCGCTAACGGAAGCGCTGCAGCATGCCGGCATGAAGGCTACCTTCCGGGCGACTGGACAGACCGGCATCATGATTGCCGGCAGCGGAATCCCGATAGATGCGGTCGTCTCGGACTTTGTATCCGGTGCAGCGGAAGTTTTATCGCCGGACAATGACGCTGATCACTGGGATGTCATCGAGGGCCAGGGGTCGCTGTTCCATCCCGGCTATGCGGCTGTAAGTCTCGGTTTGCTGCACGGGTCGCAGCCGGATGCCATCGTCGTTTGCCACGAGGCAACGCGCACGGTCATCGGCGAATGGGAAGGGTTCAATCTGCCGTCGATAGGCGATTGCATGGAACAGAACCTGGCCATGGCGCGCCTGACAAATCCGGATGTCGTTTGTGTCGGCGTCAGTGTCAATACGTCGCTGCTGCCGGCGGCGGATCGGCAACAGTATCTCCAGGAGTTGAGTGCGTCGACTCGAATGCCTTGTGTCGATCCTCTTGCAGGCGGCATGAGCCAGATTGCAGAGAACCTGCGGCCGCTTACGGATTGATCCTCGACAGGGCAGCGACATGGATTTCACAATACGCCGCGAGCAATGGGAACTGAAGCAGCCGTTCCGGATAACCGGGCAGGAATGGCACTACTCGGAATGCATTGTTATCGAGATTACCGACGGTGGCAGCACCGGGCGCGGGGAGGCGCAGGGCGTGTCATATCTCGGCGAGAACATCGCCAGCATGACCGGGCAAATACAGAACATAGCCGACAAGCTGAAGAGCGGATTGACGCGCGAGGAACTGGCCGCGCTGCTCCCCGCCGGTGGTGCGCGCAATGCAGTGGACTGTGCGTTGTGGGACCTCGAAGCGAAGCAACGAGCGCAGTCGATCTGGCAACTGACTGGCATCGATCCGGAACCTGTCACAACCGTTTTTACCATTGGCATGGAAGCGTCACCCGCGCTGATGGCGGAAAAAGCGGCAGCTGCCCGCGCGTATCCGGTACTGAAAATCAAGCTGGATAGCAACCAGCCCTATGAGCGCCTGGCCGCCATTCGTGCAGCACGGCCGGATGCGCGGCTGGTTGTTGATGCCAACCAGGGATGGTCGTTCGACCAACTCAAGGCGATCCTGCCGAAATGCGCCGGGCTTGGGCTCGACATGATCGAACAGCCGTTGCCACGGGGTGCCGACGAGGGACTCGACGGCTTTGATTCGCCGGTGACGCTCGCGGCGGACGAATCCTGCCAGGACTCGAGCGAGCTCGAGGTCGCCGCCCGGCGCTACGACATGATCAATATCAAACTCGACAAGACCGGCGGCCTGACAGAAGCGCTGAGGCTGGCCCGGCTGGCGCGCGAGATGGGATGCAAGTTGATGGTGGGCAACATGCTGGGAACGTCACTCAGCATGGCGCCGTCATTTGTTGTCGCGCAACTGTGCGATTTCGTCGATATCGACGGGCCGCTCCTGATGCGTCACGACCGTGAATTCGGCATGCGATACGACGACGCTGTCGTCGAGGTATTCGACAGCCGGCTGTGGGGATGACGGCAGCACGGACATCTCACCGATTTCGCGGTTTCTCGCTTGCCCTTTGTCCGCATAACGGATTTTCCTCACTCGGAAATACACTCTGGTATGCCGCTCGATCGGAAAATCCGTTGTGTGAACTGTGCTACCCGAGAATCCCGCGAATCGGTGAGATGTCCGGGCCAGGGCCCTGTCGTTAAAACGTTTTCCTGATAGTACAGACAGAGGCGTCGCCGGATTGCGGCTGGACGTCGAATCCCAGTTCCCGGGCGAGTGCAAGCATTTGCGTATTCTCACGCAGCACCGTGCCTTCAACACCGTTCAGTCCCGCGGTTTCGGCAATGTCGAACAGCTTGCGCAGCATTGTGGTCGCAATCCCCTTGCCCTGGAATCCGTCGGAGACTACGATCGCGAACTCGGCGTAGTGGTTGTCGCTGCCTGACGCATATCGCGCGACGCCGATCTGGCGTTCCGCGCCATCTTCGGTAATTGTCGCTACCAGGGCCATGTCAGACGGGTAGTTGATACGCGTGAATTTGTACAGGGCTGCCGGCGACAACTCCCGCAGCGTTGAAAAAAACCGTTGGCGCCGTGCCTCCGCGGACAGTGATCGCACAAAAGCCTGTTCGCGTTCCGCATCGTCGGGGCAGATCGGACGTATCGTTACGATGGTGCCGTCTGCCAGCCTGGTTTCGGAGGTCAATTGCGCGTTGGATTCAGTCATAGTCCAACCGGATCATTGTGAATGCTCAGGCAGCAGCGTCCCGCCCCGGCCCGCTATTGGTCCGGACCCAGCGGGTGATGTCCGCGGCCCGCATGGCGCCGGATTGACGCGCAACTTCCTTTCCGCCGAGAAACAGTATCATCGTCGGGATACTGCGTATCGAGTATCGTGTTGCCGCCGCGGCGTCGTGTTCGGTATTCAACTTGACGAGGCGTGCGTCTGACTGCAGTTCCACGGCCGACCGGCTGAACTCAGGCGCCATGGCCTTGCACGGGCCGCACCATTCTGCCCAGAAGTCGACGACGACCGGTAAGTCATTGCGGTTCAGGTGCTTCACAAAACGGTCGCCGTGCAGTTCGGGCGGGCTTGCCGGCATCAGCGGGCTGTGGCACTTGCCGCATTGCGGTGATTCCTGGAGGCGATTCTCCGGGATACGGTTGACGGCATCACAACTCGGGCAAACAACGTGGATCGGGGTGGTCAAGGGCGATTCCTCATGCTGACGATATCCCTGACATCTGTCCGGCAATCAAAAGATCAAGGTTGTCGGCGGTCGGCTATCTGCTCCAGCTCCGAACGGAGGGCGTCCATCTCGTCCATCATCTGCAGGGCCAGGGCGACACCCGGGAGATTCAATCCCAGGTCCTGCTGCAGGCGCCTGGCCGCACGCGCCCGGCGCAGGCTGGTGCCCGCAAAGCGCAAGTCATCGCGATTCCCCGCGATGGGTTCCAGCACCCCTTCATCGACCAGCTCAATGACCCACTCCGTCGAGCAGGAGCAGGCATAACAAATCTCGGTAATCGTCAGTTCGATGCGATCGTCGATCAACGTTCCGGTCAGGGCCTCGTTTCTCATGACGGACTACACCCCCAGTTTGCTACGCGGGTTGTATGGCATTTCGCTCGCCATTCTTTCATAAAGAGCGGTTGCGGATTCGGTATCGGCCGGCGGCAATGTGATGACCGGCGCGACGTAGAGGTCGCCAGGAGTCTTGCCCGGAATACCGCGCCCCTTGAGACGCAGCTTGCCCCCGGCTCGGGTGCCCTTCGGTATGCTGAGATCTACGGTTCCAGCCGGTGTTGGCACTTTGACCGTTGCGCCAAGCGCGGCTTCCCACGGTGTGACGGGGAGGTCGAGGAAAACATCCTGGCCTTCCACCCGGTAGAGCGGATGGGGCCGAAAATCGATCTCGAGGTACAGATCGCCGGCCTGGCCGTCCCCC
>CAZLNH010000358.1:0-8405 GCA_964560775.1 uncultured Woeseiaceae bacterium | reverse complement strand
ATTGCCGGGCGTCGCCAGTTTTATTTGAAAGTATCAGGGTTTTCAGGAGACTGCGCGATGGAAGCAGGACGAGCGGCGCTTCGGAAAATGGTGGGGCGTGTAGGGATCGAACCTACGACCAGTCGGTTAAAAGCCGAATGCTCTACCTCTGAGCTAACGCCCCGACGATCCTCACCGCGTTGCCGGTGACGATTGTGCCGCGAACAGGAACGTCCGCCGCTGCCCGGACTGGCAGCCGGCGGGATGATACCGGACCGTCATCAAATGACAAGCGCGAAGCGTGCCGGTCTGTCAATGACCCTCTTCCGTCATGCGGGTCAGCCGTTGCTCGGCAAGTCTCGCGGCGGTCGTCTCTGCATGCTCCGTTTGCACACGTCGCAAGGCATCGCGGGCGGCATCCCAGCGCTCAAGCTCGTAATTGCAATAGCCCATCTTCAACAATGCGTCGGGTACTTTTCGGGACCGCGGGAATTTATCGACAACAACACGAAACTGTCGCAGCGCTTCATCGAATTGCGCCGTGACGTAATACGACTCGGCAAGCCAGTACTGAGCGTTGTCAGCCAACTGGCTGTCCGGGAAACTGACGAGGAACTGGCGGAAGGCCATTGTGGCGGGTTCATACCTCTGCTCTTTCAGCAGTTCGAACGCGGCCTGGTAGTTGTCGCGATCCGAGCCGCTGGGCATCGGCAGTTCGCCGGGCTCGAGGTTGCCGCCATCCAGCACATTGACGTTGTCCGCTTGCCTGCCGGACCTGCTTTCGAGCGTCTGGATGCGCTGGTCCAGGTCGGCGTAAAGGTCGCGTTGCCGTGTCGCGGTTTCTTCCGCGTTGTACTCGATGGTCTCCGTCGTGCCCTTCAGCTCGGCGACCTGCCGCTGCATCTCATCCACCTGCAAAGTCAGGTCGACGAGGCTGCCGTTGGCGAGTATCCGCTCAATGGCAGTCAGCCGCCGGTCCAGTTCGGCCAGGCGCAGCATGACCGGATCTTCTTCCTGTGGCGTCATCGCGCAACCGCTGACAACCGCAACAACAGTCAGCGCCGTGATCAGTTTACTGTATATCCGCACTGGTCCTGCCCCGTTCAATTCAGGTACTTGATCTCGACACGCCGGTTCAGCGCGTACGATTCCTCATCGCTGCCGAAAGCGGCAGGCCTCTCCTCGCCGAAGCTGACGGTGGAGATCTGGTTTGCGGCGGCACCCTGTATCAGCAACTGTCGCCGTACTGCCTGCGAACGGCGTTCGCCAAGGCCGATATTGTATTCCCGCGAGCCGCGCTCGTCGGCGTGCCCTTCCAGGCGCACGCTGAGGCGCGCATCGTTGGCCAGACGGTTCGCGTGCTGTGCCAGCAGGTCGGAGTACTCGGGACTCAGCGTGGCCTCGTCAAAGTCGAAATAGACGATCATTGCCAGTTCGCCGTCACTGCTGTCGCGGTCGTCGCCGAACTCTTCGCCCTCGCCCATGCCGATGTCTTCCCACTCGCCGGTGCTGGCCGAGGAACCCGTACCGCCGTTGTCGTCGCCGCTGGTCGGCTCCGGGTCGGGAATGGTCGGATTACTGCACGCGGCAAGCAACAATGCCAGCAAGGTGGCGCCAACAAGTCTGTACGGTCTCATATCACTGGTCCTCAACGGATCTTCCTGTCTGAATCGACCTGACTGGTCGAGTAAAAATCAATTTTAACAATGCTTTGTAACATTTTCCTGGAATAATTCCGAATTCTGGCCCGGATCAGTAACGCGTGTACGGCGACCATACCGGCTCGCGCACATCGCCCTCGCCGGATGCCAGCCGTTGTCGCACAAGGCCGTCGACGGTGACGGTTTCCAGCACGCCGCTTCCCCCCTGCCGTGTGGCGTAGATCAGCGTGTCGCTGTTGGGCGCGAAACTCGGCGACTCGTCCTGACTGCCGGTCGACAAAACCAGGAAATTCCCGCCGTCGACGTCCATGACGGCGATGCGGTAGTTGCCGCGGTCAAGATGCACCATCGCCAGTTTTTCACCGTCCGGCGACAGTCGTGGCCGCGCATTATAGCTGCCCTCGAACGTCACGCGCTCGGGCGTTCCGCCGCTTGCGGCAACCCGGTATATCTGCGGACCGCCGCCGCGGTCGGATGTGAAGTAGATCCGCGAGCCATCCGGCGACCAGGTTCCCTCGGTGTCGATGGCCCGGTTCGTCGTCAGCTGCATCAATTCGCGGGACGCAAGGTCCAGCGTGTAAATATCCAGGTTGCCGTCCACGCCACCGAGCGTCAGCACCAGTTTCCGGCCATCCGGCGAGAAAGCGGGTGATCCGTTGATGCCGGGACGGTTCGAGACGCGTACGCGATTGCCGGTTCTGAGCGTCTGCACGAACACAGAGGACATATTTTCCTCGAACGAGACATACGCAATGCGCCGGCTGTCGTGCGACCAGGACGGCGACATGATCGGGTCGCGGGATTCCATGACAACGCGTTCGTTTTCGCCGTCTGCGTCGGCGATGACCAGCGAATACAACCGGTTATCGCCGTTGCCCGTTGCGGTGACGTAGGCCACCTTCGTGGCGAAAACCCCTGCGATGCCGGTCAGCTCTTCATAGATCATGTCGGCAAGGCGATGTGCCGCATCGCGCATCGTGCCGCGGCTTGCCGGCATGCGGTAACCGACGAGCTGTTCACGGCGAAAGACATCGAAAAGCTGGAATTGCAGGCTGTAGGCATTGTCGCCGGTTTGCTCGACGCGGCCGACGACGACTGCCTCGACGTTGAGAATGGACCAGTCGCTGAAATCGATCTCGACGCCGGTCGTCGGCCGCTGCAGCATATTTTCCACAGGAATCGGCGCGAAGCGTCCGCTGCGACTCAGATCCGCCGCAATGACCTCGGCGACGTCGACCGGCAATGCGCTGCTGGCGGTAACACCGAAGGGCACGATCGCCACCGGTATTTGCATGCCGGCACCACCCGTAACCTCGATTTCCAGCTCCGCACGTACGGCGGTGCTGATGACGAGCGCGACGACCAGCGCGGCGAGCTTAATTGCAAAATTCTGCTTCATAACGTCCTGTGGCGCGGGATTTCCGGCTTTTATTAAGGTCTGATGGTGATACGCAAGTTTCGATCGAATAGTACCGGATTTTCAGGTTGCGGCAGCGGTGAGGCCTTTTTGACAGCGGCCTCGATCGATCGTCGCACAGCATCGTCAGGGTTGCCAATGCAGCGCTCGATCGTAACACTTATTACGGCACCACCCGGCACCTGCCGCGCGAGGACGACACATTCGATGCCGGGATGCATGCTGGCGGGTTGCACCCAGCTCCGCTTTATCGCTTGCTGCAACGCGAACAGGTACCGGGCCATTTCCCCGGAATTCATGGCGGCAGCGCGGGCCTCTTCCTCGGCAAGCTCCGCCGCCAGTCGTCGTTGCCGTTCGGCTTCCTCGGCCTCCCGGCGCCGGCGCTCATTCTCCGCCCGCTGCCG
Organism: uncultured Woeseiaceae bacterium; assembly: GCA_964560775.1. GTDB lineage: Bacteria > Pseudomonadota > Gammaproteobacteria > Steroidobacterales > Woeseiaceae > Woeseia. The sequence continues at coordinate 4,944 of CAZLNH010000358.1, read as the reverse complement.
CTCCAGGTCCTCCAGTCGCTTGCGCTCGGCCTCCTGTCTCTGCTTTTCCTTTTCCGCCTCCTCGCGCCGCCGGCGCTCTTCGGCTGCTTTCTCCTGCCGCTCGCGTTCGGCGGCCTGTTCTTCGCGGACGCGTTCCTGTTCGGCCTGTTGTTCCTCCAGTAACTTCTGTTCCTCGGCCGCGCGTCTCGCTTCTTCCTCCAGGTCTGGTTCTGGTTCCGGCTCCTGCTCAGATTCCGGCTCGGGCTCCGGTTCGGTCGCAACCGGCTCGGGGTCCGGCTCGGGGCTGCGCGGAATATCAGCCTCCACGACCAGGCTGCCTTTGATCGCGAGCGGTGTGGCCGGCACCTGGTCGCGAGAAAAATCGAAAGCGAACAACATGCCCACGACCAGCAACGCATGCACCAGTGCGGCAAGTATGATGGCGACGATGTTGTAATCGTTATGCATGGCGTGGCAGCAACTACTCGGGTACCGGGTAGCTTTCCAGCGGATCCGTGATGAATCCGACCGTTTCCGCGCCGGCCTGTTGCAGCAACACCATTGCACCGACGACATTACCGTACGGCACGGCGCGATCCGCCTTGACGAGTACCGGTGTCTCCGGCCGCTGGCGCAGCAGGGCCGATGTCCTTGTCACTATGTCTGCCGACGAAGCTGGTGCATCGGAATCATCGCCGACGCTGATATAAAGATTGCCGTCACGATCGACGCTTACGATCAGTGGCGGATGGTTCGCTACGTCGGGTATCGGCTCCGCACCGGCCTTTGGCAGCTCGACATCGACGCCTTGCGTCAAAAGCGGTGCCGTCACCATGAATATAATCAAAAGCACCAGCATGACATCGATGTATGGCACGACGTTGATTTCGGCCATCAGTTTGCGCTTTTGCATTGGCGAGGCCATATCACGCTCCCTTGCGGCGTGAGTGCCGCTGCAGAATGCTGGCGAACTCTTCCATGAAACCGTCGTAGCGGATTTCGAGGCGCACGACCTTGTCGGCGTATCGGTTGTAGGCAATAACTGCCGGTATCGCGGCAAACAGGCCCATTGCCGTGGCGACCAGCGCTTCGGCAATGCCCGGCGCGACCATCGACAAGGTAGCCGACTGAACGTTGCCAAGGGCCCGGAACGAATTCATGATGCCCCAGACCGTGCCAAACAGGCCAACATATGGACTGGTCGAGCCAATCGTCGCAAGGGTCGCAAGGCTCTGCTCCAGCCGGTCGACCTCGCGCATCTGGGCGACACGCATCGCACGCTGGCATTCCTCGACAACCCTGGCAGGCTCTATGTCCTCCTGCGCGGTACTGCGGTTGAACTCACGAAAGCCGGCCTCGAAGATGCTCGCCATGCCGATACTGCCCCCCTTGCGCCGGCTTGCATCACGGTACAACGTGTTGAGATCGCCGCCGGACCAGAAGTCGGCCTCGAAGTCATCTGAGGCCGCTTTTGTTCGGCTGATCAATCCCCGCTTGGAAAATATAATCGTCCACGAGATCAGGGAGGCCGCAAGCAGTAACAGCATGACCACTTGCACCGGCAGGCTGGCGTTCATGACGAGGGTAAGGAGGGACATGTCGGTGGTCATGATCGGGGTTCCTTCAATAGCGAAAACGGCAATCTGGCTGGCTTCAGCGTGTCAGCATTGAGACAGGCTGCACGCGTCGAACCGCGAATCAGTAATTCGCCGTCAAGTGAGTTGCGAAACACAAGCTGCTCCAGCTCGAAACTGGCGCGCGCCTGGCGGAGCGGCCGCACCGTGACAACGAGCTGGTCATTGAATTTTGCGGGCTTTATGAATTCAGCCCGCGTGTCGACTACCACGAATAATCGCCTCTGGTCCCGTAACAGTTGGTCCTGTTCGACACCAAGCGCACGCAACCATTCCGTCCGTGCACGCTCCATGAAGCGAAAATAGTTCGCATAATAGACAAGCCCCTGCGCGTCGGTATCCTCATAATAGACGCGCACGGGCCAGGCAAAGGGTTGATCGTGGATGCGTTGCTGCAAATCGTACGCTCAGGACTGGTCGAAAAGTGGCAGCTCCGGAATTGCGTCACGCGCCGGCGGAGCGAGCCCGAAATGCAGATAGGCATTGCGCGTTGCAACCCGGCCCCGGGCGGTACGCATCATGAAGCCCTGCTGGATCAGGTACGGCTCCAGCACGTCCTCGATCGTGCCGCGCTCCTCGCCGAGCGCCGCCGCGAGACTTTCGACGCCGACCGGACCGCCGTCAAATTTTTCGATGATCGTCATCAGCAGGCGGCGATCCATCGCGTCAAAGCCGTGCGGGTCGACCTCGAGCAGGTCCATCGCGCTGATCGCGATGGCGCCGGTGACGACACCGTCGCCCTCTACTTCGGCGAAATCGCGAACCCGCCGCAGCAGGCGGTTAACGATACGCGGAGTGCCGCGCGCGCGGCTTGCAAGCTCGCTGGCGCCCTCATCTTCGATCGGCAGGTTCAGGATTTCAGCGGAGCGTATTGCAATCGCCTTGAGTTCCGCCGGCGAATAGAATTCGAGGCGCTGCACGATGCCAAAGCGGTCCCGCAGCGGCGACGTCAGCAAGCCTGCACGGGTCGTCGCGCCGACCAGCGTGAAGGGCGGCAGGTCGAGTTTGATTGAGCGTGCCGCGGGACCCTCGCCGATCATGATGTCGAGCTGGAAGTCCTCCATGGCCGGATAAAGCACTTCCTCGACAATCGGACTCAGACGGTGGATCTCGTCAACGAACAGCACGTCGTTCGGTTCGAGGTTGGTCAGGATCGCGGCAAGATCGCCGGGGCGTTCAAGAACCGGGCCGGACGTCTGCCGCAGGCCGACCTGCATTTCGTTTGCGATGATGTGCGCCAGTGTTGTTTTGCCGAGCCCCGGCGGCCCGAAAATAAGCACGTGATCGAGTGCTTCGGCGCGCCGCCGCGCGGCCGTAATGAAAATGTTCATCTGCTGCCGGACACTGGGCTGCCCGATGTAGGCATCGAGCGTCTTTGGGCGTATCGCGCGGTCGAAGACACGATCTTCGTCGCGCGGTACGGCATTGCCGATGCGATCGTGTTCGATGGCGGACATGGTCAGGCGACCGCCTTGCGCAAGGCTTGCCGGATGATGTCCTCGGCGCTTTTGTCATCGGTATCGAGGGAACCCAGCAGTTTGCGGACTTCGGCGGGCTTGTAGCCCAGCGAGACCAGCGCATCGTAGGCCTCGGCACGTGCGTCGCCCGCGGGACCACTCTTTGTCGCTTCCCCGGTGCGCAGCGCCACCGGAGACTCCTCGAGCCGGTCGCGCATTTCAATGATCAGGCGCTCGGCCGTTTTGCGGCCAACCCCGGGAATCCTGACCAGCATGGCCGTATCCTCGTGCCGCACGCAGCGTGTGAAATCGGCGACGCTCATTGCAGACAGCACCGACAACGCCATTTTTGCGCCGACGCCGCTGACTTTCAGCAAGGTGCGAAACAGCGCCTTTTCGGCCGCCGTCGAGAAGCCGTAAAGTATCTGGGCGTCTTCGCGCACGTGCAGGTGCGTGAACAGGCGTACCTCGGCGCCGGGCGCCGGTAACTCGAGAAACGTGGACAGCGGCGTCTCGACTTCGTAGCCGACACCGCCACACTCGACGACGATCTGTGGCGGTTGCTTGAATGCCAGTGTGCCGCGCAACGTGCCGATCATGATGCGCTCAAATAGCCAGCCGAGCTGGCGAGGCGTTGCTGCAGGCGCTGCTGATGGCCGTGACAAAGTGCGACGGCCAGTGCATCAGCGGCGTCCGGGGACGGCGCACCGGTCAGTTGCAGCAGCGATACGACCATGTGCTGTACCTGCTCCTTGCTGGCTGAGCCGCTGCCAACTACGGCCAGCTTGATCGCGCGAGGCGCGTATTCATGAACGTCGACCTCGTAGTCGAAGGTGGCGCACAGGGCAGCGGCACGCGCGTGACCGAGCTTCAGCGCGCTGCCGGCGTTCCGGTGCACGAACACCGACTCGATAGCGACGGCCTGCGGCCGGTACTCAGCAACAATTTCGGTGACCGATTGGAAGATCAGCCGGAGCCGATCTGCAAACGTGCCGATATGGCATTGAACGGCGCCGCTGGCAACGTACGTGGCGCGGTCGCCACGAAAGTCGAGTACTCCGAATCCCGTAGTGCGGGACCCCGGGTCGATACCGAGTATGCGAAACTCATCCGGCACCGAAATGCTCACAACTGAGACAGCACATCGTCCGGGATTTCGGCGTTGCTGTAGACATTTTGTACATCATCCAGGTCCTCGAGCATGTCGAGCATCTTGACCATCGAGCTCGCCTCGTCAAGTCCCAGTTCGGCATTCGTCATGGCGCGCATAGTCAGCCCGGCATCTTCCGGCTTGAAACCGGCCGCGATCATCGCATCGCGGACGCTTTCAAATTCCGCCGGATCCGTCAGTACCTCGATGGAACCGTCCGTGTCTGCAACGACGTCCTCTGCGCCCGACTCGATCGCCGCTGTCGTGATGGCGTCCTCGTCACTGCCAGGTGGGTACGTCAGCTGCCCGACATGATTGAACAGGTAGTTGACCGACCCATCGGCACCGAGATTGCCACCAAATTTCGCAAATGCATGCCGGACGTCGGCAACCGTGCGGTTCCGGTTGTCCGTCATGCAGTCAACCATGACGGCGCTACCGCCCGGTCCGTAGCCTTCGTAGCGAATTTCCTGGTAATCGTTGCCGTCCAGGTCACCCGAGCCTCGCTTGATCGCCCGGTCGATGTTGTCCTTCGGCATGCTCTGTGCTTTCGCCTTGTCCACGGCCAGCCTGAGGCGCGGATTGGAGGCAATATCGCCGCCACCCATGCGCGCGGCGACTGTGATCTCGCGAATCAGCCGGGTGAAGAGCTTGCCGCGCTTCTTGTCCTGGGCGCCCTTGCGGTGCTGAATATTCGCCCACTTGCTGTGTCCTGCCATATGTC
>CAZLNH010000357.1:0-8684 GCA_964560775.1 uncultured Woeseiaceae bacterium | reverse complement strand
GATCTGGTGCAACGAGGCGCAGGAGCGCTACGTACTGATCATTGCCGATGAGCGCTGTGACGAATTCGCAGCCATTTGCGAGCGCGAACGCTGCCCCTTTGCCGTGATCGGCACGCTGACCGGCGACGGCCAGCTCGTCGTCAGCGACCGCGAACACGGCGGCACGGTCGTCAACATGCCGATGAACATGTTGCTCGGCAAGCCGCCGCAGATGACGCGCGATGTGTCACGCGTAACGCCGCCGGTCAGCGCCATCGATTTGCAGGGCATTGCGCTGCGCGATGCGATCGAGCGCGTACTGCAGTTTCCGGCCGTTGCCGCCAAATCCTTCCTGATTCATATCGGCGACCGCACTGTCGGCGGCCTGACGGTGCGCGACCAGCTCGTCGGGCCGTGGCAGGTGCCGGTCAGCGACGTGGCGATTACGGCCAGTGGTTACACAGCTACGACCGGCGAGGCGATGGCGATGGGCGAACGCACGCCGCTCGCCGTACTCAATCCGGCGGCGTCCGGGCGCATTGCCGTCGGCGAAGCAATTACGAACATAGCCGCGGCTGCAATCGACAAGCTGGCGGATGTTCGCCTGTCCGCCAACTGGATGGCTGCCGCCGGGCATCCCGGTGAGGACGCCAGCCTCTACGACACCGTGCGTGCGGTTGGCGCTGAACTGTGCCGCGAACTCGGTATTGCAATTCCGGTGGGCAAGGATTCGCTGTCGATGCGCGCCGCGTGGACTGATGATGACGGCGCGCATGAGGTCGTTGCACCTGTGTCCCTGATCGTATCGGCGTTCGCGCCGGTCAGTGACGTGCGCCGGCACCTGACACCACAGCTCCGTCAGGCTGATCCGGCCGGCATGCTGTTGCTGATCGATCTCGGTGACGGCGCGAACCGGCTCGGCGGCTCGAGCCTCGCACAGGTCTTTGACCGACACGGCGGCGCGGTACCGGATCTCGACTACCCCGTCATGCTGAAGAACTTCTTTGCCGCGATACAGGCACTGAGTCGCGACGGACTGATCCGTGCCTACCACGACCGCTCCGATGGCGGCCTGTTAGCCACGATCACCGAAATGATGTTTGCCGGGCGCCTCGGCGCGTCGCTGCACATTCCCGGTTCCGATACCGAGCGGCTCGCACAACTGTTCTGCGAGGAGCTGGGAGCCGTCCTGCAAATCGACGCGCAACGCCGTGCCGATGTATACGCCATCCTCGAGCAGCATGATCTTGGCTGGATCGATCTCGGTCACGTAGAAGCCGACGAACAGCTGACCATTTACGACGACGATGAAGTCGTGCTGCGCATGGACCGCGCCGACCTGCAACGAACCTGGGCCGAAACCAGTTACCGCATGCAGGCGTTGCGCGACAATCCGTCAACGGCCCTCGAAGAGTTTGACGCGATACTCGATCGTGACGATCCGGGGCTCAATGCACACCTGACGTTCGACGTGCATGAGCCGGTCGCCGCAGTGCCGCTCGCATTGGCGCGGCCGCGTGTCGCGATCCTGCGGGAACAGGGCGTCAACAGCCATGCCGAAATGGCGGCCGCATTCATGCGTGCCGGGTTTGCGGCCGTCGACGTCCACATGAGCGACCTGCTGGCCGGGCGCGACAGTCTGCAGAACTACCAGGCGCTTGTCGCGTGCGGCGGATTCTCCTTTGGCGATGTGCTCGGCGCGGGCGGCGGATGGGCAAAGTCCGTTCTGTACCACAGTGAACTTCGCGATCAGTTCAGCGAGTATTTCGGCGACAGCAACCGGCTCGCGCTCGGCGTGTGCAATGGCTGCCAGATGTTTTCGCACCTGCGAGTACTGATCCCCGGTGCCGCGCAGTGGCCACGCTTCGTTCGCAACCTGTCCGAACAGTTCGAAGCGCGCCTGTCGCTTGTCGAAATCATGCCCGGACCGTCGCTGATCCTTGATGGCATGCACGGCAGCCGGCTGCCGGTCGTCAGTTCGCATGGCGAGGGGCGGGCGGTGTTTGCTGATGCGGCATCGCACGATGTAGCCACGCCGCTTGTTGCACTCCGGTACGTCGGGAACTCAGGCGAGGTAGCCACCCGCTATCCGGCCAATCCGAACGGGTCGCCGGGTGGTATCTGTGCCCTGAGCAACGACGATGGCCGCGTGACCATCATGATGCCGCACCCGGAGCGCGTGTACCGGACGATTCAGGGATCGTGGCATCCCGAAGAGTGGGGCGAGGACGGGGCCTGGATGCGGTTATTCATCAACGCGCGGCGGGCTTTATCGTAATAGTGCCATCGCTGCCACCGTCGTTGCGAGGCCGCCGCAGGCGGCCGTGGCAATCTCGCACTGACTGGCAGAGTCACAGGTTTTACGAGGTCGCCACGTCGCTACGCTCCTCGCGATGACGGGGTCGCTACGCTCCTCGCGAGGACGGGGTCGCACCGCACCTCGCGACGACGCAGCTTACGCCGACGGCCGGACGCCACCGTTGCTTTCCTGGACGAAAAAGCGGCGCACCTTGATGGCGCGGGTCAGTTTGCCGCGGCGGACGAAGCACTGGTAGAACATGTCCTTCATGACTTCCAGGAGTACACCGGCCTGCGCGCGATTCAAAAGCGGCAAGTCCTCTTCACTGCTGGCAGCGAACAGGACTTTCTTGATCGGGTCGAAACTGTCGTCATCGATTTCGGCGATCTTCTGCGCCTCCATGACTTCATCGAACGCGCGCAATTTGCCGCTGTTGCCCATCGTATCAAACGCGCTGACCGCCGCGCGCCGGCTCATCGACGCGAACGCGTTGAAGTTGTTGTTCGAGTAGCAGGACAGGGCTTCGCGGAACAGCGTTTCGGTTTTTTTCGGCAGGTAGGAGAACGGAAAGCGTTCCTTCGGCCGTTCGAGTTCGATGAAATTCTGGAAGAGCTCGATACTGTTGTCGTGGTACTCCTTGACGGCGAAGCGCAGGAAGATCGGCGCGTTGCAGGCGTCGCACTGGTAGACCAGGCCAACGTGCTTCGGCCGGTCCGTCTGTAATGACTGAACGGTTGGCACGGCCTGCGGTGACATGTGTGCGTAGACACCGCAGTACGGGCACTCCAGCCCGAACTGCTCGTTTGATTGCTGCAGTAGTCCCTGCTCTCGCTCCAGGATAATGCTCATTATTATTTTGTCCTGCGCCGGTCGTTATTATTATTCGCGGCGGCCGGCTTCAAGAAAGCCGAGCCATTCATCGGGCGGTCGCTCCAGTATAGCGCCGCATTTCCCCGCACCCCGGCCGGTTCGACATAATCCGGCGTATCGTTCACCGCCTGTCCCAGTTACCAACTGCATTGCGGGCCTCGTCGTTCGCCGGTCGCGCAATCAGTGCATCGCGGGTGAGTTGTACATCGAAACGGGCGCCGTCGGCCATCGGCACATAGGTTGCCGTGCCGTAGTAGGCATCGACGCCTGGCAATACCGGATAACGGCGCGCCATGCGCCACAGGTCCACGGGCAGTTCACCAGTCAGTGCATGCACAGTACGTACTTCGCTCTGTTCGCGGTCAATCTCGGAGTAGCGCCCGCTCAGGCGCTCGAGACGGTACAGCGGCTCGAGACCCAGTATCGTCATCGGCGGCTTCCACAGGATCAGCCGGGCATCGACCTGCCATTCATCACCTCTGAGTTCGAACAACCGGTCCGGCCGGTCCGGCAGCATCATTCTTGCCTCGTACCGGTCCGGGCCGAGGGCGCGGAACTGGACTGTCGATACCGTGGTTTCGGCCGTCAGACGCTCGTAGCTGAAGTACGAGAACAACAGCACGATCGATGCGCCGGCCAGCCCGGAACAGGCGACGCAGCCAAGTCCCGAACCGCCCGCGCGCACCAGGCGTCCATGCCGGGTGCAGCGCACGGTGCGCCCGAAAAACAGCAGCGCGAGCAGAGTCGAGACAACAGCAATGCCGATGAGCCAGCTCATCAGGCGTCGAGCCTGCGATACTTGATGCGATGCGGCTGGCTGGCTTCGGCGCCGAGGCGTTTTTTGCGATCCGCTTCATACTCGGTGTAGTTACCGGCGAACCACATCACTTCGCTGTCGCCCTCGAACGCGAGGATGTGCGTCGCGATGCGATCGAGGAACCAGCGATCATGCGAGATGACAATAGCCGACCCCGGGAACTCGAGCAGTGCCTGTTCGAGCGCACGCAGCGTTTCGACGTCGAGGTCGTTGGTCGGTTCGTCGAGCAGCAGCAGGTTGCCGCCGGACTTCAGCATCTTTGCAAGGTGCACGCGGTTGCGTTCGCCGCCGGAAAGCAGGCCGATTTTCTGCTGCTGGTCCGCGCCGCGAAAATTGAAGTGACCGACATAGGCACGTGACGGGGTCTCGTAACTGCCGACCTGGATGATGTCCTGTCCATCCGAGATTTCTTCCCAAACAGTTTTTTTGTCATCCAGCGAGTCGCGTGACTGGTCGACGCTTGCAATCTGCACGCTGTCGCCGATGCGTATCGTGCCGGCGTCGGGTTTTTCGCTGCCGATGATCATGCGAAACAGCGTTGTCTTGCCGGCGCCGTTCGGTCCGATGATGCCGGCGATGCCGCCCGGCGGCAGCGTGAACTCGAGCCCGTCCATCAACAGCTTGTCGCCGAATGCTTTCCGGAGTTCCGAGACCTCGAGCACGACATCACCGAGCCGGGGGCCCGGCGGAATGTAGATTTCGTTCGTTTCATTGCGTTTCTGGTAGCCGGGCGATGACAGCTCCTCGAACTGCCGCAGGCGTGCCTTGGATTTCGCCTGGCGTCCTTTCGGGTTGGAGCGCACCCATTCAAGTTCGGCCTGCATGGCCTTGCGGCGGGCTTTCTCCGTGGATTCCTCCTGCGACAGGCGCTGTTCCTTCTGTTCGAGCCACGACGAGTAATTGCCCTGCCACGGTATGCCGTGGCCGCGGTCAAGTTCGAGGATCCAGCCGGCAACGTTGTCGAGAAAGTAGCGGTCATGGGTGACGGCGATGACGGTGCCGGGGTATTCCTCGAGAAAGCGTTCGAGCCAGGCGACGGACTCGGCATCAAGATGGTTGGTCGGCTCGTCAAGCAGCAGCATGTCGGGCTCGGATAACAGCAGGCGGCACAGCGCGACACGCCGGCGTTCGCCGCCGGACAGCTTGGTGACATCGGCGTCCCACGGCGGAAGCCGCAGCGCATCGGCGGCGACGTCGAGCTTGCGGTCGACTTCCCAGCCGCCGGCGGCGTCGATCGCATCCTGCAGCTTGCCCTGTTCCTCGAGCAGCGTGTTCATCTCATCGTCGTCCATCGGTTCGGCGAACTTCATGCTGATTTCGTTAAAACGATCGAGCAGGCCTTTCAGTTCGCCGACGCCTTCCTCGACGTTGCCGCGCACGTCCTTTTCCGGATCGAGCTGCGGCTCCTGCGGCAGGTAGCCGATGTTGATGCCGGGTTGCGGGCGCGCCTCGCCCTCGAACTCCTTGTCGAGACCGGCCATGATGCGCAGCAATGTCGATTTACCGGAGCCGTTCAGGCCGAGCACGCCAATCTTTGCGCCGGGGAAGAAACTCAAGGATATGTCGCGAAGAATAAAGCGTTTTGGCGGCACGACCTTTGCCACCCGGTTCATTGTGTAGATGTATTGCGCCATGAGACAACCATGCCTGGTGAATGAAAACCGCGCATTATCCGGTATGCTGCGCGACGTGAACAGACAGGGTAATCGAGACACGTGCCGGTAGCCAACCAGCCAGTCTATGTATACAGGGGTGATGCGCTTGCGGCATACGGGTTCGGCGCGGACCACCCGTTCGGCCTCGACCGCCATGATGCCTTCCATGCGGCGCTCGACAGGGCTGCCCTGGGCGACCGGGTGCAATTCGAAGAGCCACAGATCGCATCCCTCGAATCGCTCGCGCTGTTTCATACCGAGGACTACATCCAGCACATCGCGCGAATGTCTGAACTGGGCACTGGATTTCTCGACGGCGGCGATACCCCGGCGGTGCCTGGCATTTTCGACAAAAGCCGGGTTGTGGTTGGCACGACGCTGGCGGCCGTCGATGCACTGATGGCAGGGGAGGCCGCGCGCGCTTTCGTGCCGATTGCAGGGCTTCACCATGCGGCCCGCGACCATGCGGCGGGTTTCTGCGTTTTCAATGACTGCGGTATCGCCATCGAGTACCTGCGTGTGCGGCACGGCATCCGTCGCGTCGCGTACATCGACATCGACGCACACCATGGCGACGGCGTGTTCTACGGTTTTGAGGATGACCCGGACGTGATCTTCGCCGACATACACGAGGACGGCCGATACCTGTACCCGGGCACGGGTGCGGCAGGTGAAACGGGCAAGGGCGCCGCGGTCGGCACGAAGCTGAACCTGCCGCTGCCGCCCGGCGCTGACGATACGATGTTCGATGCCGCATGGCAGCAACTCGAAGCTTTTGTCGATGAGGCCAGGCCGGAGTTCATCATCCTGCAGTGCGGCGCGGACAGTCTCGGCGGTGACCCGATCACCCACCTGAACTTCACCGAAAAGTCGCACGCACACGCGGCACGCCGCCTCTGTGAACTCGCTGACCGGTATGCCGGCGGCCGCCTGCTGGCCACGGGCGGCGGCGGCTACAATCGCGACAATCTCGCCCGCGCCTGGACCGCCGTGGTCCGCAGCCTGACCGAGGCCTGACGGGCGCGGCGCCCTCGTCATCGCGAGGAGCACAGCACCCCCGTCATCGCGAGGAGCGCAGCACCCCCGTCATCGCGAGGAGCGCAGCACCCCCGTCATCGCGAGGAGCGCAGCACCCCCGTCATCGCGAGGAGCGCAGCGACGTGGCGATCTCGCACAGGCCACGCCTCGGCCAATCGGAACGAGATTGCCGCGCCCTGCGGGCTCGCAATGACGCAGGATTGCCACGCCCTGCGGGCTCGCAATGACGCAGGATTGCCCGGCCCTGTGCGCCCGCGGCGACGCAGGGGGCACCTGCTCGATTGTGTACAATTGCCGCTCTTTGCCAACCCCCCGCACAACACCCCCGACGGAGACCCGCTCTATGTTTGCCAATACGACGTCGATTGAGGCCTTTGACCCCGAGCTGCACGAGGCGATCGTTGCCGAAGGCCGGCGCCAGGAAGAGCACATCGAGCTGATTGCCTCGGAGAATTACGCGAGCCCGCGGGTCCTCGCGGCGCAAGGCTCGGTGCTGACGAACAAGTACGCCGAAGGTTATCCCGGCAAGCGTTATTACGGCGGCTGCGAGTACGTCGATGTGGCCGAGCAACTGGCAATCGACAGGGCAAAGAAACTGTTCGGTGCGGATTACGCGAACGTGCAGCCGCACTCCGGATCACAGGCGAACGCGGCGGCCTGCCTTGCATTGCTGAAGCCGGGCGATCACATACTCGGCATGAGCCTGTCGGACGGCGGTCACCTGACGCATGGCTCGCCCGTGAATTTTTCCGGCAAGTTGTTCAATGCTTTGCAATACGGTGTCGAGGCCGAGACCGGCCTGATCGACTACGACGAGGTGCAGCGGCTCGCAAATGAGCATCGTCCGAAGATGATCATTGCCGGCTTCTCGGCCTATTCGCGGGTCATCGACTGGCAGCGGTTTCGCGATATCGCGGACAGCGTCGGCGCGTGGCTGATGGTGGACATGGCGCATGTCGCGGGCCTCGTCGCGACCGGCCACTACCCGAACCCGGTGCCAATTGCCGACGTCGTGACGACAACGACGCACAAGACGCTGCGCGGCCCGCGCGGCGGGCTGATCCTTGCAAGGAAAAATGACGACATCACGAAAAAGTTCAATTCGCTGGTGTTCCCCGGAACACAGGGCGGCCCGCTGATGCATATTATTGCAGCGAAAGCCGTGGCACTGCTCGAAGCGATGAGCGACGACTTCAGGACCTACCAGGGACATGTCGTCGAGAACGCACGTGCCATGGCGGATGAGCTGTCCGGCCGCGGCTACAGCATCGTATCCGGCGGTACCGACAATCACCTGATGCTGGTCAGCCTGATCGAGCAGGACATCACCGGCAAGGACGCGGACGCAGCACTCGGGCGTGCCAATATCACCGTCAACAAAAACACTGTGCCTAATGACCCGCGATCGCCGTTTGTCACCAGCGGCCTTCGGCTTGGCACGCCCGCGATCACTACCCGCGGCTTCGGTACCGCGGAAACGCGGGAACTCAGCAACTGGATCGCCGATATACTGGACGATATCGGCAACGAAAAGATAATCACGCGGGTTCGGGGGCAGGCACTTGAGTTGTGCCGCCGATTCCCGGTGTATGGCTGATCACGTCTGACAGGGGGTACCGGTGCTCCTTTGGCGCGGTTGGACGGTTCGTTGGTTCGGTTGGTGCGAATGGTGCTATTGCGGATTATTCATGAACGGCACGTTGGTCGGGGCGGAGGTGTGCCCCTGGGAGGGCTTTTCAGGGCTGTGCCGGACAGGGACGTCCGGCACAGAGCGTACAGGGACGTATTCACAGCGTCCCTGAAAAGCCCTCCCAGGGGTGCGCCTCCGCCTGCCGCCGCAGTAACATGTTCATGAATAATCCATGGCAGGTACAGCGCGAAGGGCCCTGAATGTATTGTCCGTTTTGCAGTCATGAAGAAACCAAGGTCATTGATTCGCGATTGGCGGGTGATGGCCGGCAGGTGCGGCGTCGGCGGCAGTGCCTCGATTGCAATGAGCGTTTCACGACGTTCGAGACGGCTGAGC
>CAZLNH010000356.1:0-10032 GCA_964560775.1 uncultured Woeseiaceae bacterium | reverse complement strand
GATGGACTACGGCTGCGATCGCATCCAGGGCTATTTCGCTGGCAAGCCCATAGCGGGTGGCGAAATACCCGAGTGGCTCGAGGCCTGGAGTGGCCGCCGCGCCGAGATCCTTGCTACGCGCGACCGCCAGGAGCCGCAATGGGCAAATTAGGCGCAAATACTCTCTACATGGATGACGACAGGCAGATTCCGGCCGACGACGCGAAACCGCCCATAGCGGGTGGCGCTGGCCCCGCTCCTGTTGAGACAGGGTTGCTCGGCTATGCGAGATGCAACACAGCGGGCCTGATCCAGCATGCCAACGCGACGCTTGCGTCGTGGCTCTGTGCCGACAGTGCCGGGTCGCTGAAGGGACGGTCGCTGGAAAGTTTCGTCCATGATACGACTGCGTGGCAGCATTGGTGGAGTTCGGCCACGCCGGCAATCGTCTCTTTCGACCTGCTGAACAGCGACGGGCAGCGCAAATCGGTCAAGATCGAACGGAGCGAATCCGGCGTTGGCGGTCACATTGACCTGTGGCTGGCGCAAGATATCGAGGCTGCCATGATATCCCGCATCGCCCGCCTTGAAGCGGCTCTGACGTTGACGTCCGGCACCGTGCACGATGTCAACAACGTGCTTACAGTTCTTTCCGGCAACCTGTTCCTGCTGACCGACGGCGTGCGCGGTAATGACAAACTCTATGAACACGCGCGCCGTTCGCGTAATGCAGCCGAGCGCGGTGCGACCCTGCTTCGGGAATTGCTGACGTTCAGCCGGGAGGTCGATACTGTCACGGCAACGATATCGCCGGGCAACCACGTTTTTGCCCTGGAACCGCTGCTGACCCGCGCCGTAGGTTCTGACCGGGAGCTTCGGATCCTCGTGGACAACGATGCAGGCGCTGTCATAGCAAGTGCTGCGCAATTTGAAAGCGCATTGATCAACCTCGTTATCAATGCGCGCGACGCGCTCGGCAAGGATGGGAAAATACTGATCCAGGTATCGAACAAAACGCTCGATGCCGAACGCGCCGCAGTCCTGCGGCTTGATGCCGGGGAGTTCGTCTGTATCAAGGTCGCGGATAATGGTGGCGGCATTCCGGAGAAAAACCTGCAGAAGGTCCTGCAGCCGCTGTTTACGACGAAGCCGAATGGCCGCGGCAGCGGTCTCGGTCTTGCCATGGTGCGTCGCTTCGCCGAGGAGTACCACGGCGCACTGCAGCTTGAGAGCATTGAAGGCCGGGGTACCCAGGTACGAATATGGCTGCCGCGAACCGACCAGCTTGCCGAAACCACGGCCAACATGACGCTGCCGTTGTCGACTCTGCCGGGCGGTGATGAACGAGTGCTGCTTGTTTCACGCGACTCGGAAGTGCGGGCATCGATGCAGCAGATACTGGAGGCCCTCGGGTACACGGTGCTTACAACCGACACGCTGGAAAACGTTGCGAATGATCCGGCCGAAGCAGGTGCTCCGGAACTTGTTATCTGCGAACGATCGGAGAAAGCTGAGCGTGCTGAACGTAACTGGCTGGACTCGTTGAAAGAGTCCGGCCGTGCCGTGCCGCAAATTGCCTTGCTGCAGGCAGGCAGCGATCCAAAACGAGTGGCGCCGGATGCCGATGCATATATCTTTCGCCCGGTAGCGGTGCTCGAACTTGCCCGCACGGTGCGCCGCGCACTGGAGAAAAAGTAGACATGCCTACGAATTCAAAACAGGCGCCGCGTCTTCTGGTACTTGATGACGAGATCGAGCTTGGCCAATTGATCGGTGAACTGGCGGAGCATTCGGGCTTCAATGCTACGGTTACGCACGACTCGAAATCGTTCAATGAGGAACTCGGCAAGGCCGAACCGGACGTGATCGTGCTGGATCTGCAGATGCCGGATGCCGATGGTGTCGAGATACTGCGTGACCTGGCCGCCGGTGGCTGCCGGGCCGGTGTACTCGTCGTGTCTGGCATGGACAAACGCACTGTCGCCAGTGCCGAGCAGTTTGGCTCGCACTCGGGGCTGCACATGATCGGTTCGATGCAGAAACCGTTCACGCCGGAAGCGCTGATGAGCAAGCTGGAGTCGGCGCACAAGTCGACGCGCCGGCTGACCAGTGAGGACCTGTTTACCGCCGTCGTCGAGGGACAGCTGTCGCTGCACTACCAGCCGATTATTCAGCGATTGCGTGCCGGGGAATGGCGTGCCGAATCGGTGGAGGCACTGCTGCGCTGGCAGCATCCGACGCTCGGCCTGCTGGTACCGGCGCAATTCCTCGGCCTGATTGATTCCGATCGCGGCGAGCTGATGAAGCAACTGACGGACTTTGTCTTCGAGCGCGGCATCGAACAGCTCAGGGCGTGGCAAAACGACGGCATTCATATCGGCCTGCGGGTCAATATCGCGGCCGGCCTCATTGCTGATTCGCGTTTCCCGGACCGGCTGCAGTCGCTACTTGCCGAGCACGAGACGGATCCCGAACTCCTGACGCTTGAGATACGTGAAGCCTCGGCACTGAGCCAGTCGAACAAGGGGGCTGATATCCTGACGCGCCTGCGGCTGAAATCGATCAAGCTTGCACTCGATGATTTCGGCGGACCGCAATCGTCGCTCAATGTCCTTTATTCGCTGCCGTTCGGTGAGATCAAATTCGACCGTTCACTGATCGCCGATATGGACGGCCGCAACGGTGCAGGTATCCTGATTGGCGGATTGATCGAGACGGCACACCGCATGGAAATGACCTGTTGTGCCGTTGGCGTCGAAACCGCAACACAGCTCGGGATACTGGACGGTGCCGGTTGCGATCGTGCGCAGGGGTTCCTGATCGGCACCCCGGTCGCCGCGGCAAAAGTGCCGCAGATGCTGACGGACTGCACGTCGGACGCTTTGCTCAAATCGAAAAGCGAATCCGGCCGCCACAAAGCGCCCGCGCCGGACAAAGCGGCTATTCAACGATAAACGGGTCGGACGCCGCGAGTACGGTATAGCCGTCATCCTCGAGCAGGTGCACGGTGTACGTGCCGGGTGCGAGGGGCCACCCGGAATGCAACGTCGAGTTGCCGATCAGCAATCGGCCTTCCGGTTTCGCGTCGATGTAGCGCCACGTGATTTGCTCATCACCATTGCCGGATACCGCGATGTAGTCGTTGCGATTACCGGGCGCATTGGTCCAGCTCACATCGATCGGCTCGTTCACGGCATACGTGCCGGATGCCACGGCGATCGCGGGTGTTGCCTGCCGCCCCAATACCCAAAAATAACCGGTCATTTCGTCGCCGGTGTCGGGCGTTTTCAGCACCACGTGATAGCGACCGGGCACGGTCTGCGCGTCAAGCCGCAACGCGCCGGTACCGGTGACTGCTTGCTCTGCGATGGCAGGCCCACCACCCGAGCCGCGGTGTACCGACAGGTGTCCGGTCTGGCCGTTACCGGCGTTATAGCGGAGATTGACAGCATCTCCCTCACGGTAGACGTGGTGTTGCGTCGCCACAAAACGGGGGAGCGGTGCCGGTTTTACCGTGAAGCGGGACACGACGGCTCGATGATCACTCGGCCACGGTGACACGCTGACAGTGACGCCCGCCCCCTCCGGTTCACCGACCAGAACGCTCGAATGTGGCGTCGCCGGACCCGCGTACCAGACATAGTCGATTCGATCCCGCGGGTCGCGCGGCCCCGGTGCGTACTCGGCCAGCGGCGGCCGCCCTGCCCACCAGGTCAGGCCGGGTCGCGCGACAGGGTCCGGATGCACGCGCCGCCACGAATCGCGAAAGCCGGCGGCCGCCACCAGTTCCGTGACCGGCCACGCGACGCTGTAGTAGAGGTATGGCCGCGCGCCTACCGCTGGCCCGGTCCAGTCTTCGTGCGATGGGCTATTGAAGTCACCAGTCAGGAATACCGGCAGCTCCGGTCCCAGAAGCGGGTTGAGCACAGCGAGTGTTTTCCGGATGTCCGGCAGCCGTGTCTCGCTTTCCAGTTGCAGCACGTCCGCGACGGCGGCACCGTCGCGCACCGCATTCGGGCCGTACGGGTCGGAGGGCAGATGGACATTGGCCACGGCGACGACCAGCCCGGGTTCTATTTCGGCGTAGACATAGTGGCCGTCGGCACCCGCCGGCGAAATCAGCGGAAACCGCGATATGACCGCCGTGCGCCGGTCGTAATACCAGCTCAGGGCGCCGGCGAGCTCGCCCAGATTTCCCTCGGCTTCCTGGATGCCCACTATATCGACGCCGGCTCGCCGGATGGCTTCGACGACGTTGCCAAAGCTCACGTGCTTGCCGCCCCATTCGATATTGAAGGACATGACGCTGATATCAGCGGATTTGTCGCCGCCGGTGCGTTCGGGTACGTCCGCAATGCTGCACGCGGTGCCCGTTAGCGCAAGTCCGAGCAGAGCAGCCGCGAAAATACGCACCAGCCGGTGCGCCTTGCACGCGATTGCCGGAACCGGGCTGTTGGGTTTGTCGTCCGCCATTGACTGCTCTCCTGGTCTGTAACGAACGCCAGCTTAACCGACCGGGCAGCGCGAGGGACCTGCCAATGCGCCGGCGCGGCGGGTCGCCGCCTGGCGTAGCGCACATGCAACACCTGTTCGGGGGGTGCGCCACGGACAGGTTCGGCAGCCGGCGCGGCGTTGTGGTCCGACGCGCTCATGGCGGATTCGAATCAACTGATTATCAAGGAAGTTATATGCGACGGTGCTGGCGAATGTCGCCGTAGACAGTGAAACGGTATTAAATTCAGTAAATTGAACGGTGCCGTCGGCGTCGATGCAGATTCCGGGCGGCCATCAGTGCTAGACTCGATGTCGTATTTGATCAAGTCGCGCGGCCCGGGTACCGCTAGTATCCGGTAGGCTGTGCGCAACAACAGGTCCTCTGCGCGTGCCGGATCAGGCTGTTTGCGCAATGCATCGGGACTTCTGCACCGGGGAGCAGAAAGCGAATCCGCAAGCCAGGCAATAGCCATTGTGCGTTCGTTCGATGCTCCCTGTTCGACCAGTGCCGCGGGGCTTCCGCGGCAGGAAAAAATAACGGAGAAGAGCGTGGCTGAAAACACATTTCAGAGAAAAGCATTGTCGACGGCTGTGGCCGTCGCCCTGACCGGTGGCGCAACCGGCACGGCGTTCGGGCAAGCTGCCATCGAGGAAATTGTCGTCACGGCGACCAAGCGCGAGGAGTCGATGCAGGATGTACCGGTGGCGATGTCCGCTTTGCGGGGTGACGATCTCGAAGAACTCCGCATTGGCACGTTCCAGGACTATGTGCAGTACCTGCCCAATGTCGTCAGCCAGGGTACGGGCCCGGGACAAAACGAAATCTTCATTCGCGGTGCCGCCACGTCGCAGACGATTATCACGCTGTCGTCGGTACAGGGCTTGCAGCCGTCAGTCGCGCTGTATCTGGATGAGCAACCGGTGGCGTTGCAGGGACGTAACCTCGACGTTTATTCGACCGACCTGGCCCGCATCGAGGTTTTACCCGGTCCGCAAGGCACACTGTTCGGTGCCAGTTCGCAGGCCGGCACGGTTCGCCTGATCACGAACAAGCCGGATCACACGGCATTCTCGGCCGGCTTCGACACGAGCATCTCGAACACGAGCGGCGGCGAGATGAGCAATTCCGTCGAAGCGTATCTCAATATGCCGATTTCGGATGAATTTGCCGTCCGGATTGCCGCCTACAATGACTCGCAGGGCGGCTGGATCGACAACATATTGAACGACCCGGACAACGGCGGCTGGAATGGCAGTACCGTCGTCATCGACCGCATTTCCGGCGGGCCGTTGCCGGACTCGGAGAACATGACGATACCGGTGCCGCGCAACGACCAGCTGGTCGAGAAAGACTTCAATGACGCGACCTACGCCGGCGCGCGTGTCGGTGCATCGTGGTTCATCAACGATCGCTGGAGCCTGCTGCTGCAGCACACACAGCAATCACTCGATACCGAGGGCGTCTGGGCCTACGACCCGAATCTTGAGGGCGAAAGCTCGGTAAACCGCTTCGCGCCGGACCAGAACACCGACGACTTCGGACTGACGACGTGGACGCTCGAAGGCCGGGTAGCAATGCTCGATGTCATCTACACCGGCGGCTACCTGAATCGTGACGTTGATTCGACCATCGACTACACGTTTTATACAAACGGCGGCCTGTTCTCGGCGTATTACGTCTGCTATCCGGGCGGGGCGGGCTACAGCGAATGCTTCGACCCGTCGAAGTTCTACCAGGAAGATTCGGAAAACACACGCATGACGCACGAGTTCCGCGTCAGCACGCCTGCGGACAACAACTGGCGCGCGACGGCCGGCGTTTTCTACGACGACCAGGAACTCGCGAGTGTCGGGCTTTTCAAGATCGCATCGACATCAAGTCCGTACTTCGGGGACCTCGCACGCACGCTGGCGGCCCCGCCGGGCACCGAGGGTACGAACACCGATGGCGGTCCCTACCCGGCGGAAGTCAGCTTTGTCAACGACGTGACACGCACGACGGAACAGGTCGCCGTATTCGGCCAGTTCGAGTTCGACTTCACGGACAATGTCACGGCGGCGATCGGCGCGCGCTGGTATGACATCGATGACGAATACAAGGGTTCGACGACGACAGTCAATGTGACTGAACGCTTGCGGGCACTGGGCGACGGTTCAGAGGCTGCATTGCAGAGCCACTTTGGCGCAGCCGACGGCACGGCCGTCTACGATGCGATCCAGAGCGGCCAGCTCGACGTGGCGGACCTCAACAATAACGGTGTTCTGAACGCCGACGACGTAATTTTGAGAGCATCGCTCGACTGGCGCCTGAACGAGAACTTCATGGTGTTCGGCACGTTTGCGGAAGGATTCCGGCCGCCGGTGACCAACCGCGTCGGTGCCGGCCTTGCCAATAACCAGGCAAACCCGGCCTTCCAGGGTTTCCGTATCCCGGTCTCGTCCCAGACGGACGACCTGGAGAACTATGAGCTGGGCTTCAAGGCGGACCTGTTAGATGACCGGCTGCGATTGAATGTGACCGGCTTCTACTCCGAGATCACCAACCTGCAGACGGCACGGTTCGACCCGACAAATATCAGCTTCCTGTGGTTCGCCGATAACGTCGGCGACGCCGAGATCACCGGCATGGACGGCGATTTTATCTGGATCCCGACGGACAGGTTGACCATCAGCGGCGCGTTCAGTGTGCTGGATACCGAAATAACGGATCTCAACCCCGAGCTGCAGGGCATTGCCGCGCCGGTTGGCAGCGAGCTGCCGTATGCGGCGGGTTTCTCCGGGAACCTTCGCGCGCGCTATGACTTCGATATGCCGGCAATCGGCAATATCAACGACGCACGCGGTTATGTCACCGGCGGTGTGACCTACACAGGCGAGAGCCTTGTCGGCATCAAGATGGATGCGTACGTTGTCGAGGACACTATGCAGCGTGTCTACCAGGTCGCGGGTTCCGGGCTTGAGATCGAACGTGAAGCCGACGCCTATCTTGGCGCGGCGACCGGTACGGAACTGATCAACGAGCCGGGCAGCATACCGGGCGGACGGTACGTACAGGAGGACTACGTGGTCCTGAATGCCGCATTGGGGATGACGCGCAACGAATGGTCGGCCGAGCTGTTCATCGACAACCTGGCCGACGAGCGAGCGCCCGTCTACATCGATACGCAGCAGTTCACGCCGCATGTTGTGACAAACCGGCCCCGTACCGTCGGGTTCCGCCTGTCGTACGACTTTGACTAGCGCCGGAGAGGCGCCAACCCGACAGGCTGACACGGCAGCCGGCGAGACGCTGGCTGCCGCCAGGGCGTTCATCCAGTCTGCAAAATTTGCAGAGGCTGAACGCCTGCTGGCGCTGCTGCATGCGCAAAATCCCGATCCACATACCGCCGTTGAAGCGTTGTACACGCTGGCCGTCGCGCGCCGCTACCAGGGCAACCACGCCGGCGCGCTCAACGCGCTCGACGCATTGCTGGCCATCAATCCCGATTACAGCCGCGCCTGCCAGGAGTATGGGCACACTTGTCTCGCGGCCAATGATCCTGAATCGGCAATCAGCGCGTACAAACGCGCCGTGGAGCTGAATCCGGGGCTTGCGGCCAGCTGGAAAGCGCTCGCGGGACTGCATGATCGCGCCGGGCGCAGCGAACAGGCGCGTTTCGCGACAGCACAGGCCGACTATCTCGCATCCTTGCCGCCGGAACTTGCCGGAGTCATCGACTTGCTGCACGAGGGCAGGTTGCACAAGGCCGAAAGTGTGTGCCGCGCCTTCCTGCAGAAACACCGGCAGCATGTCGAGGGCATGCGGTTGCTTGCCGATATCGGTGTCCGGCTCAAGGTTTATGACGATGCCGAGTTCCTGCTCGAGAGCTGTATAGAGTTTGAGCCAGGCAACGCGCGTGCGCGGGCGGACTACCTGAAGGTCCTGAACCGCAAGGGCAAGTTCGGGAAGGCGTTCGAGCAGGCGGGAATACTGGTAAACCAGTATCCGGATAGCCCCGCATTCAGGCTGTCGCTCGCCAGCGCGCTGGCGGGACTTGGCCGCTATGACGAAGCCATCGACCGCTACAGGGCCTGTCTCGATGAGAGCTCCAACAAGGCCGGCGTGCATGTGCTTCTGGGCCATGCCTTCAAGGCCATCGGTGCACTCGACGATGCCATCGACAGTTACCGTACCGCTTACAGGCTACGGCCTGACTACGGCGATGCGTTCTGGAGCCTCGCCAATACCAAGACCTATCGTTTTACTGACGACGAAATCAAGCTCGTCGAAGAACAGGAACGGCAGCCGCGGGTCAGTGCGGAAGACCGCATCCATCTCTGCTTCGCGGCTGGCAAAGCGTACGAAGACAGGGAGGATTTCGCCGCGTCATTCGACTATTACGAGCGCGGCAACGCGCTCAGGATGGTGCGCTCGGGTTACGACCCGGAGCGCACGTCGAGGATCGTTGATGCGCAGATCGAAACCTGCACGGCAGAATTCCTTGACCGGCTCGACGATGCAGGCTGCGACAGCCCCGACCCGATATTTATCGTCGGGCTGCCGCGCGCTGGTTCCACGCTGCTCGAGCAGATCCTGGCGTCGCATTCAATGGTCGACGGCACGATGGAGCTGCACAATATTCTCGCGCTCGCACAAAAGCTCGGCGGCCGCGCAGTCGACGAGGCGCCCCGCTATCCGCAGATACTTGCAGAGCTCGACGACAGCTATTTCAGGCGTTTCGGTGAGCAGTTCATCGACGATACGCGCATCTATCGAGCCAATGCACCGTTCTTCATCGACAAGATGCCGAACAACTTCATGCATATCGGCCTGATTCGCCTGATCCTGCCGCGCGCGAAAATCATCGATGCCCGAAGGCACCCGATGGCCTGCTGTTTCAGCGGGTTCAAGCAGTTGTTCGGCGAAGGACAGGACTTTACGTACGGTCTCGAGTCCGTCGGCCGTTACTATCGGGACTACGTGCGCCTGATGGACCACTGGGATGACGTGCTTCCGGGTTTTGTGCTGCTCGTCCGGCACGAGGACGTGGTAAATGATCTCGAAACAGAAGTGCGGCGCCTGCTCGACTTCTGCGAGTTGCCGTTCGAGAGCAGCTGTCTCGACTTTCATCGCTCGAATCGTATTGTACGTACGCCGAGTTCTGAGCAGGTGCGGCAGCCTATCTATCGCAGCGGCCTGGACCAGTGGCGTCACTATGAAGACTGGCTGGAACCCCTTAAGGCGGCGCTTGGTGCTGACGTGCGGCACCGCTTCGATATTGATGACGCCGCATGATGCCCTGGCCGGTGGGACTGTCGGCCAGCTCCTGATAGGCTTGCAGCTCTGCGCGCAGTAAAGACAGGCAGAACCGTGGATACACAGCCAAAACCAGAAGAAAAGCGGCGGCCCAGGTTCGATATACACCCCCAGGTCTTCGGTTTTTCGGTCGCGTTGATCGCGTTATTCGTCGTTATGACGCTCCTCAATCTCGACGTGGCCGAAACTACATTCACGGCCGTCAAAGACGGCATTACCAGCGCTTTTGGCTGGCTCTTGATCTTCTGCGTGCAGGGTTTCCT
>CAZLNH010000355.1:0-2521 GCA_964560775.1 uncultured Woeseiaceae bacterium | reverse complement strand
CGATTGCCTTATAATTCGCCGCCTGCGCGGTGGTGGGTTCAGTAACACGGACACATGCGAGCCATTGTGTAGTACGGAAATCGTGCTGCTGCTACCGGTTGATCGGTAGCCGATCAAGCCCCGCTACGGGGTTTTTTGTTGCCCGGTGAAAGCCGCCGGCTCAGGGAGTACGTTGATCAGGAATGGGCCGAAGGCCCATTTTTTGTTTGTAAACAATGCGTTATAGGGAAAGAGTGTGACCGGTGACGAGCTCAGGCGTCTGCTCGAACCCAGTATCGAACAGCTGGGCTATGAGCTCAGTGACATCGAGGTGAAACTCGGTGGCAAGGACGGTGTCGTGCGCGTTTTTATCGACCGGCCGGAAGGAATCGGGCTCGAAGACTGCGAGGCAGTAAGCCGCCAGGTCAGCACTGTGCTGGATGTCGAGGATCCGCTGCCGGGCCAGTACGTACTGGAAGTATCGTCGCCCGGACTTGACAGGAAGTTAACGAAATTTGAGCATTTTCAGCGGTTTACCGGTGAAGAAGTGCGAATAAAGCTGCGTTTGCCGATAGCGGGACGCAGAAACTTTCGCGGTGCTTTGTGCGCCGCGGACAAGGAAATGATCGAAATCGAGGTGGACGGCGAACGACACAGTTTGCCGCTGGCGGCGATCGAATCGGCGCGCCTCGTGCCGTCACTGTAAGCAGTTTGGCGGTTGTCTTTGGAGAAGAAGGGACATGAGTAAAGAGATTTTGATGGTGGTCGACGCGGTCTCGAATGAGAAAGGCGTCGAGAAGCAGATTATCTTCGAGGCCATCGAAGCCGCGCTGGCGTCGGCTACCCGCCGCCGTCACGGTGACGATATCGACGTGCGCGTCGCTATTGATCGTGACTCGGGCGACTACGAGACATTCCGACGCTGGCTGGTATTTGAAGACGAGTCAACCGAGCTCGAATTTCCTGATCGCGAATTACGCATGATCGATGCGCTGGATATCGACGAAAACGCAGAGCCCGGTGGCTTTGTCGAGGTTCCGATGGAATCGGTGGATTTCGGCCGCATTGCCGCGCAGACCGCAAAGCAGGTAATCGTGCAGAAGGTGCGGGAAGCGGAACGCGAGCAGGTTGTAGAGGAATACAAGGAACGCGAAGGCGAGTTGCTGTCCGGCCTCGTCAAGCGCGTGGATCGTAATGGTGTCTTTATTGATCTTGGCGGCAACGCCGAAGGTTTCGTGGCGCGCGACCAGATGGTGCCGCGTGAACCCGTGCGTCCGCAGGACCGCATGAAGGCGCTGCTGACCGAAGTGCGCTCGGAGCCGCGCGGACCGCAGTTGTTCATGACACGCACCTCGCCGCAGTTCCTGATCGAGCTTTTCAAGATTGAAGTGCCCGAAGTAGGGCAGGGCCTGATCGAGATTCTCGGCGCAGCCCGGGATCCCGGGTTGCGTGCCAAGATCGCCGTCAAGAGCAATGACGCGCGCATTGATCCTGTCGGTGCGTGCGTCGGCATGCGCGGTTCTCGCGTGCAGGCTGTCTCCAATGAGCTTGCCGGCGAGCGCGTCGATATCATCCTTTGGGATGAGAACCCGGCGCAGTTCGTGGTCAATGCGATGTCGCCGGCCGAGGTAGTCTCGATCGTTGTCGACGAAGACTCGCACAGCATGGATATAGCCGTCGATGAAGACAAGCTGTCGCAGGCCATCGGCCGCGGCGGCCAGAATATTCGCCTTGCGAGCGAGCTGACCGGCTGGGAGCTGAACGTCATGACGGAAAATGACGCTGAGCAGAAAAGCGAGTCGGAAATGCGCGAGTTGCTGGAACTGTTTACGAAGCAGCTCGATGTCGACGAGGAAGTCGCGCTGATCCTGGTCCAGGAAGGCTTCTCTACGATTGAGGAAGTGGCGTACGTCCCGACGTCGGAGCTG
The DNA here is from genome assembly GCA_964560775.1 of uncultured Woeseiaceae bacterium. GTDB lineage: Bacteria > Pseudomonadota > Gammaproteobacteria > Steroidobacterales > Woeseiaceae > Woeseia. The sequence continues at coordinate 614 of CAZLNH010000355.1, read as the reverse complement.
ATCGAAATCGAGGAATTCGACGAGGACATCGTCAACGAGTTACGCAACCGCGCGCGAGACGTTCTGCTGACCCAGGCCATTGTGCAGGAAGAGAAGATCGACGAGGCCGAGCCCGCCGATGACCTTCTTAGCCTCGAAGGCATGAATCGGGGGCTGGCCTTCAAGCTGGCCAGCGAAGGCGTCGTGACTCGCGAAGACCTGGCCGAACTTGCCACTGACGACCTGCTCGATATCAACGAGATGGACCAGGCGGAAGCCGCGGCATTGATCATGAAGGCCCGGGCGCACTGGTTCGAAGCGGAACAGCAGGCCTGAACGGGGAATACCTGGAGTAAGTCATGGCGAACGTTACGGTTGCACAATTTGCGGATGTACTGAAAGTCCCCGTCGACAAGCTGCTGTCGCAGCTCGACGAAGCGGGTATCAAGGTCAGTGGATCCGATGACACGATCAGCGAAGATGCGAAGCTCGAACTGTTGACGCACCTGCGCCGGAGTCATGGGCAGCAGGATACGTCGGCGACATCCGGTGCGCCGCGCCGCATCACGCTGAAACGAAAATCGCAATCGGAACTCAGGCTTTCCGGTTCACAGGGACGTTCACGGACGGTAAAC
>CAZLNH010000354.1:0-2982 GCA_964560775.1 uncultured Woeseiaceae bacterium | reverse complement strand
CGAAGCAGCCCGGGCTTCGCTGGTCAGGCGCGCGCGAGCCCCGGCGCTCGCCGTCAAGTGACCGGGCAGAAACTTCAGCGCCACCAGTCTGTTTAGTGACTCATCCCGGGCTTTGTAGACCACGCCCATCCCGCCACAGCCGACTTTTTCGATGATCGTATAGCGGCCTGCAACTTGTCCGGACAATCCGGCTTCGTCCGGATCGCCGCCGAAGATGAGTTCAAGCATCTCTACGCTCATGTCATCCAGGAAATTCGGCGCCGCCGCATGGGATGCGAGCAGGGACGAAAGCTCCAGGCGAAGCTCGTCATCGTCATTACACCCGTGATCTATATAGGCATCCCTTTCGTCCAGCGGCAATGCGATCGCGCCTTCGAACAAGTCGGCGAGCCGTTCCTGCCTCGGGCGGTCTGCCGCATCACTCACTGGCCCGCTTCCATCGCGCGGTGCAGCCAGGCCTGGGCCATCGCCCAATCCCGCTTGACGGTTCTCGTTGATGCTCCGATCACCGCTGCCGTCTCCTCTACCGTCAGGCCACCGAAGAACCGGCATTCGACCACGCTGGCTTGCCGCTCATTAAGTTGTTCCAGCCGCACAAGTGCTTCATCGAGGGCGACGAGATTGTCCGAATGGGATTCGGACATCCGGGCCGGATCCGCTATTGTCCGCAGCTCGTCCAGTGGCAGCGGCTGGTGAGTCCCTCCGCGCTTGTGCGCCTGCCGGTCCCGGGCGTAATTGCACAGTATCTGCCGCATCGCCCTGGCCCCGAGCGCGCGAAAATGCGCCTGGTTGTCTACCTCGATTCGTGTCTGTCCCACAAGTTTAAGGTAGGCCTCGTGGACCAGCACAGTGGTGTTGAGCGTGTGGTTGCCGTGCCAGCGCCGACGGTGGCGACCGGCCAGTTCCTTCAACTCATCGTAAAGAATGGCGAAAAGCTGGTCGACAGCCTGCCCATCGCCGCTGCCCATCTGTTTGAGCAGCCGCGCCACGGTCTCCTGAGTCCGGTCGATTCGCGACATCACCAAGTCCCCTCGGCGGGCAGCTCTCGCGTGTGCCTGCAAGGAAGGATAAGCGCCCGGCTGCATCGCTTCAAACCGTCCGGCGGCATCAGGCCGGAGAGATCGTTGGCCCTTTATGGAGTTCGTCCGGGTAATAACAGGTAGAGAGCTATCGAAAGCGTCAGCATGGGGGACAGTATGAGCGAGCATTCCAGACACTACCCGCGAGCCGGATCCTGGTTTTACCTCGGCATGGCTGTGGCCATCAGCGTTTCGGCTTTTACAGGATTCGCGTTTACCTACTTCGGCCCGGTGTTACGGGGTGAGTACCCGGAGGTGTCGCCGGTGGTTCATGTGCATGGATGGAGCTTCTTTGCCTGGTACCTGCTGTTGCCCCTGCAGGCATTGCTGATTACCGCCGGTCGTCGACGCATCCACATGACTCTGGGTGGCGCAAGCGTCGTCCTGGCCACCGTCATGGTGTTCACCGGCATCCTGGTGGCGGCGGTTCGTATCGAGCAGGGGCTGTCCGCCGAAGACCCCAACGAACTGACAGTGTTCTGGAGAGATTTCGGGCAGCTGATCATGTTCAACATGTTGCCCTTCGCCTTGTTCTACACGGCAGCAATCGTGCGTCGCCGCAATGCCGAAATGCACAAACGCCTGGTCATCATGGCCAGTGCCAGCGCGCTACCGGCTGCCATATTCCGGATCATCGTCGGCTTTGGCGGTTTCTACTGGCTGGCAACACCGGCGTGGGTCATGCCGGCTGCTTTCCTGCTCCCGGCAGTCTTCATCGTGATCGGAATGATCCGCGATCGCATATCCAGGGGCGTCGTGCATCGCATCTATATTGTGGGTCTATTGATCCTTTTGTTCGTGCATGGGATTGGCCTTATCGTTGTCGGTACGCCAACGGGACAAGGTCTGTCGCGGATAATGGCAGCTTTTGCTCATCCGTTCGGGTGGTTGTATTGAAGCCGTATTGGTCCGCTAGCTCATCGACCACATCACTTGTCATTTCTCGAACTTTTGCATTATTTTCAATTGTTTAAGTGACATTAACTGGTTATAATCACAGCTCATCCCGCCACACGGAGGTGCTGTGATGCCAGCCGATTTCCCTGTCTCCACGAACCATCCCAACGCATCGATCGACGCATCGATCGACGCCCTCGATCACGCCATCGTGACGCTCGCCGCGCGCATCAATTCCGCCACCTTTGATCTGCTGGTACTCATTCGCCGCTTCGACGAGCGTGGCGGGTGGTTGCGGTGGGGATTCGACTCCTGCGCTGACTGGCTGCACTGGCGCTGCGATCTTTCACTGAGTGCCGCGCGCGAGAAAGTCCGGGTGGCGCATGCCCTGAAAACCCTGCCATCGATCGCGCCGGCGTTTGCCCGGGGCGAGCTCTCCTATTCCAAGGTGCGGGCGCTGACGCGGGTGGCGGGGCCGGACAACGAAGATGCGTTGCTGGCGTTTGCGTTGCGCACGACCGCGTCCCGGGTCGAGGAGCGGTGCCGGGAATTACGCTGCGGCACGGTTGATTCCACCGATGAGGCGCTACGTGCGCAGGCGCGGCGGATGTTGAGCCTGCGCCGGGATGCCGGCCGCGGCACTGTCACGATCAGCGTCGAACTGCCGCTGGAGGCCGGTGAGCTCATCGACAAAGCGCTCGATAAAGCCGTCGAGAGTGCGCTGGATGCGACAGAGTCGCCGCCGCCGGACTTCGCGGAGCAAAGCTGGACGCAGCAGCGTGCCGATGCGCTGGTCGCGATGGCCATGGCGTACCTGTCCGGAAATCGGAACGGCTCGTCCGGTACGCCGGATCATTACCAGGTTGTGGTGCACGTGGATCAGGCCGCACTGTCTGGAAATCGCGGCCGATCCGGATTGCCGGTCGAGACGGTGCGGCGTATCGGCTGCGACAGCGACCGGGTCGTCCTGGTTGAGGATGGGCATGGCGAGCCGCTCAGCATCGGC
>CAZLNH010000353.1:0-15724 GCA_964560775.1 uncultured Woeseiaceae bacterium | reverse complement strand
CGGAGTATAGGAAGCAAAAATCTCTTTTTCGTCGACCTGCGTCCCATCCGCGCCCCTTTCTTCACGTCCCGTCCCGGCGTCCGGCGGTCGCTCCGACGCGCCAATCGCCTCAGAGGTGTGCCACGACACGCTCCATGAGTCGTCCGTACCCGTCGAGTACAGTTGGTTCGACCCGTATCATAATGGTCTGTAATTCCTATCCTGCAAGACGTGCCACAAACCCGGGCGGAAGAATCCCGAGCGGCCAGACTGCCGAAACCTCCCTCATCTTGATTCCGTTCGATTGCGGAGCGCGTCGTTGACGATGGCCGACAGCGCTGCCGCCTTGTACGGCTTCTTCAGGAAACTCGTCGGGCCCTGGTTGAGCAGATCCGCTACTTCCGTCTCCACGTAGCCGCTGCACAGCACGACCGGCAGGTCCGGGCAGCTTTCCCGGAGTTTCAGGAATGTCTGCCTTCCGTTCATGCGCGGCATGCACATGTCCAGCAGCACAAGGTCCGGGACGCGGTCCTCGATGCGGGCGAGGGCGACGATCCCGTCCTCGGCTGTATCGACCTGGTGCCCGTCCCGCGCCAGGATGCGGCGGCCGACGTGCGCGACCTCCGGTTCGTCTTCAACGATCAGAATCCTTGCGGCAGTCACCGCCGATTCGCCTTCCGGTCGCGCCGCAGTATCCTTCGGTGCACTGCCAGTGTGTAGCGGGAACGCGATGCGAAATACCGTGCCGCGCCCGGGCTCGCTGTCACACTCAATGCGGCCGTCGTTGCCGCGCACGATGCCGAGGGCCGCCGCGAGGCCCAGGCCGCGGCCCGTGCGCTTGGTCGTAAAGAACGGTTCGTACATGCGCTCCATCGTTTCCTTCGCCATGCCCGCACCGTCGTCGCGCACATCGAGCCGTACCTCGCCACCGCCCGGGCCCGCGGTCGCGGACGCACGCACCTGCACCGTACCGCCCTCTTCACCGATCGCATCGACGGCATTGCGGATCAGATTCATGACGACCTGCTGTAGCTGCCGGCGATCCGCCCGGACGAGCAGGGATTCGGCATCGGCACCGAACTCGATGGCGGTGTGCCGCCGGGTCGACGCGCGGAGCAGTCGCACGGTTTCGCCAGCCATCTCGACGAAGTTAAGCGGCTCCGGTGCCGGTGCGTCGCGGCCGGCAAAGGACAACATCGTCGCGGTGAGCTCCGAGGCGCGTTCGGCGGCGGTCACGATATTGTCGAGCGACTCAACGAGCGACGTCTCGTCGCCCGTGTCGAGGCGGGCCAGTTCGGCGGAGCCGAGAATCACGGCCAGCAGATTGTTGAAGTCGTGCGCGATGCCGCCGGCCAGGGTGCCGAGGCTCTCGAGTCGCTGCGCGACCGCTACCTGCTCGAGGGCACGCTCGCGCGCCAGTTCGGCAGCGACCAGGTCCGAGACGTCCTGCAACAGTACGAGCGTCCTTGCCCCTTGCGGCCGGGCCAGGCGGGAGATGGTCAGGCGAATCCAGAGTTCCGGCTCGCCGCGGCACCGCAGCGGTTGCGCGACGTCGGCACCGTCGAGCAGGCGGATTGCGTCATCGCGGGCGTCGCCGAGCAACTCCGGCAGCGGGCGGCCGAGCGCGGCGGACTTGGCATGACCGAGAACCGTCTCGGCGTGCCGGTTCCACTCCCGCACGCAATCCTGGTGATCGAGGAGCACGACGCCGATCGGCGCCACCTGCAGCAGCGGTTCGACGAGTTCCTCGGCGGAAATGTGCCAGTCCGGCCCCGGCGACAATTGGCCGGTCGTCGCCTGGCGTTCTACAGCGTGAATGCGCCGCGCATTGGTGGCGTGCACGGCTTCCCGAACGGCCAGCCGCAAGCCGTCGAGGTCGTCGTGATCGGCGAAAGTCACGTGCTCGCCGACGAACGGTGTAAGCACCAGTTCACGCCGCAGCACGCCGAGGCGTTCGCGGTCGCCAAGCACCAGGACGCCGAGATCCGGGTCCGCCGCGCGCGCCAACTGCGCGAGACGCAGCGGTTCCGCGACATCGCTACCGATCAATAGTACGTCCGCAGCCTGCGCATCGAAGCTTGCACTGGTCTGCACGGGCATTTCGACGACCCGGTCGATCGCGTCACTGCCGAGCGAATCGGCGAGGGCCGGGGAAACTTCTACGGCCAGGATCGTCGACATGGCCTTACTCTGAGAGCAGCGGCAGCTCGAGCAGCGCCCGGCCGACCCACTGCCGCAGGAGGTCGGTCGTCGGGGACATCACGTGCGCCGCGCGAGCGTCGCGCAACAAGCGCGACAACGCGCCGTCCTGATGGTAGCTGCGGCCGCCGGTCAGCGTCATCGCGTCGCCGACGACGTCGTTGACGCAGTCGGCCACCTCGGCCTTGACCGACAGCACCGCGGGCAGCGCGTCAGCGTCGCCGCGATCGCCGCGCGCTGCCGCGTCCTGCAACAGCGCGCGCGTGCGGGCGATCCGCGCCCACATCGTACCGAGCCGGTGTTGCACGATCGGCGAGTGAGCAACGCCCCGGCCGCTGTGTTCGTGCCGGCGGCGCACGACCATCTCTCTGCACAAATCGTACGCAGCCTGCGCGATGCCGAGATAGGTGCCGGACATCGCCGTCAGGAAATACGGGGCGACGACCTGGAATACGTACCAGATCTGATCGCCGTGTTCGCCGAGCATGCGATCTGCCGGGAGCGGCACGTCGTCCAGGGCCAGCTCCCGCGACGAATTGCCGCGCAAACCCAGGCCCTCCCAGTCCCCGCCCCACGACGTTCCCGACGCGTCTCGATCGACAACGATGCAGGAAAACCGGCCGGCCGCGCTCGGCGCGAGATCGGGGCGGGCGACCGAGACGACGTAGGAGTCGGCATGTCCGCCGTTCGTCACGAACGACTTCCTGCCGGAGACGACCAGGTCGCCATCCGGCTGCACGCGGCATGAGCATTGCGGAAAGTAGAAATGCACCCCGGTACCGGGCTCGGACAGCGCCAGGGTCGTCAGGTGCCGGCCCTCGTTGATCGGCTCGAGATAGCGTTCGGCCTGCCGTTGTGTGGCCTTGGCGGCGAGCACGGCGGAGCCGACGCAGTGCATGCCGAAACACAGGGATGTCGACGAGCATGCACGACCCAGCTCTTCGGTGGCCGACGCGAGGCCGAGCAGGCCGTGACCGAGCCCGCCGAACCGCGCCGGTACGACGAGGCCACCGAGGCCGTTCTGCTGCAGCGCCCGCAGTGAGTGTTCCGGCCAGCGCGCCTCGCGATCGACGGCGTCGGCTGCGGGGGCGGCGACCTCCCGCGCAATGCTGCGGCAGGACTCGACGACGTCGTGGATGTTCATCGGCTCTCCATTGTGCCGCGAGCGGGCCACGGCCAGCGCGGATGCTGCCACAGGAGCCCCCGGATCACCAGACGAACCCAATGTTATCGCGCAAGTCGCGACGTATCACTTCCGGGAAGAGAACTCCCACCAACCGTTCGCACTAATGGTGCAAACCAGAGAAGGGCAGTCGCCGATCCCGGCAGATTTGAACGACGAAAATTGCTTGCCCTAAATTTGCCACTTTTGGCTAGACTTGATCGAGCACTAACGAGCATCTACTGCCACTTAGAGAATCCACGAACGCTCTCCAAGTTGATTAAAAACAGGCGGTTTTCGCCCACCCCGTGGCCCTCCCGTAAGCTCCCCCGTCAAGTGGACATAGTCGGCAGGTCCGACGTCCGTCTGATACTCGCGGACGGCTATACCGAGTCCGGCGGAGAAGTCTATGTTCTTCTTGTTTTGAACCATCCAGCCAGAGGCATTCAGCATCTTATCGATGTTGTCTCTTGCCCTCTGTTCAGGTGTTTGGTTTTCGGTCATATTATTCGGAGTGCGAGTCTTCAGCTGTTCGTAGTTCGTAACGGATTGCCTCCCAGAACTCGAGAGTCTTTACCGTCTGTGGACTGCTTCCGGCGCTCTGTACCACTAAAGGTAAATCGCCTTTACCTTCCAATTCTCGATCCAAAATTGCTAGGATCTTCAGCCGAATTTCATTCTGGCAGATTTGGCCGAGATCTCTTCCCAACAGGTGAGCGCCGGCAATTTCGTAATCAAAGTTTTCATTGTCTAGTAGGTCAACGTGTTCTTCGTAAATTCGCGCGCCATTGCCCACCTGCATATAGCTGCGAATTAATATGCCTAAATCGATCGCATCCTTGCTTTGCGGCCTGCGGTCGTCCCAAGCGAATAGTTTGAGTAGTACCAATCCTGCCGCACTCGCTATGTGGGTCTCCACGAGTGGGTCTTGGCAAAATCTAACGAGGATTGAGTTTTCGTAGGCATCTTCAAAACCAAGCAAGTTGAGTTCAGTGTCACCGTCGGGGCGCCATGTGATTTTTCCAGCCCCATCAACAATGTCGCCAAATGGCAGCACGTCCAATTTCGTGCTTTTCTTGAAATGCATCCGTTGCTTCTTGCCGATCGCCTCAAAATCGCCAGTCTCGACTAGGGCGACTTTCAATTCGTCATATTCATCCCAAGAGGACACATTGAACCCGAAATCAATATCGGCGGTAGCTCTACCGGGCTCAATTCCATGCCCGTACTGCAGCAAGATGTCGCGGGCAGTTGCGCCGACTAAAAAGAAGGGGATATTCAGGTCGCCCGCAACATGCTGCACTGCCTGAAGTAATTCCAAGAAGATTGGGTTGTCGAACCTATCTGAGATGTCCATCGAGGAATTCGTCATAAATCACTTTGGCGGTTTCGATGTTTCTATCATCAGCTGTTGCCATTAGATCCGCGTAAATAAGTAATGGAGGAATAACGTCGACATGCTCGTCAGTTACATTCGCAATACGTCCTGGGGTTTGTGGGTTCCAGAATCTCTTCAGTATTTCAACATCACCTTCCGGGTCTGTTCTTAGTTGATTCTCGACAACAAATCTTGCTGGAATTGCATCAGCATAGATCACTGCCTTTTCCGGTTTCAGGTAATGTGTCAATTTTGCGGCGGCGACTTCTCCTCCCCACTGGGCGTTATGGCGCTCTAGGTCTGCATCCTTCCACCAATAAGGTGTCGGTGCCTTAAAACGGCCGAGCCTGAGTTTTGGTCTGAGTTTCTCAGGATACGCGGCTACCCACTCTTCTATGAGGCGTCTCTTCTGCGTTAACCGTCGTTCACGGCCCTTGTCTTCAAGAAGGAATCCGTGCTCCCGCATATCTGTGAAAACCCATCCGACTGTGCCAAGTGCCACATCTGTCTCCTCCGCAATATCGCGATATGGCGCATGCAGGAGTTCCGGGTTTGTTAGTAGTCCGAATAGCATTTTGAGACCGGTTGGCTGAAATGCACGTGTCGGTTTTTGGGTGGTGCCGAGTAGTTTCTTCTCTGTTGGCCGATTGCCCTTTATGTAGACGAATATTGGCGGTTCGTTCAGGTATGCGTTTCCGACGAGGTCGATGAAGGCTAACTCCATCTCCTTTAGACGGTCTGCCATTTTTGGATTCACGTAGTCCGTTACAAGCATTCCTTTGTATGGAGTGTCTTTCAGCTGCTCGGCGGCCAGGCCGAGTTTGGCTGTTGTCAGGTGCTGTTTCATCTCAACGGCATAGGTATTTGCGTCTTCAGCGTCCCCAACATGGACTATGGCGTCGATCCGTCTGCCACGCCCGATCGGGTGTTCGTAAGCAGCAACCCTTATAGGGATGCCTGTCGTGTCGGTGAACTTTTCGGTTGCCCTCAATAGCAACTGGTGTTCATCTGTATTGGCCTGATGTTGCATGGATTTGCGCATTTTGTTCACTAATTTGCAATGTACATTATATATGAACATCTGAAAAAGTGTACAAAATTTATAAGATATTGTTTTTATTAACTTATCATTTTCTAGTTGGCGTGAAATTGTTCAGAAATTTAAGATGTTCAATAATTTTGAACGCCAACCAATAATGAACAAGCTCGGGCGCCCCAACTTCACCCAAGATGAGGGGTTTGATAAGGACGGAACTACAGGAATCAGCCGGTCGTCTAGGCCGATCGAATTTCCCGAAACGCCTCCCCAAGTTGAAGCGCCGCACTTCGCCGGTCTCCCATGTCCACCAGAGTGTCGAGAATTCGCAAAAACTTCTGTGCGAGAGGCAGAGTCATCGGTGTATCACGATGTGAAAGATGCTGTATTAGTTCCGCGATGCGCGCCGGAAGGAATGTTCCACGCCAACCCTTAAATTCTTCGGGTCCAACACCAAGAGTCGCGAGTATTTGGTCCGCGAAGGCCTCGGCCGGGTAGTGGGCCTTAGCCCGCTCACAAAGCGTTAGGAACGGATCCATCACGGAAGCAGCCCATCCGCCAGCGCGAACAAATCGGTCAACTATTGGCAAGATCCGGTCGATTTCGGACCAGTCGCCATTCACATACCGAGCAGCCATATCTGCGCGCTCGATGGAAACAAACATCAACGTACGAACAAGCTCAGGTTGATCAAAGCCAGAGAACTCTCCACTACGATAAGTATCGCGTTTAAAAGTGGAGTCCTGGAGAAATCGCCGAAGGCAGTGGTCGAGCGTAACGACCGCGTCAGCTGGAACGACCGGCGCGTCGTAGAAATAAGCGCAAACATAAGCGCTCGAGAATGGTGACAAAAGAGCCCAACAGGTTTCTCCTTCAAGTTCCAAAATCGGATCCAAGAATCGAGGCTGAAATTCGCTTAGTGGCATTAGTCCGGCCACTGAGCCGAGGTTTGATCCTAGAGCGCGAGTCCAATCAAAGATACGGCTCGATGAGCGATCTCGACGCCCAGGCTTCACCCAATGTGGCGCGTTCTTTTGGATAGTCCAGTCTAAAACACCAGCGAGGAAATCGACGAGCTCACTTTTTGCATTGCTGTTCACAACCCTCTCAAAGGGGACGAGGGAAAGAATTTCGCCGGCCCTCTTTGAGTGCCAAGAAACTTCCGGTTCAGCCCACACCTCATCCGAGTCGACCGCGTCATCTGCGTCGTAATCGTCGTATCTTTGACGTCCACGAAGTTCTGTGCCGGAAACTTTAATCCAGGCTGGGGGCGGTAACGGAAGTTGGGTCCAACCACTACCATCTACGTAGAACGAACATGCCTTATCAACAGCAGCTTGTGCTTCACTTTCTGAGTGAAGCGCCTCATTGTGTCGTGCGCATTGATCTTGGGGTCGCGGCGGAATGTGACAGAGCGAATATGCCAGGTGTAACCCAGCCCACGTCAACTTGGGATCTTTGGGCCAGAGCCTGCAAGCCTCCCCAATGGCAGCCAGTGAGACTATCTCAAGTGGGTGGGCAATGAGCCCGAGGAGTTGAGAAGCTGCGTCTAGCGGTGCTGTGTCCTCTCCGAGATCCGCTCCAAGTCCACGTGCTACGAAGATTCCTTGGTGCCAAGGGATGACAGAGCTGGGCGACCACATCGGATCGGGGGATTCCGGCAGAAAAATTGCGCGTCCCAAAACATCGCGAGCCCATTCGAGGTCTTCTTCCGAGAGCCCATCACGGAAATTAAGCACAATAGCAGCAGTAGCTGCGACCGCACCGCGCCGCATACCCAGCGATTCATCGTCATTTTCATCGTCGGACTGAGCGAACAGGAGCTCGTCGTCCGATTCCCTCGCCAACGCGATGGCGTCTTCAAGTGTAAAGCTATCGTTGAGCACACGCTCTTCGAAAGACTTGGAAGCCCAAGTCCAAAGACTCATTTGGCCTAGCCGCTTCGACGCCTCTTGGGCTTTAGCGAGGTTCTCAGGCTGACTTGCGGAAGGGCTAACGTGGACAATAGCGACTTGGCTTGAATCCTCATCTAGGCGGTGCGCTTCATAATTGCTCAGGTGCGCGAGTTCCGCAAATTTGCGAGCTTGTTCTGTGAGGTACTGCTGCGCCTCCAGGTTGTCGCGGTGCTCTTCGTACTGGAAAGGAAGCTCATTTTCAAAGTTGAGAATTGCTTCGCGGCATCGGGTTCCGAGAGCCTCCGATGTAAAGAGAAACATGGGCACCATCGAGCTGAGTTGTGACTTGCGAACCGGCCGGGCGTTTAACGACCGGACCGCCTCGAGGTGAGGTATGTCGGACGGATGCATGAAGCCGATCTCGTTCGCCGTTGACGACATATCCTGCACCATTCTGTTCTGGTCAGCGGCCAACAGGCGCTGGGAGGTGACAAGTGGGAGTGTCGTTTCGGATAAGGATCCAGAATTCAAAGCAAGCATCGCAGACACGCCCAAAATGGCGATACACTCATTTCCTTCGACGATTACCCTAATCAGTTCTTCGACGTCTCGACCCCGGGAAACCTCGTCAAAACACCACTTTTCCAGCGCCATGAATCCGGAGCCGATCGCATTTGGTGCCCACGATGACCGAAACCATAGATATTCTCGGTCGGTGCCCAAGAACCTCTGAGTGCCCCAAGGGAATTCCAACTCAAGCGGAATCGGGATCCGTCGGCGTTCACGTGAGTCGCGATGCAGCTGTTGCCATGCTTTCATCGCGTGATTACACAACTCCCGTAAGAGCCGCAGTGCCTGATCAGGTGACGAACTAAAAAGCGAGTGAAAAGGCTCCCTAAGAGGCGAAGGGGGCCAGAAGCTCCGACTATCGTCATGGATCGCCAGACTATCCCAATCGTGGTGATTGAAATCGCCGACGGTGTGCAGAAAATGCCCGCCTGAAAGCATTAGCTGTTCTTTGCGGGAACGTTCGCTTTCTGGTTTGGCTAGAATCGCCTTGCGCCGCTCCGAATATTCTCGAAGCTCCTGGTCTTCGCGGGCGACTTGCTCATCAGGAAGCTCTCCTCGAAGGAACGCGAGTGAGAGATCGACGACGGGCGCCGGCAATGATTCAGCGAGTGTCGGCGAGAAGGCAATGATCTCGTGAAATGCGTCGTCGCGAATGCGTGCGGATGCGGTGACGCGCTGCAAACAGCCGGCGGCGAAAGTCGGTTCAGATCGTGATGATCTTAAGAGGAGCTGACGCAGAGTCTTTCGGAAGGTGCCCAAGTCTGGCACCTCGCTCCAGTAAGCATAGTTCTCGTCGGGACCGTCAGCGGCATTTGCCGTATCAATTGATTCTAGCCAAGTGGCGCATTGTTCTAGCAATGCTCGAGAAGTCGGGTTGCGAAGATCCGCTAGTGGATTTTGCCAAACCTCAAAAATCGCAGTGACCTCCGGATATAGCCGCTGCGGAATGTCCGAGATGTGCCGAAGCACGAAGTCGATAAGACGACGCCACATCGGGAAGTCCGAAGGCCAACCAAGAAGATCAGCGAACCGTTGGCGTTGCTCCAACGGGAGCGAGCCAGTGAGGATGTTTTCATTTGGGGAGGTCTTCTCAGCTTGAAACCATACAAGCGTCTTTCTGAAAAGGCGGAAATCGTCTGCAAAGACAGCTGTCGCGAACTGCTCTTCATCAACATCAAACCTTGAAGTTCCCAATGGGCCAACTAACCAAGCGCGCAGCCACTGTGAGCGAAGGTCAGAACTCTCGGCATGGACAAGATAATTCGTCCAGTTTTCTCCTTTCGTGTACTCCCATTGTGCGGCGAGCTCAACCACGCGTGCGGCCGCTGGAGGCTCGCCACAGTCCTTGATTTCCTCCATCCACTGGGAGCCGCGATCAGCCAAAACATGAAAAAAGGACCATTCGAAGAAGATATCGTGAGCGAAGCGGACAGAAATCCCCTCTCGAGCAACTTGTAATAAGCCGTCAGACCTCAAGTCATCGATGTGAGCAACGGAGGAGAGTAGGCTCAACCTGATGGGTTGGCTGAGTCGGCGGGCTCGCGCACGTGCTAGGTCGAGCAATGTGCGCTGGCGTTCTATTGCACTTCGGCCGGTCGCGTTGTAGCCGCCCCGCCGCCACCAATTCTCAATTAAATCGACTTCGGATTGAGGCGCAAATGTTGGGGTGCTTGGATCTGAAGCGTAGCTCTGGTCAAGTACCTTCGCAAAAAAGGGACGTCGGACGATCTCTTTTACCTTGTCGGTTCCAAACAGAAGACGCCTAAGATGCGGTTTGGCATTCGAGAGGGTTTCCGCGTCCTCGTCGTTAAGCTGATTAACAGCTAGAGTCTCGACTGCTAAAGAATCAAGAAAATCGCCTAACCAATTTCGAAGCATTTCGACGCCGGTGTCGCGAAGGGAGACGACGATGCGCCAGTCATCCAATAATGGGGACTCCACGATAACTCGGATGACATCGATTATGATGCCTTGATGTTCCTTGCCGATGCGATCAATTGCATCTATGAAAAGAGTAGGAGTGCCAGTTGCGCCGAGTTCCACGAGCAGTCGTTCTAAGGGGGCACTACATATACCCTGAGCCGTCGCGTAGCTGATCCAGCTAGTCCCTTCCAGTTGTTCCGCCTTTAGAAAAAAAGTCGGTCCTCGTTCAAGCGCGTGTTGTACTGATCGCCTAATTAGGACTGATTTGCCACTGCCTGGTAGGCCACGGATCTGAACGGCTCGGGCAGTGGCGAGTTTAGCGCCCAGCTTCTCAAGCAGCGATTTTCGATCAAGCTTGATTCCGCCTACGTCGTCGGGAATAAGCCTCGCATAACTCTTTGCAAGCTCGGTGAGTATGTCTAAGTCGGGGCGAAGAGAGGCAGCACCGCTGAGACGAGCGACAGTTGAGATCGAACTCACAAGTTTCGCGCGATTAAACTGGCCCGATTTTCCAGCTGACGCCCGGGCTAGCTGAACGATACGAGACCAGACGAGCGGCGCTTTCGACGCGTCATTGGATACCAAACAGTCCCGAATACGATTTATGGCATCAGGGGGGTCAGTCGCGCCTTCACGAAGGAAGTCGAACTGAATCAGAACGAAGTGCGCGAGGAAACTATGTACCTCTTTACTCGTGCACGGCTTTCCCTTGGCTTCTTCTAACAGAGCGACCACATCGTCTTTGACGGTCTTGATCGCGGCGCTGGCGTTACCTTTGTTGCCAAAACGCGCGTCGAAATGTTCAGCTGTCAGACTTTCTCGGGCCCAATCGCAAAGGGTCTTTAGTGCTCGCTCTTTTGCATGAGCAATAGTCCCAACTACCGCGCCATAGCGGTCTATATCGATTCGAAAATCAGGCTTCTGGAGGGTGGACCAACTGTCACGGATAATCTCTCGAAAATCAGAGTTCGTTTTCGCTTTGCTGATTGTGACAGAGCGCTTAACTTGGAGGCTAAGGCGGGCAGGGCCTCCCGCTGAGTCTTCAAAATCGACTATGACGTCATCGAGCGGTTCGTCGAAGTCACGCTGCTGAACGGACACTCCAACGACAACTCGATCGTCAATGCCAGGTGCATAGGCTTCGGCGAGCAGCGCGACAAGATAGAATGCAGCCGCGTCGCCTTCAAAGGTGAATCCCTCACCGCCCGCAAGTTCAGATGATTGCGTCATCGTTACCCTGACATGTTCAACAGCTATCGATCGAGAAATCAGCATTCAATTACGACAGATTATGCGCCGGAACTGGGACGCGACCCAAGTCTGTGCCGGTTCCTCACTGACAATTCTGAGCTAGCCGAAATGACAAAAGGTGATCGAAAACGCGAAAAAGAGCTAATGAGCGTTTTTCCGAGAATCTTGGATAACTTGGGTAACCGAATCCGAATTTTTGCCAATCGAGACTACTCGGGACGCTCTTGAACCGTTTTTTGACCATGATTGACTATTTTGGTCACCGTTTAAGCCTTAGTCATGGAGGCCCCTGCCTATGCGCAACCGACCGAAGGGCCTCATCCCTTACGCGATAGAGCCGTCTATGGGCGGTAACATCGGTAACGCGGTAACAATTCGAACTTAGCTATCATAGTTACCCCTGTTACCGGGGTTACCAAAATCATCCGAATTACCGGAGTTACCTGATACATACACCCCCCGCTTAAGCCGTTTGATTATCCCTCGCCTTTGCATGGGGGTTTCACCCCGTTACCACGGACGGTTAAGTTCGATTCCCTCTGTTTGAGTGCTTCCATCTTTCGCCGCTTTCTCGGATTGTAGAAGCGCTCGATGTAGTCAAAGATATCCGCTCTTGCCTCAGCATGCGACGGGTAGCGACGGCGATTGACGCGTTCCCGTTTCAGCATCCCGAAGAAGCCCTCGCAGGCCGCGTTGTCGGCGCAGCTGCCGATGCTGCTCATCGAACAGGTCAGGTTGTGGCCCTTCAGGAAGCGCTGGTACTCGTGGCTGGTAAATTGGCACCCGCGGTCACTGTGCAGGATCACCGGTTGCCGCGACTCTCGCTGCCAAAGCGCCATCAGCACGGCCTGAAGCACCAGCTGACGATTCTGGCAACGGCTCATCGACCAGCCGACAACAATGCCGGAGTGCAGGTCGATGACGACACACAAGTAAAGTCACAGGCCGCCGACGATACGGATGTCGGCAATGCCGGTGACCCACTTGGTGGTCGGCTCCTCGGCGACGAAGTCACGGGCCAGGTGATTCTCGATATCCGCCGGACGTGCACCCGATGACTTGTTGCGGTGCTTTTTCTTGCAGGGAATGCCCTGGATCTCATCCTCACGCATCAGGCGGGCAACTCGATTCAGGCTGCATTGCTCGCCCTCATCGCGCAGGTCCGCCCAGATCCGGCCGGCACCCAGGATGCCGTCACTCTCCCCATGAAGCACGCGGATACGATCCAACAAGCGTTGATTCGCTCTTGCCCGAGAACTCATTGGGCGATCACGCCAGCCGTAATAGCCACTGGGTGATACCTTGAGACAGCGCCACATCATCCGAACCGGATAGGCTTCGCGGCAATGATCGATGACCCGGTACTTCACTTCGGGTCTCTCGTGAAGAACGTTGCCGCTTCGCGCAAAAAATCTCACTCCTTCCTGAGCCGGTTCACCTCGCGCTTCAGGCTGGCAACCTCCTCATCACGCGCGATTCCCTGGCTCAGGAATGCCTTCGAGCCATTCGCACTCATCTCCCGCTGCCAGCGGGTGATCATGTTCGGGTTGATGTCCAGTTCGCGACGGATCTGCGCCCTGGTCACCCCGGGCTGATTCGCCAGGGCGACCGCTTCACGTTTAAACTCCGACGAGTACATTCTTCTTTTTGGCATGACGCTCCTCCCAAGCCATTATCGGCCTTTTCGTAAGCGTCCGCGATAAAGGGGTTAAACCCGAAATATTACTCCCAAGTATCGACACAGTGCCATCGTCCGCATTGTTTTGGACGGTTCATGCTGATCCAGCCCTCATGATGTCGGGCATCCGTCCGTAGCAGGCGCTCATTTGACCCCATTCGGGTCGTCCACCTCATCCTTGTAAATGCAGCGGACCTTGGACTGACTCGGTATTATGGTCCCTAAGGAGAACCAAGTATGCTTCAGAGGCTTATATCAGATCCTGATTGGGATCGGCCCTTCTTCAAGAAACTGTCCCATAACGACACCGGAGTCGCAGCTGGCCATCAAGGTGGAATAGTCATTCCAAAGGATGTGCGGGAGTTCCTGCCTGGCCTAAATCCTGTGGTAACGCCAGATAGCCCGACTGTCGACAGCCATATTCGGGCGGATCTTGTCGTTGACGGGGAGACGATGTGTCGCGTTCCAACAAGATATCAATTCCAAACCTGGGGCGGTACGAGATCGCCTGAGTCGCGTTTGACAGGGCATCTGGGCGAGTTGCGAAATGCAGCGGTTGAGGGCGACTACGTAGTGTTTCAGCGTAGCCAAGACGATCCATACTTATACCGCTTGATTCTTGTCGGCAAGGAAGGCGACGATCATGCTTGGATCGAGAAAACGCAAGGCGCGAAGCGTTGGGGTCTCCTGACAGAGGATAGGCCGGTCAGCGAGACAGACGTAGCAGAGTCTCGGGCAAGGCAGTCGAAATATGAAATGAAACCATTCTCACTTCTTGATCCGGATGCTCGGACCGTTGTGAGCCAAAATACGCGAGTCGCCCGATCAATTGTATTTCGTCAATCACTAATCGAGTTGTACAAGGGGGCCTGTGCTGTTTGTCGCAGGGGGTTGAGGATTGGAGAATCGTGGGAAGTTGAAGGCGCACACATAGTTCCTCGTCATCGACTTGGCTGCGACGATGCGCGTAATGGGTTAGCGCTTTGTAAGACCCACCATTGGGCCTTTGATATGGGCCTATTTGGCATCGACTTCGACTACCGAGTTGTCGTCCCAAACGAAATAATGGAGATTGATGAGAATAAGCCGCTTGAGGAAATTCGAGGCGTAAAACTTTTTGAGCCGGAGAATTTAGCGCTCGCGCCGCATGTAGAGGCGCTTGAGTGGCACAGGAAAAACATGGTACTCGAAGGACACTGATGTCTGGCGAGAGTTCAGAGAGCGCAAATGATCAGTGAGTCGTGGCGCTGGATCGAAGCCACTCTTCCTTTCCGGCGATTTCGGCGTTTTTGGACTCATGGCGAATCCAGTGTGAAATTTGATCGGTGAGCTCTGCGAGTGGAAGCTTTCCCTTACCCTTCAGGCCGCACTCCCAGATCGCCAATACGCGCCAACCTGCCTTATTAAGCGCATCTCGGGATTTGATGTCATTAATTGCATTGCTTTCGATCTTTTTACGCCAGAAGTCCGCATTGCTTCTCGGCCACTTAAACAATGGGCAAACGTGCTTGTGCCAAAAGCACCCCTGCACCTGAATTACAGCTTTGTACTTTGGAAGTACAATATCTGGCTTTCCCGGTAATCGCTTGTCGTGCAGCCTGAATCGGAATCCTTCAGCGAAAATTGCGCTGCGAATCAGTTTTTCCGGTTTGGTATTCCGGGCGCGTATGGCTGCCATATTTCTGTGGCGAGCTTCCGGCGTGTGAACGTCAGACATCAGACAGGCATGGCCATTTGTTGTTCTGCGATATCCGCATGCTTCAGTTGCATCACGGCCGGCCGCATTGCTTTCGCAATTGCTCCGACAACCGGCGCGACAACTGAATTGCCGAACTGCTTGTAGGCTTGGGTATCAGATACTGGTATGTCGAACGTATCAGGAAATCCCATGATTCTCGCGCACTCACGCGGTGTGAGTCTTCTCGGATTGCCGCGACCACGCTTGATCAAGATTTCGGAACCATCTTTGTAATAGCGGGCGGAAAGTGTCCGCGCGACATCGTTGCTTCCAGCGAGCCCAAATCCAAAACCATTCCCTTTCGCCTTGTGTTTGGCGGCATAATCGCGCAGATAGTCCCAGAGCTTGTCGCTCAATACGTACTTCTGGTTAACGCGCGCCTTCTTGCCAGTAGTGTAGTCCTTTTCGGGCTCTTCAGATCCATCTTGGGGATGAAGTACGTCACTCAACTTCGGTGGGTCGCCTTCCGGAATGTGTACGTCTGACCAGTCGAATCCAAGCGGCTCCGAGAACCCAACCAGAAAAATTCTTTCCCTGTGCTGCGGGACGAAGTGGCATGCATCAACTATCTCTGGATATACGAAATACCCAAGTTCGTCGGTGAGCGTCTTCATGATCACATCGTAAGTTTTGCCCTTGTCGTGACCTTTCAAGTTTTTTACGTTCTCGAGCAAAAATGCTTTAGGTCTCTTAACGTTCAGGATTCGGGCGATATCGAAAAACAACGTGCCCTGGGCCTCGCAGGCGAATCCATCAGCTTGTCCGAGAGATCGCTTTTTTGAAACCCCCGCAACAGAGAAGGGCTGGCAGGGAAATCCACCGACAAGCACATCGTGATCCGGTATTTCCGCGTCCATGCCGGAATCGGAGAGCGATGTTATCTCACGAATGTCATTGTTGATTCGATGCCCCGGC
>CAZLNH010000352.1:0-17341 GCA_964560775.1 uncultured Woeseiaceae bacterium | reverse complement strand
CAATGTGATGACCGGCGCGACGTAGAGGTCGCCAGGAGTCTTGCCCGGAATACCGCGCCCCTTGAGGCGCAGCTTGCCACCGGCCCGGGTGCCCTTCGGGATGCTGAGATCAACGGTTCCGGCCGGTGTCGGCACTTTGACTGTTGCGCCGAGCGCGGCTTCCCACGGCGTGACGGGGAGGTCGAGGAAAACATCCTGGCCTTCCACCCGGTAGAGCGGATGGGGCCGAAAATCGATCTCGAGGTACAGATCGCCGGCCTGGCCGTCCCCCAATCCGGGTGAACCCTGGCCTGACAGTCGTATGTGTTGGCCGGCCTTGACGCCTTTGGGTATCTTGACGTTCAGCGTGCGGCTTTTCGCCGTGACTCGGTTCGCCTCGTCAACTTGCGGTGACTGTAGAGTAATCGTACGGGTTGCACCCGAATAGGCATCTTCAAGGTCAATCAGGACTCTGGCGTGCCGGTCTTCGCCCCTGGCCCGCGGGCCCGCCTGGCGAAACCCCTGCCGTGCCCCGAAGCCGCGCCCGAACAGCGATTCAAAGAAGTCGCTGTAGTCTGATGCGTCGTCGCCAAAGCCCGCTCCGCTGAATTCAAAACCCGTACCCTGGCCTTGTGAGGGCCGGAAATCCTGCCCTTCCTTCCAGTTGCGGCCGAGCTGATCGTAGGCGGCACGGCGTTCGGTGTCCTTCAGTACGGCGTAAGCTTCTGCTACTTCCTTGAAGCGGGCTTCGGCATCCGGTTCCTTGCTGACATCGGGGTGATACTTGCGTGCCAGTTTCCGGTAGGCGCGCTTGATTTCGTCCTGGGCGGCATCGCGGCCGACACCCATGATCTTGTAATAGTCCTTGTACTCCATGCATTGCTCCGCCGGGCCGTCGCCGCACAGCCCTGCTACCGCATGCTGCTTGCATGCACGTCGAGAGTATATGGCACGATAGCGCCTGACAAAAACCGGTGTCCTTGTGAAAAACGCAATTCCCAGGCAAATATTATTGCGGGATCACCAACGATCCCGATGGCTCAGGTTTGTTGAGCCGCTGGACGTGCTGGTCGCAAACGATATCGCCGATGTGCAGCCGATGCTGGCCCGGGCCGAGGCGCGGGTCAACGCCGACGGCCTGTATGCTGCCGGCTACGTCGCCTATGAAGCTGCTGCCGGTTTCGACCCGGCGCTCGTGACCCGGCGGCAGGGCGACTGGCCGTTACTTTGCTTCGGGCTGTTTGCTGCGCCTCAAATTTGCGAATCGCCGGGAGCGGGTGGTGTGGAGTCTGACCAGCGTCAGCTATGGTCTGTCGACATTGCACGGCCGGACTATCGCCGCACCATACGATCAATCAAGGACCAGATTGCGCTGGGCAATACCTACCAGGTCAACTTTACGATTCGTGCCCGGACAGAAGCCGCAGGCGATCCCTGGGCCCTGTTTCTGCGCGTTGCCGCGGATGCACCCTACGCTGCGTACATTGAAGCAGAGGACTGCGCGATCATTTCGGCGTCCCCCGAACTTTTTTTCCGACTTGCCGAACAGGATCTGGAATGCAAGCCAATGAAGGGCACGGCACCGCGCGGCATGACGCTCCTCGATGACAGGGCGCTCTGCGCCGAGCTGGGCAGTTCTTCAAAAGACCGCGCCGAGAACGTCATGATTGCCGACATGATACGTAACGACGTTGGCCGCATCGCGAAACCCGGTTCGGTCAGGACAGACGACCTGTTCCGGATTGAAAAGTATCCGACCGTCTGGCAGATGACGTCGACGGTCAGGGCGAGAACCGGTGCATCGGTCACGAACATATTTTCAGCACTGTTTCCCTGTGCGTCAGTCACAGGAGCGCCAAAAGTTGCCAGCATGCAGTTGATTGCGGGGATCGAGGACAGTGAGCGCCACATATACACCGGTGCCATAGGCTATATGGCACCCGGCCGGCAGGCGCAATTCAGTGTCGGAATAAGGACTGCGTTTGTTGACAGGCGGGACGACCATGCGGTTTACGGGATAGGCGGCGGCATCGTATGGAGTTCGGACGCGGAGGACGAATATCGCGAGTGCCTGGCCAAGGCGCGCGTGCTGCATCGCGATCCGCCACAGGACGAGTTCCAGTTGCTTGAGACGCTGCTCTGGACACCAGAGGATGGATTCTTTCTGCTGGACCGTCATTTGCAGCGCATGGCGGAGTCCGCGGAGTATTTCGATATCCCGTTTGATTCGGCACGAGCGCGCGGTGCCCTGTTGGACGCGGTACTGAACCGAAACGCATCTCGCCTGCGCATTCGATTGCTGCTCGCTACTACCGGCCGCTTCACGGCGTCTGTCTCTGAACTGGACAGCTCTGGAGGCCGGCCGCCAGTCCGGCTGCGGTTAGCCAGGGAGCCGATCGACCGGGGCAACCCGTTTTTCTACCACAAGACTACCTGGCGTGATTGCTACGACAAGCCACTCGCCGATGCAGGCGACTGCGACGATGTGCTGCTGTGGAACAGCGACGGCCTTGTTACGGAAACCACGATAGCCAATGTGCTCGTCCGCTCAGGCACGAAAATTTTCACACCGCCGGTCCATTGCGGACTGCTCGCCGGGACTTATCGAAACTGGATGCTCGACCAGGGCATGATCGAGGAGCGGCCGGTTACCATAGCGGAACTGGCCGAAGCGACGGAGATCATGGTCATCAACTCCGTGCGCGGGCAGGTCGCCGCGTGCGTGCTTGGTCAGGATTGACTTTTTTATGCCGGAAACGACGTCAAGAGTTGCTGCAGCCATGAAAACGCCCAGAAAGATACATTGCTTCATTGACCCGACCCAGGACGAGCAACCCGCCCTTGAGCGCTCGGCGATGCTGGCGAAAGACTTTCAAGGCAGAGCTGCGTCTCTACATTTTCTGTATCGTGTGATCTGTTCGTACTGAAGCCGGGCTAATGATGCACAACGGTTGTTCGTATCCAGTCAGGCGCGCCGCGTAGCGATGCCGGACTCCCGCCGAAGCCTGCGGGCCGACCACCATCCCGACGCGATAAAGCGGCGGCTGGCCGCGCCGGTGCGGCACAGTTATCTCGCGGATGCCGTATTGGGCGCAATCGACGGCTGCGTTACCACGCTTGCGGTTGTTGCTGGCGCTGTGGGTGCGAAGTTCTCACCGACCGTGGCGATCATTCTCGGATTGGCGAACCTGCTCGCGGACGGGTTCAGCATGGCGGTCAGCAATTATCAGAGTGCCCGCACGCGCGAGGACCAGCTTGAGCGCACGCGTCGCGATGAGTATGAACAGATTGCGCAAGTGCCGGAGGGCGAGACTGAAGAAATCCGCCAGATTTTTGCTGCGAAAGGCTTTTCGGGGGACACGCTCGAAACAATTGTCGCAACAATAACGTCCGACAAAGAATCCTGGGTCGATACGATGCTCGTCGAAGAACATGGACTGGCGTTGGAGACGCCACGGCCCGTGCTGTCAGCCCTTGCAACGTTTGCAGCCTTTATTGTCGTTGGACTGGTGCCGCTGGCGCCATTTCTGATCGTTTCGCTGTCACCCGCGCAGGTGTTTCCGGCGAGTGTGATATTTTCCATGGCCGCATTCTTCGCCGTGGGTGCGCTCAAAGGCCACGTATTGGATGACCGGCGCTTGAAGCATGGTACCGAGACGATGCTGGCCGGTTCCCTCGCCGCAATGCTCGCCTATTTCGCCGGTTCCTTCCTGCGAAATATGTTCGGTGTTTCCTGACATTTCTGACAGCCACCGGACGGCTCGCATCTGCGTCAGCCTTCGAGTATCTCTGCCGGCGTTTCAAACCAGGACGGCTTGATGATCAGCAGATCACAAGGCAAGTGATCCAAGGTACGTTCCGCCGTGGCGCCGACAAACAGGCGCTTGAGTCGATTGCGCGACACGGCTCCCATGGCGACGACGTCGGCTTTCAGCTTGTCGGCAAGCTCCGGGAGTTCGTCGTGAGTGAGGCCGGATACGAGGTGTGATTTGTCAGCGCCGATATTGTGGTGCTCGGTAATCTCGTTAAATCGCTCGCCGTGACTGTCCCGCATTTGCTGGTCGATCTCGTCCATTGGCAGCGATACGGGCAGATAGGCGCTTGTGGATGATGTCGCCATGGCAATGCGAGGGTCATAGGAATGGAACGCATGCAGTTCCCCATCGCATTTTTCCGCCAGTGCCTTGCTGGTCATGATGATCTCATCATCCAGCGCCGCTGGCTTGTCGTGCTCATTCATCGGGTCGATCGCGGCTATGAACACCGGATTATTGGAGAAGGTTCGCGGCTTGACCAGCCATAGAGGCGATGCACAGCTGCGGATTAGCTGCCAGTCCGTGTTGCTCAACAGCGCGCGGGCGGCTGCAGAATGATGATGCGTGTCCTTGAATACGAGGTCTGCACCGGACGCCGCGGCATACCGGACGATTTCATCGTAGAGCGGGTGTGCCCAGGTTGTCCTGGTGCTGACGGTGAGGCCCGAGTCCGCCAATGGCCTGGCCAGTTCATTAAGGAATTTCTGGTTATTCTCCATAACCTCTTCGCGGGCCTTCTCGAGCGACGGAGAATCAAAGAAGCGGGCGCCACTCAGGTACTCGTTGTAGTAACAGATGAAAAGCTCGAGATCTGCGCCAATTTTGCCGGCAACACACGCGGCGCGTTCGACAGCGTGCTGCGTCCTGGTGGTGGGATCGACGACACACAGGATTCTGGAGATCTTGATCATGCAAGCACCCGTATTCGGAGCATTGTGCAGGTCGAATTCCTGAACGCGCCAATTATGCATTATCGCGGACAGGCTTTAAATCCGTCCCAAGCCAGATAGTATTACAGTCGGACCCAGTAGTCTGGCGGGAGCATGAAAAAAATCAACATCGGCGTGTCGCACGCGGGACTCTTATACGCGTTGTCGATACTTACCGGCGCTTTCCTTGTTTTCCAGATTCAGCCGATAGCCGGAAAATACCTGTTGCCTTATTTCGGCGGCGGCGCATCAGTCTGGACCGCGTGCATGTTCTTTTTCCAGACAATGCTGCTTGCCGGGTACGGCTACGCGCATGTCCTTACTACTCATGTCAGTCCAAGGCGCCAGCCCGCACTGCATGGCTTGCTGCTGCTCGCATCACTCCCGCTACTGCCGCTGTCATTCCTGATCGATGGGTCTGCGCTGTCGACGTCCAGCCCTGGTCCGCTGATCTGGATGGTGTTGCTTGTATCCATCGGGTTTCCATTTGTCATGCTTGCCAGTACCGCCCCGCTCGTGCAGCGGTGGTCCTCGCTTACTCGCCCAGGCCACTCCCCTTACCGCCTGTATGCGCTGTCAAATGCCGGAGCATTGCTTGCGCTGGTTACTTATCCGTTTCTGATAGAGCCTCTGGTCAGCCTCAATGGGCAAACGGTAGTCTGGTCGATTGGTTACGCGATATTCGTACTGGTTACGGGTGCCGTATGCGCGCACGTATGGTCGCGCCGGATTCCAGTAGCAGAAACAGTGCGTAACGAAAGAGAACCGGCGGGCGCAAAAGGCCACGCCAACCGGTGGACGCTGCTCGATGCCTTGCTGACAATCGTGCTGTCTGCCTGCGGCGTTGTCATGCTCCTGGCCATAACCAGCCAGATGACACAGAACGTGGCACCGGTCCCGTTCCTGTGGATTCTGCCTTTGGTCGGCTTCCTGTTTTCCTACATCGTCTGTTTCAGCGGCCAACGCTGGTACGACCGGACGATCTGGGGGTCTTTGTTCCTGGTTGCGGCGAGCACCCTCATTGTCCTTGATTTTTTTGCGTCATCGTTCGCGATCATTCCGGTTATCGTGGCCTATCACCTGGTGCTGTTCTGCATCTGCATGGTTTGTCACGGTGAATTGTATCGTCTGCGCCCGAACCCCCGGCGCCTGAGCACCTATTACCTCCTGATTGCGCTGGGTGGTGCTCTGGGCGGTGCGTTCGTTTCCATCGCCGCGCCAATGCTGTTTACCCGTTACTGGGAGGGGCTCATAAGCGTTTTCATTATATATCTCGTATTGGGGGTCGCCGTTTTGCGCAGGACCCGGTCGACGACGGGTATCACCCTTCCAGGTCCGGCCGCAGGGTCGAAGCTCGAGCGCTGGGTGCACGGATTGTTCGTTGCCGGCTGGATTGGCGGCATCGTCCTGTTCCCCACAGTCGTTATGTCGATCGGCTCGCTTGCCGGCCAGCACGACATTGCGAGCGTGCGCAATTTCTATGGCCTGCTGAGTGTCCGGGACAGAACAAATGACGACATGCCGCGGCGAGTGCTGGTGGACGGCACGACCATACATGGCTTCCAGTTGCTCGACGACAGCCGGCATTCCGTCCCGACCAGCTACTACGCGCGTGATACGGGGATTGGTCTTGTCCTCGAGCGTATCGGTCAGCGGCCATCGCACCTGAACGCGGGATTTATCGGACTGGGAACAGGAACGCTTGCTGCTTATGGCAGGGTGTCCGATGTGTATCGGTTCTACGAATTAAATCCGGCCGTCGCCAACCTGGCCCAGGAATATTTTTCCTTCCTTGGAGAATCCGCCGCGACCGTCGACATCGTTCTCGGCGACGGGCGTATTTCCCTCGCGCGTGAGTACGACCAATCCGGCAGCCGGGAATACGACGTCCTCGTCGTCGACGCGTTCAGCAGTGATTCGATACCGGTGCACCTGCTGACGCTCGAAGCACAGCGCCTTTACTGGCGACACCTGAAAACAGACGGTGTCCTGGCGTTTCATGTGACGAACAATTACGTGGACCTTGCACCGGTGATCGCCAATGTCGCAGCCGAACTCGGCAAGCAGGCACTGCTGGTGCGGACCGCGGCGGAGACGGGGGTGACGTCGGTCGCTGACTGGATGGTCGTATCGAACGACCCCTGGCCCATTCCCGGGGCCGGCACGAATGGCATCATTGCAACGCCCATGCAGGCACGTCCGGGCACGCGCACGTGGACTGACAACTACAGCGATCTTCTCGGCATCGTCAGGCGCTGATCGCAGGCCGGCCGCAACTAACTTGTAACCGTTTGTTTCTGCGTTATAAACATTGGTTCCAAGCCCCTTGACAATAATAGAATGAACGTTCATTCTACGCGCCCCTGCCGAAACAGCCTGCTGGCTGCCGGCGCCGTAAACAAGCGTTCGCCCGATGCCCCCCTACAACTTTCCGCTCGTCCGCGTCCTGCTGTTGCCGCTGCTGATTCTTGTCGCCTGCGCCGAAGAGCAGCAGCAACCCGGGCAGGGTACGCCCGAAGTCAGCGTAGTGACGCTGAGAACGGCGCCTGTGACGCTGACGCGGCAGCTGCCAGGCCGTATACACGCCTATGTCATTGCCGAAGTGCGGCCACAGGTTACCGGACTTATCACGGAGCGCCTGTTCACGGAGGGCAGCCTGGTTGACGAAGGCGAGCCGCTCTATCAGCTCGATGACGCAGTCTATCGTGCTGCCCATAACAGTGCGCAGGCTGCACTTGCGCGTGCCGAAGCCGCGGTGAACGTCGCCAGGCTCGATGCCGAGCGTGCCGAAGAACTGGTCAAGGTCGAGGCCATCAGCAAGCAGGAGTATGAAAACTCCGTCGCCGTATGGCGCCAGGCGGAAGCGGATATCGGGGTGGCAAAAGCGCAATTGGCAAGTACCGCCGTTGAGCTCGGCTATGCCCGTATCACTTCACCGATAAGCGGGCGTATCGGCAAATCGGCGGTAACACAGGGAGCCCTGGTGACGGCCGATCAGTCAACGCCATTGGCAACCGTGCAGCAGCTTGACCCGATCTACGTCGATCTCATGCGTTCCGCCAGCGAACTGTTCCAGTTGCGCCGTGAACTCGAAGGTGGCAATGCCCGCGTTGCTGAAGGCATTCCGGTCACGATTATTCTCGAAGATGGAACGGAGTATCCGCATGAAGGAGAGCTCGCGTTCTCCGACGTTGCGGTTGATCCGATGACGGGCAGTTATGCACTCCGCGTCATCGTCGACAATCCCGATCAAATGTTGATGCCGGGTATGTACGTCCGGGCTGATCTTACGACAGCGGTCATGGAAAAAGGACTGCTGGTACCGCAAGTTGCAGTCGCCCGGGATGCAAAGGGTGATGCGAGCGCCATGGTCGTAACGGGCGATGGCACGGTGGAAAGGCGCGACATCACGGTAAGCCGCACAGTAGGTGACGACTGGCTGGTCAGTGACGGGCTTTCAGACGGCGACCGCGTAGTCGTCGCGGGATTGCAGAAAATCCAGCCCGGCATGCAGGTGAATATCACCGGAAGTATCACGACGGATGACGATGCGCCGGCCGGCGAACAGGCCGTGTCGAATACACGGCGTTCCGCTACGGGCACGCAGTCCGCCGACGACGCCCGGCAGTAGGGGACTGATTCGTGGCCCAGTTTTTCATAGGACGCCCGATTTTCGCGTGGGTGATTGCAATCGTCATCATGATCGCCGGCAGTCTTGCGATTACCCAGCTGCCGATCTCTATGTATCCGACCATCGCGCCGCCGACGATCACAATCAATGCGAATTATCCCGGCGCGTCGGCCAAGGTGGTCGAGGATTCGGTAACGCAGGTTATCGAGCAGAACATGAAGGGCCTGGACGGACTGCTATACATGTCCGCCAGCAGTGCGTCGAACGGCAGCGCATCCTTATCGCTGACGTTCGCAAATGACATCGATCCGGACATCGCGCAGGTCCAGGTGCAGAACAAATTGCAGCTTGCGATGCCGCTGTTGCCGCAGGAAGTCCAGCGCCAGGGTGTCAACGTAGGAAAAGAGCGCGGCGGGTTCCTGATGGTCGTCGGCTTCGTATCTCGCGACGGCAACATGACGCGAAGTGACATAGCCGACTATGTGTCCGCCAACATCGTCGATCCGATGAGCCGCGTGCCGGGCGTCGGCAACATCCAGGTGTTTGGCTCGCAATATGCGATGCGTATCTGGCTTGACCCCAATAAGCTGGAAACCTACAAGCTGGCGCCGGCCGACATCATTGCGGCCGTGCAGGCACAGAACCAGCAGGTTGCCGTCGGCCAGCTCGGCGGCACGCCGTCAATCGACGGCCAGCAACTGAACGCAACGATCACGGCACAAAGCCGGTTGCAAACGGCGGAGGAATTCCAGGACATCATCGTGCGCAGCAGTCCGGACGGCTCGACGTTGCGGCTTGCCGACGTCGCACGGGTCGAGCTCGGTGCTGCAAGTTACGGGTTCATTTCGCGCTATAACCGTCAGCCCTCGAGCGGACTGGCAGTGATGCTGGCGACCGGTGCCAATGCGCTGGAAACCGCCGCCGCCGTTGAGCAACGGCTCGATGAGTTGAGGCCGTACTTCCCGGAAGGGCTGGATGCGGTTGTGCCGTTTGAGACGACGCCATTCGTCAGGACGGCAATTCAGAACGTGCTGCAGATCCTCGTCGAGGCCATCGTTTTGGTATTCCTCGTCATGTACCTGTTCCTGCAGAATTTCCGGGCCACGCTGATCCCGACTATTGCGGTTCCGGTCGTCCTGCTCGGCACTTTCGGCATTCTTGCGGTGCTGGGTTTCTCGATCAATATGCTGACGATGTTCGCGATGGTGCTGGCCATCGGCCTGCTGGTCGATGACGCCATTGTCGTGGTCGAAAACGTCGAGCGGGTCATGACCGAAGAAGGGCTGTCGCCCGTCGAGGCTGCGCGAAAGTCGATGCGGCAGATAACCGGTGCGTTGGTCGCCGTCGGCCTCGTGCTCTCGGCTGTTTTTGTGCCAATGGCGTTTCTCGGCGGTGCGACCGGTGTCATCTACCGGCAATTTTCGGCGACGATCGTGTCTGCCATGGCGCTTTCCGTGCTGGTCGCCATCGTTCTGACACCGGCGCTATGCGCAACGATGCTGAAGCCGCTGAAGAAGGGCGAACATTATGCCGAGAAGGGTTTTCTCGGCTGGTTCAATCGCGGCTTCGACCGGACTGCCAAAAAATACCGGCAGGGCGTGCGCGGCATGATTGCGCGCAGCGGCCGGTTCATGGCGGTCTTTGGCGTGATGATCGTCGTCATGGCAGTGCTGTTTTTCAATCGGCCGACGTCGTTCCTGCCGGCCGAAGACCAGGGAACGCTGTTCGCACAGATTATTGCGCCGGTCGGTGCGACGCAGGAGCGGACCATGGAGTCGGTCCGCAAGGTGGAGGACTACTTCATTGACCAGGAGTCGGAAGCAGTTGAGTCCATGTTTGCCGTGCAGGGCTTCAGTTTCGCCGGCGGTGGCCAGAACAATGCGCTGGCGTTCGTTAAACTGAAGGACTGGAGCGAGCGCACGTCCGATGACTTGAGCGTCAATGCGGTTGCCGGACGTGCGTCAGCGGCTTTCGGCCAGATCAAGGATGCGATGGCCTTTGCGTTCGCGCCACCGGCCGTGCAGGAACTGGGGCGTTCCGCTGGTTTTGATTTCTACCTGAAAGACAACGCCAGCAACGGGCATGATGCGCTGGTCGATGCACGGAACCAGCTGTTGCAAGCCGCAGCTGAAAACCCGCTACTGATGAATGTGCGTCACAACGGCCAGGATGACTCGCCGCAGTTCCGGCTCGATATCGACATTGAAAAAGCCAGTGCGCTTGGCTTGTCAGTTGGCAGCATCAATTCAACCTTGCAGGCGGCATGGGGCGGCCAGTACATCGACGACTTCATCGACCGTGGCCGTGTCAAACGCGTGTATATCCAGGCGGACGCGCCATTCCGCATGGTGCCCGAGGATTTCCAGCTCTGGTCGGTGCGCAACAGCGACGGCGATATGGTTCCCTTCTCGGCATTTGCCAGTTCCTACTGGGAATACGGTGCGCCGCAACTCATCCGGTACAACGGCGTGCCCGCGATGCAGATCAACGGCGAAGCCGCGCCGGGCGTGAGTTCGGGCGATGCCATGGCGGAGGCGGAAGCTATCGTGTCACGGTTGCCGGAAGGCTTCGCGATCGAATGGACGGGCCTGTCCTACCAGGAGCGGCAGGCCGGTGCGCAGACGCCACTGCTTTATACATTGTCGTTGCTGATTGTATTCCTGTGCCTGGCGGCACTGTATGAAAGCTGGTCGATACCCACGGCCGTGCTGATGGTTGCGCCCATTGGCATACTCGGCATCGCGCTTGCGGCGACGCTGCGTGGCCTCGAGCGGGATATATATTTCCAGGTGGCGATGCTGACGACGATCGGGCTGACGAGCAAAAACGCGATCCTGATCATTTCATTCGCGAAGGAAAACCTCGAACAGGGTATGGAGCTCGTCGAGGCAACAATGCAGGCGGTTCGCGACCGGCTGCGGCCTATCATCATGACGTCGTTGGCGTTCGGCATGGGCGTGACACCGCTGGCGCTTGCAAGTGGCGCGGGTTCCGGCGCACAGCACGCGATTGGCACCGGTGTGCTCGGTGGCATGATAGTCGGTGCGTTCCTCGGTGTGTTTTTCATACCGCTGTTCTTTGTTGTCGTGCAAAAGCTGTTCGGGCGGTACAAGCCCGCAGCGGCCAGTAATGTGGCGGACCCGCCGGCACGCACGGACGCCGGGACGTCCAATGAATAGTCGCTGGCTGGTATTAATTATGCTGCCGGTTTTCGCCGGCTGCGGTCTGCTCGAGCCGGCATTGCCGGATGCCGATCCGGGCACGCCGTCTGAGTGGCCCGGTCCGCCGGCAACCCCGGATGCCGCGGCAGTGCCTGGCAGCGATACGGGTACCGGCGCCGCAATCGATGCTGCCGGGACCGGTTGGCGCGACTTTTTTGATGATCCTGAACTGGAGCGGCTGATCGAACTGTCGCTCGAAAACAATCGGGACCTGCGTGCAGCCGTGCTGAATGTGGACCGCGCCCGTGCTCTGTACCGTATACAGCGCGCTGATCGCGTCCCGTCACTCGATGCGACTGGCGCGATGACGCGCGGCGGCGGCAACAGCAACCTGCAGTTCGCGCAGACGTATAGCGTCGAGCTGGGCGTTTCGGCTTACGAGCTGGACCTGTTCGGCCGGGTACAAAGCCTGAGCGAGGCGCAGTTGCAGGCATTTCTTGCAGAGGAACAGGCGCAGCGCAGCGCTCGTTTAAGCCTCGTGGCCGAGGTCGCGAATGCCTGGCTCAGGCTGGCTGCGGACCGGGAGCTGCAGACTATCGCTGAAGCGGCGCTTGCCAATCGCGAGGAAGTGCTGGCACTGACACGCAAGCGCTTTGAGCTGGGCGCGGCGTCGAGTCTCGAGGTGGCGCAGTCAAAGATTGAAGTCGAAAACGCGCGCGCGGACGTGTGGGTATACGCGGGCCGCGTGGCCCAGGCGGTCAATGCTCTGGCGGTGTTGACCGGCATGCCGCTGGACACTGAAGTACTCGACGGGCCGACCGACCTGCGTGTCAGCGGACTGGATCCGTTGCCGGCGGGCTTGCCGGCCGATGTCCTTTTGCGCCGGCCCGATGTCATGCAGGCGGAATACACACTGCGTTCGGCCAACGCGAGTATTGGAGCCGCGCGGGCGGCGTTTTTCCCATCCATCACGTTGACCGGTAGTATCGGCACCGCCAGCAACGAACTGTCGGGGCTTTTCGAGAGCGGTTCGGATGCGTGGAGTTTCATACCGCGCATCAATCTGCCGATCTTCCAGGCCGGACGCCTGCGCGGTAACCTGGACGTCAGTCGCGCGGATCGCGACATTGCGCTGGCAGCGTATGAAGGTTCAATACAGGATGCGTTCCGCGAGGTAGCCGACGCGCTGGCGCTGACACAAACTCTTTCTGCGCAACGTGCATCCCGCGAGGCGTTGCTGGCGGCGGCGGAACGTGCCAATGAATTGTCGCAACTGAGATATGACGCTGGAGCAGACAGCTTCCTGGTTCGTCTTGACGCACAACGCACGCTTTATTCCGCGCGCCAATCACTGGTCAGCACCCTGTTGGCTGAGCAAGCGAACCGGGTAACGCTGTACAAGGCACTTGGCGGAGGCTGGCAGTAGCCTCGCGATGAAAAACGACGTGCCAACGAACAAGGCCGAGTCGCGTACACAGGCACAACAGGACCGCATTCTTGCCGCGGCACAGACCTGTTTCGTCCGCAGCGGCTTTCATGCGGCCAGCATGGCTATGATCGCCGAGACCGCCGGCATGAGTGCAGGTCTGATCTATCGGTACTTCGAAAACAAGAGCGCTGTTGTTCTGGCCATCATCGAGCAGCAGCTTGAAGTTGCGCGAACCAATATTCGCCAGATGCGCTCATCCGATGACCTCGCGGCGCGTATCGTCGATCATTGCGACGAGGACGAGTGTGGCAATGAGACACGCATGAGCACCGCCCTGTTTCTCGAAATGTCTGCCGAGGCGACGCGCGACCCGCAGATTGCCGAGGCAGTACAGCGGTTCGACCGCATGGTGCGTTCGGAAATCGAGGACTGGTTGAGCCGCAGTTCCGATAAGGGCGGGTACGGTCTGCCCAAGAAAGTCGCACCGGCCCGGGCGCTGATGCTGGTGTGTCTTATTGAAGGGGTTAAAGTACGCGTTGCACGCGAGCCGGGCGTTGACCAGGGTATGCTGCGGCGGGCGCTGGCCGACATGGTTACCGCACTGGTGGACCCGGCCGGCGGCAAGTAGCAACGGCGCACGGCCGTCAGCGCAATAAGCGGTCAATAAGGAGTCCCATGTAGTGGAGAACCGCGCTTTCGCCCTGCGCCGATGGACCTGTTTCGCCCTGGTCAGCGCATTCTTCTTTTTAATTACTGCAGGTACCTTTTCGTCGCTGGGCGTCGTTTTGCCGTACATGATCGAGGAGTTCAGCTGGAGCTGGTCGCAGGCCGGTACCGGGTTTTCGCTGTTCGCGCTGATGGTCGGGCTGGCCGGCACGGCGCCTGCGTGGATTTTGAAGCGTTTCAACGTGCAGAGTTCGTTCGCCCTGGGCGGTATCCTGATGACCGCCGGGTTTTGCCTGTTTGCCGTAGCGCCGGACCTGCTGCAGTACTATGCGGGCGCATTGCTGCTTGGCGTGGGCTATGCCCTGACGGCCGCGGTCCCCGGTATCCATGTCATCAATCATTGGCTCCCGGACAAGCGTTCGTTTGCCATCGGCGCATACATGATGATTGGCGGTCTCGGCGCGGTTGCCGGACCGCTGATCGTCACCGGAATCATCAGTTTAACTGATTCGTGGCGCATGCACTGGTGGGCGATGGCGGTATCGATGCTTTCGCTGGCGGTACTCGCCGTGCTTTTTGTGCGCAGTCGTCCGGACGATTCGCTAAATAATGATGCGGTCGAGTGGATTGAAGAAGAAAAGTCCGACCGTGTGTACAGGACCGAGGGCGACTGGTCATTCAAAGACGCACTCCGGACGCCGCAGTACTACGTGATCGTGATTGCGCTGTCGACAACGCTGATGTGCACGCTGACGATGAACAGCTGGGCATTCACACATATGACGGCACTTGGCGTTTCCGCCGCTGTCGCAGCCGGGGCCCTGGCCGCAAACGGCGCCGTGAACGCCATGTCTCGTTTGCTTGGCGGTGCGCTCGCAACCAAAGTGGATCCGAAATGGTTATTATGCGGCGCGCTCGGGTTCGAGGCAATGGGCATGGTCGCACTGTCATTTGCCAGCGACCCGGTGGCAATTACACTGTTTGTTATCGGCGAGGGTGTGGGCTTTGGCGTGGTATTTTTCGCCACGGCCATGCTGCTGGTCAACTACTACGGAACAACCAACAACCCGATCATCTTTGGCACAATGAACATGATTACCACGGTGGCTATGGTGGGGCCGATTATTGCTGGACTGATGGCGGAAAGCTTCGGAACGTTTGCAATTACTTACCAGAGTTTTGCACTATTGCTGATGGTAATTTTCACTTTGGTGGCGCTGATGCGTCCGCCAGGCGCCGCTCCGGCTGCTCACGCAAGCGACCGGTAACTGCTTCCATAGAAAATCAACGGGTCGCGGTCGCGAATCTCATAGTCGACAAGTTCACCGATCAGTATGGCGTGATCACCGGCCATTACACGGTTTCTGATCTTGCACTGGTAGACGCTGAGAAAATCCGTAAGTATGGGAAGGTCCGCAACGCCATTACTGTGCTCGATGCCGTCAAATTTGTCCTCCCTGTCCACAGCGAAGTGATTAGATAACGATTCCTGGCCGCGATGCAGTACATGCACTGCAAAATGGTCGGTGGCATTAAAGGCTGCGGTCGGGACAATGTTCTGGTTTATGCACCACAACACCAGCGGCGGCTCGAGTGACACGGAAGTGAAACTGTTCACCGTCATGCCGACTGCGCGGCCATCTTCACCCCTGCAGGTCATGACTGTAACGCCGGTTGCGAAAGTGCTCATGGCCTTGCGGAAAGAGGCCTCGTCGATCTTCTTCTTCAGCATTTAATGCAATCCGTTTGTAAAGTTGCCGGGCGATCATACAGACAATGCAGCATCGCGGCCAATCGCTACAGTTGACCGAATTGACTTTCGTCCCGGCAATAGCAGTTTTCAGTTTTGGCCAAAATTGTAGCGGAAGCGCAGACGCCAGGTGCGGCCCTCGCCAGGAATGACAGCGACATTCTGGAACACTCCCTGCACCGGCTTGAAATAGCGCTCATCAAACAGGTTGTCCACGGTGCCGATGACGCTCAGACGTTTGTACTCGGCGAACAGCGCGAGACGGAAGATTTCGTGCTCAGGGAATGTCACGCCGCCGTTCGTGATCAGCGTGCTGGTCTGGCTGACGTGAGTCCCGCCGAACGTTGCGCCGAATGTCCCGTACTGCGTGAGATCGGTCGTATACGTGCCGAACACCGAGAATACGCCTTCGGGAATCGTGGTCCGGTCATAGCCATCTTGCAGGTCGGTCAGGCAGCTGGCGTTGAGTGCGGCGAATATGCCCCCGTAGCCGTCAACACCGGTTACGCCGACCACGGATGGCGGAATGTTGAGGAACTCGCCACGGCCGGAACCGCTTGCACAATTGGTGGAATCGGGGTCTTCGACGCGTACGTCAATCATCGTTGCTGCCGCGGTCAGTGCCCAGTTGTCGTTAATGACGTAATTGAGCTCGGCCTCGAAGCCGCTTGAACGCTCTTCGTCCCTGTTGCCGAACGGGTCGGTGCGCGACAATGATTGCCGGTACCAGGCGACGGTGCCGTAAAGCTGCGCGTCAAGAAGCGAGAACTTGATGCCGCCTTCGCTCAATTCCGAGTCGGCAAGTATTGAGTCGCTCGCAATCGTGTCCGGGCTGATGCCGCCGTTGGAATTGTCGCGTATTTCCGAGCCTTCCGCGTAGGTTGCGTAGGGCACGACGCCCTGTGGTGCCGTATAACTCAGGCTGGCAGACCACGAAAGGTCATCCTCACTTGTGGTTTCGAACACACCCAGTTGGCCGAACGAGAACGTGCCGTTATCGATACCGCTGGCACTGTAGTCGTCATAACGGCCGTTCAAAAGTAATGCAAAACTGTCACCGAAATTGACATCGGTAACGACCGCGATAGCCGCGCTGTCCCAGGTGGTATCAAGAACGCTTTCCCACGGTGTGGCGGGGTCAATAAACGGATTTGAAACAATGTCGCCTGGTGTCGCGCCGACAGACAGGTCGAGGCGGTCGAGAACAAGATAGCCCTGCAGGAAATTTTCCTTGAGTATCGAGGTGTATTCGCGATGAGACAGCATCGTGTACAAGTCCACACCGACGGAATCGGATAGTGCGAACTGCTTGTTGTACGACAAGCGCGCCTCGAATACCTCCATTTCGTGCGCGGCTGCGAAGCCGGTTGTTAGTGAGCCGTCCGCATCCTGCTGGTCGAAGAACAACTGGAATTTAAGGTTCGAGCCATCGTCGAGTTCCTTCGCCAGGTCTCCATACATCAACAGGCCGTCTGACTTCCAGATATCCAGCGGCGACAGCACGACATTGCGGGGGGATAACTGCGTCGTGCCAACACGATCGTCGAGATTGAACGGCTCGCCGCCCGCGGGCAGGCCGAAGAAGAATTCGAGGTATTGCGTGATCTGCGATGCCCCGAAGAACGTACCGACCGCCGCGTCAAAATCGCTGCGCGACAGGAAGCCGGTGCCACCGAGGTCGGTGACAAACGTATCGCGGCCGGTTATGTAGGTGCCATTATCAATCAGGTCCTGAGTCAGCCGGTTCCAGCCGGGCGTCTGGTTGTAGCCGTCGGAACTGTAGTACATGCCGCCCACTTCCATGCTCAAGCCGTTGCCGATGTCGCTGTTGAAAGACGCCTGCAGTATCTGTTGCTCCGGTTCGCGACCGCGGTAGAAGGATTCCGAATCCTCGAATTCACCGTACAGCGACAGGCCCGCCTGGCGTCCGCCTACGTGGAACGGTGCGATAAGTTGTGCGGCGACATTATTCTTGCCGTAG
>CAZLNH010000351.1:0-5326 GCA_964560775.1 uncultured Woeseiaceae bacterium | reverse complement strand
AA
The DNA here is from genome assembly GCA_964560775.1 of uncultured Woeseiaceae bacterium. GTDB lineage: Bacteria > Pseudomonadota > Gammaproteobacteria > Steroidobacterales > Woeseiaceae > Woeseia. The sequence continues at coordinate 5,324 of CAZLNH010000351.1, read as the reverse complement.
CGACCCAACCAGACGGACCGGACCGTGGAGACAGGTGCATGAATCTCAATGAACTGAAAAAAACAGCGCAGGCGATGGTCGCCGGCGGCAAGGGCATACTTGCGGCCGACGAGAGTTCGCCGACGATCAAGAAACGGTTTGATGCGATCAAGACGGAATCGACTGAAGAGAGCCGTCGCCGCTACCGGGAAATGCTGTTCACGACCGCCGACGTCGAAAAGTACATCGGCGGCGTGATCCTTTACGACGAGACAATTCGGCAGAGCACGAAAGACGGCGTGCCGTTTCCGAAGTACCTGGCCGACCTCGGCATCATCCCGGGCATCAAGGTTGACAAGGGAGCGAAAGACCTCGCCGGCTTTCCTGGCGAAAAAATCACCGAGGGTCTCGACGGCTTGCGCGAGCGCCTGAAGGAATACTATGAGATGGGTGCGCGCTTTTCGAAGTGGCGAGCCGTCATTAACATCGGTGACAACATCCCGTCCGCGTTTTGCCTCAAGGCGAATGCGCACGCGCTCGCGCGCTATGCCGCATTGTGCCAGGAAGCCAACATCGTGCCGATCGTCGAGCCAGAGGTCATCATGGACGGCGCGCACAGCATCGGGCGTTGTGAGGAAGTCACGGCGGCGGCGCTCGATGCCTTGTTCGCTGAACTCGCCGCACACAAAGTCGTGCTCGAGGGCATCATTTTGAAACCCAACATGGTGATTTCGGGAACAGAGGCGCCGAACCGGGCCGGGCCCGCGGAAGTCGCTGAAGCGACGCTGCGCTGCCTCAAGGCGCATGTGCCGTCAGAGGTTCCCGGAATTGCATTCCTGTCCGGCGGCCAGTCGGCGGAAGAAGCGACCGAGCACCTGAGCCTGATGAACCAGGCCGGCGATCTGCCGTGGGAACTGTCCTTTTCGTACGGTCGGGCGCTGCAGGCGCCGGCGCTGGACGCGTGGCGTGGCAAGGAAGGCACCTTCAAGGCCGGGCAGCAGGCGCTGATCAAGCGGGCGCGATTGAACAGCCTCGCACACCAGGGCAAGTACGACACCGACATGGAGTCGGCGGCCTGACAGGTTCCCGGCAGCGGCCGAGGCGGCGAGTCCAACTACGATGAATGATTCGAATCGCGGGCTGATCGAGATCAGCAACCTTTGCTATGCGCGCGGCCAGAACGTGATATTCAAGAACCTGAATATCTCGATTGCGGCCGGCAAGGTGACCGCCATCATGGGTCCGAGCGGCACCGGCAAGACGACGCTGCTGCGCCTGATCACGCGGCAGATTGTGCCGGATCGCGGCACGATACTGGTCGACGGCATCGATATTTCCCGCCTGAATGAAAAAGAGCTGTTCCAGTTGCGCAAGCGCTTCGGTGTACTGTTCCAGAATGGTGCCTTGCTGACCGATCTCAGCGTTTTTGAGAACGTCGCGTTTCCGCTGCGCGAGCACACCCAGCTCCCGAACCGGCTGATACGGCATATCGTGCTCACCAAGCTGCATGCTGTCGGCCTGCGCGGCGCCGCGGACATGAAGCCGGCAGAACTTTCCGGGGGCATGGCTCGCCGGGTTGCACTGGCCCGCGCCATGGTCATGGATCCTGAAATATTGATTTACGATGAACCGTTTGTCGGACTCGACCCGATTTCGATGGGCGTCATCGTGCGCCTAGTCCGCCGAATGAACGATGCGCTAGGCATTTCAAGCATCGTCGTCAGCCATGACGTGCAGGAAATTTCCACGGTCGCTGATTGCAGCTACCTCATATCCGACGGCAAGGTCGCGGCGTCGGGCAGCCCCGACGAGCTCAGCAACACCTCCTCGGAACTGGTCCGGCAATTCATGCACGGCATGGCGGACGGGCCCGTTGCGTTCCATTACACCGCACCGAACTACGCCGAGCAGCTGCTCGGCCGGGACGCCGATTAAATAATAATGTTCAGGGAAATCTACTACGCGTTTCTGGGGTTCCTGCAGACCTTCGGTGCACTGCAGATTTTCTTCCTGCAGCTGTTGCGGTACACGCCGCTGGTCGTCGTACGCCGTTTCCGGCTGATCGTGCACCAGGTCTATAATGCCGGCGCCCTGTCGCTCGTCATTATCATGATTTGCGGTTTCTTTGTTGGCGGCGTTCTGGGCCTGCAGGGATACTCCAACCTGGCGCGTTTCAATGCGGAGGATTCGGTCGGTACGTTTGCCGCATTTTCACTGCTGAAGGAGCTGGGCCCGGTCATCACGGCGCTGTTGTTTGCCGGACGGGCCGGTACGGCGCTGGCGTCGGAGATCGGCCTGATGCGCGCAACGGACCAGCTGGCGGCGATGGAGATGATGGCCATCAATCCCCTGCGCCGCGTGGTCGTGCCGCGGTTTCTGGGTGGCGTCATCGCCATGCCGCTGCTGGCGGCTGTCTTCAGCGTTGTCGGGCTGTTTGGAGCCCATGTCGTCGGGGTGAACCTGATGGGTGTCGATGCCGGCGCATTCTGGCAACAAATACAGAACTCTCTGGACCGTGCCGATGTCTACGAGGGCATCTTCAAGAGTTTCATCTTCGGCGTGGTCGCCAGCCTGCTGGCGGTCTGGGAGGGTTACAATGCCATCCCGACCGCCGAGGGTGTGGGGCGTGCCACGACGCGTACCGTAGTCATTACCGCCATAGCCGTGCTGATCTTCGATTTCATGATCACCGCTACGTTCATTTAAGGAAGTACCATGCAACAGACTCGATCCGTAGAACTGGGAACCGGCCTGTTCGTGCTGCTGGGTGTCGGGGCGCTGTTTTTCCTGACAACCCAGACCACGGGCAGCGACGCGTTCGAGGCCAATGACACCTATACGGTGACGGCGCGGTTCGACAATGTCGGCAGCCTTAAGAGCCGTGCACCGGTGGCAATGTCCGGCGTGACGATAGGCAGGGTCAAGGAAGTGCGGTTCGACCCGGAGCGGCTGAATGCCGAGGTCACGTTCGTCATAGACCAGCAGTACGACGCGATCCCCGAGGATTCCGATGCCAGCATCCTGACGGCCGGCTTGCTTGGCAGCCAGTACATCGGCTTGCAGGCGGGCGGGTCCGATATGTACCTCGAGGAGGGCAGCGAAATCCAGTTCACGCAGTCCGCCATTGTCATCGAGAATCTCATCAGCAAGTACCTGTTTAATTCCGGCGGCGACGAGTAACGCAATCATGACATCAACGATACTGAAAACTTTAATTTTAACGCTGTCATTGGCCGCGGCGAGTGTCCTGGCCGAAGAGGGACCGGTGGCCGTTATCACGGAAGCCATGGAAGAGCTCGCTGAGGGCCTGGACGGTCGCAAGGAAGAGCTCACGGCTGATCGGGAAGCGCTGCATGCGCTGATCGACGACATCCTGTTGCCGCGCTTTGACCGTACTTATGCGGCCCAGCTGGTGATGGGGCGGCATTGGCGTTCCGCCAGCAAGGAGCAACGCGATCGGTTCATTGAAGCGTTTTACCAGAACCTGCTTCGCAAATATGCGGACGGCGTGCTCGAGTTCGACCAGGACCGGATCGACATTGAGCCTTATCGCGGCGATCCGTCCGAGAAGCGAACCCGGGTGCAGACCGTCGTAACGCTCGAAGATGACACCGAGGTACCGGTCAGCTACTCGCTGATCAATCGCGAGTCTGGCTGGCTGCTCTTCGACGTCACGATCGAGGGCATTTCGTATATCCGCAATTTTCGCTCGGAGCTGAACTCGGAGATTGGCAGCAAGGGACTCGAGGCTGTCATCACCCGGCTGGAAAGCGAAGCGGAGCCAGAGTCAGAACAGTGAGCAAAGGCGAGTTCACGCTCGAGGATCGTGGAGACGGCTGCTTTGCGCTGGTCGGTGACTTGAGTTTCGACACGGCCGGCCGCATCCTCAAGGACAGCGAACCCGTATTCGAGGAACATACCCGTATCGAAGTGGACCTGTCGGGCGTGACGAAGACAGACTCCGCCGGGCTCGCGCTGTTACTGGAGTGGATTACCTGGGCCAATCACACGGTGCGCGAAATCCGGTTTCTGAATACGCCGGATAAATTGCACGCGATTGCACGAACAACTGAAGTCGACGATCTGCTGTCGCGTGGTGAACGCTGGTCAGGGTTTATCGAGGCACCCACCGAGTAGGCTGTTGCTACCGCACCGGTATCACCTGCGCCACTACAGCGGCTACTCGAAGTCCTCTTCAAACTCTTCGTAGAAATCGTCATCCATCGGCGGATTGCCGTCATGCACTTCGTAGTTGCGGTTCTGCAGGTACGATTCCCGCAAGGTGATGTAGGGATCTGACGAGTCCTCGAGAAACTCCTCGGCGCCAAGCAGCCGCGTCCGCAAGTCAACAATCTGCAGGACGACCAGTTTGTCCTGCACAGACGTGTTGTTGTAGTGATAGAGCGGATTGAAGGCCATGTTCACCGGCCGCATCACTGCGTCCCGCAGCGTACTCGGGCCGAGAAACGGGATGACGACATACGGTCCGTCCCCGATACCCCAGACAGCCAGCGTCTGGCCGAAGTCCTCGTCGTGTTCCTCCAGACCGAACTCGGTTGCGACATCGATCACGCCGAGCAAGCCAACGCTGCTGTTCATCAGGAACCGGCCGATGTCCGAGACTCCATCCGCGCCCTTGCCCTGCAGGAAATTGTTAACTGCCGTCAGCGGCGTCCAGAGGTTGCCGTAGAAGTTGCTGACACCGCGGCGCGCGAGCTGCGGCACGACCGCGCGGTAGGCCTTGGCGGCCGGCTTCAGCGTGACGGAGTCGACCTGGGTGTTGAACCAGTCGATGCGCCGGTTCAGAGGCTCCCACGGATCAGCCGGCGACCGTGATTCCGGCGGCGTTACGTCGCCACGGGTTGCGCAGCCGGCCAACAGCATGGCCGACAGCACGGCAAGAAGGGTGGTACGCATGTTTGTGTCCCTGGTTATCCTGGCGAGCGCCTGGCGGCGGATTGGTTGCGCCGCAGTTGCTGCAATTGTTCTTCGGACATGAATTCCTGGATAAAGTCGATCCGTGCTTCGTAGCGAATGCGCTGGATTTCCTTGATGTCCGGCATCGCCAACGCCCGCTGCAAGAAGCCGACACCGCCAAGCAGGTCGCCGATCATGAAGCGGTATTCGGCCATATAGTAATGCGCTTCGGCGGTATCGCCTGAATCAATGGCCGCGCGCGCGATCAGTCGCACCTGCTCAGGTGTTGGCGGCACATTATTCAGCAGGTCCAGCAGCGCCGCATGCGCCTTGCCGGCTTGACCGAGCCGCAGCAGTGCTTCCGCGTAGTGCACGACGAGCGGCACATTGCGCGGGAACAGCGCCATGGCCCGCTCGAACGTGGCCGC
>CAZLNH010000350.1:0-5577 GCA_964560775.1 uncultured Woeseiaceae bacterium | reverse complement strand
CGAGGCCTTCATCGACGAGTTCCTGGTAGCCTTTGAGGACAGTCAACGGATTGAGCCTGTATTCCGCCGCGACATTGCGTACAGACGGTAAAGCGTCTCCGTCGGCAAGAACGCCTTCCAGGATCATATCGACAACCCGGTCGCGCAGTTGCCGGTAGATTGGCAGGTCATCATTCCATTTCGGGTCCATCAAATTATTGTCCGTTCTCACTACTGCCGAGCACCATCGTGGCCAGCCGCAGCACCAGTAACCTGGGCTCGCGTTCCGATGTCGCGATCGACGCGTCCGGACGCCCGTAACCGGCCTGCGCCGCAACCACGGCGAACAGGAGCAGGGCGAATACGGACAGGGTGAACAGTCCGCGCTTTGTTGTATCAGGTCTGGCATTCATGTCCGTCTGTCCTTGCAGGGCCGGAAATCCGGGCTGGTGACTTGGTGTTGTAGTTAACTATAACACCTGCCCTCGAAGATGCAAGTACTGTTTCAGGTCAGGTGTTGCTCACCTGGCTGCAGTCGTTGACCCCGCCGCGGCAGGCGCGGCGTTTATACAGGGACAGCAGCCAGTTTTTCGTGGGAAATCAATGTCCTTATTCATCAATAGCGTGGCTTTTCGGTGTCCATGAGCGATGCCGCGCCGGTCTCCCGCGGCGACGCGCGCGCCCTTTCCCCCGACAGGCGGCTCGCCTATGCTCGCCGCATGAACCCCCCGGTCAATGATGCGGAATTGATGCTGCGCTACCAACGTGGCGACCTGGCGGCTTTCGAGACATTGTACCGGCGGCACAACGATGCGCTGTACCGCTACCTGTTGCGCTTGTCACGCGATCCTGACACCGCGGCGGACGTGTTCCAGGAGGCGTGGGGCAAAATCATCTCGTCGCGGCACCGCTACCGGCCAACCGCGACATTCAGGACGTTCCTGTTCCGGGTCGCACACAACTGTTTTATTGACCAGCTGCGCCGCAGCCAACGACGCCCGGCGGCCGGTGAGAAGGATCCGGACACACTCGCGGCACCACTGGGCGATCCGTTAAGGCACGCGTCGATGTCGGAGGACAGGGACCGGCTGCTGTCGGCCCTGAATACTCTCCCGGAAGCCCAACAGCATGCATTCCTGCTGCACCAGGAGGCCGGACTCAGTATCGCGCAAATAGCTGAGGCAACAGGTGTCAATATGGAAACGGCCAAGAGCAGGCTGCGGTACGCAATGAACAAGCTCAAGCGTATGTTGCAGGAGCCGGACGGGAACCCGGCCCCATGAGCGCCGTGGCGGAACGCAACGTCGGGTTGCACAGGTACCTGTGATGAATAACGACACGTTGACAGATAAGGAGGCAGAGCGTCTTGGACGGGCGTACCGCGCCGTGTCCAGCGAGCGAACGCCGGCCGCACTGGACCGGGCCGTACTGCAGGACGCCAGGGAAGCGCTCTCCGGTGGCGGACGCGCGACGGCCGGCGGCTGGCTCGCGTCGCTCTCTGTCGCGGCGGCACTGGTACTGGGTATTGCCGTGATTATCGAAATGCCGGCCAGCAACCGGACCGGCGACGCGGATGACGAACCGCGTTCCGCGCCGTCCGTGGTCGAGGAGCAGGCATCAGGTCCCGAGCCCCACGACCGCACGCTCCGGAAAGCGGGATCGACGGCTGCAAACCCGGCCCGGCAGGGAAAAGTCCAAAGCCCTGTACCGACTGGCGCCCGCAACGCTACGTTAAACGAGCGCACTGAATCCGTTGATGCCGGCGCTGACGTCCGAATCGGCCATTGTGACAGCGAAGACACCGCGTCAGCCGACGAATGGTGGAGCTGCATCGAGGCACTGCGGGATGCCGGGGAAGTGGAAGCCGCGGAATCGGAGCTTCTGCGTTTGCAGGATCGCTACCCCGAGTCACGGCGCGATCGCTAGCTGCACCGCGTCGCAAAGGGCACGCTGTCGTCCGTCGGGTGCCGACAGGCCGTAGCTAATGTTAGAATTGCCGGCCGCGGTGCACTGACGCGCTGCTTCGGTTTTGCTTGCCCGGCAAGGGCAGCGGCGCCGGATCCACCCGCCTGTTGCTGATTGAATCCAGGATTACTGATGAAAAAACCTGTACGAGTGACTATCACTGGCGCCGCCGGCCAGATCGGCTACCAGCTCGCTTTTCGTATCGCTTCAGGGCAGATGCTCGGGGCGGATCAACCGGTCATTCTGCAGTTGCTGGAGATAACGCCGGCGATACCCGCGCTCAACGGCGTGGTCATGGAACTTGAAGATTGCGCATTCGACACGCTTGCCGGCATCGTGGCGACCGATAGCGCCGATTCCGCGTTTCGTGACAGCGACTACGCGTTGCTGGTCGGTGCCCGCCCGCGTGGCCCCGGCATGGAGCGCAAGGACCTGCTCGAGGCGAATGCCAAGATTTTCTCGGCACAGGGCAAAGCGATGAACGAGCACGCCAGCCGCGACATCCGGGTTCTGGTCGTAGGCAATCCTGCCAACACCAACGCATTGATCGCAAGCAGCAACGCGCCGGACCTGGATCCACGAAGTTTCACGGCGATGACTCGCCTGGACCACAACCGTGCCGCGGCACAACTTGCGGCAAAAGCGGGGGCGCATGTGTCGACGGTTCGTCGCCTGACGATCTGGGGCAATCACTCGGCAACCCAGTATCCGGACATACATCACGCGACGGTCGGCGGCAAGCCGGCACTTGAGATGGTCGACCAGCAATGGCTCACCGACGAATTCATTCCCACGGTGCAGCAACGAGGAGCAGCCATCATCAAGGCGCGTGGCGCATCGTCTGCTGCGTCGGCCGCATCAGCGGCAATTGATCATGTACACGACTGGGCGCTCGGCAGTGACGGCGATGACTGGGTCAGCATGGCGGTGCCTGCGGACGGCAGTTATGGCATCAGTGAGGGCGTTATTTATTCGTATCCGGTGCGCTGCAGGAACGGCAGCTACGAGATCGTGCAGGACCTCGGGATCAACGACTTCAGCCGGGAGCGGATGCAGGCAACCGAAGCCGAGCTACGGGAAGAACGCGCGGCGATAGAGGTGCTACTCTAAATGATCAGTCTCGCCTGGTTCCTGCTGTTCGCCGGCGGCGGACTGTATCTGGCCTACAAGCGTATCGACCTCAGGACATCGACGATCGCCATCGGCGCGGCACTCATTGCCTATTCATTGTTCGGTTCGGGGCACTTTCTCTGGCTACTGGCGTTGTGGCTGCTGTTTGCGGGCATTGTAGCCATAAATATTCAAGACTTTCGCCGCGAAAAAATTACGAAGCCTGCACTCGCGGTATACCGCACGATGCTGCCGTCGATGTCCGATACCGAGCGCGAAGCGCTGGAGGCCGGCAATGTCTGGTGGGACGGCGAATTGTTTTCCGGCATGCCCGACTGGGACCGCCTGATCAGCAGTCCGGCGCCGCAATTGTCCGATGAAGAGCAGGCGTTCATCGACGGCCCGTGCGAAGAACTTTGCCGCATGGTTGACGAGTGGGACATCGCCCACAATCGCGCCGATATGCCGCCCGAGGTTTGGGAATTCATAAAGAAAGAACGATTCTTTGCGATGATCATTCCGAAGCAGTACGGCGGCCTGGAATTTTCAGCCTACGCAAACGCGATGGTGATCGCCAAGCTGGCGAGTCGCAGCGCAACCGTTTCATCGACCGTCGGCGTGCCCAATTCACTCGGCCCCGCGGAATTGCTCCTGCATTACGGTACCGACGAGCAAAAGGATCGCTATCTGCCCGGCCTCGCGTCCGGCGACGAAATCCCGTGCTTTGCGTTGACTTCGCCGCAGGCCGGCTCGGACGCCGCGGCGCTGATCGACAGCGGCGTCATCTGCAAAGGCGAGTGGCAAGGCGAAGAGATCATCGGCATACGGCTGAACTGGGACAAGCGCTACATTACACTTGCGCCAGTGGCCACGGTGCTCGGCCTTGCGTTTAAACTATATGATCCTGATCACCTGATCGGCGATATCGACGACTACGGTATCACCGCGGCCCTGGTGCCAACTGACACCCCGGGCGTTGTAACCGGACGCCGGCATTACCCGCTGACGATCCCCTTCCAGAACGGCCCGACCTCCGGCAAGGACGTCTTCGTGCCGCTCGACTACATCATCGGCGGCCAGGAAATGGCCGGCAAGGGATGGAAGATGCTCGTCGAGTTGCTGTCAGTCGGCCGTGCAATTACGTTACCGTCGAGCGCGGCGGGCGGCGGCCAGGCTGCCGCGTGGTCCACCGGCGCCTACGCGGAACTGCGCAAGCAATTCAACCTGCCCATCGCGAAGTTTGAGGGCGTCGGCGAGGCCTTGAGCCGCATTGCGGGCCATACCTACATCATGAATGCGGCTATTTCGATTACATCGGGCGCCATCGACCAGGGCGAAAAACCGGCTGTACCCTCGGCCATACTCAAATATCACTGCACCGAGATGGGCCGCAAGGTCGCAAACGACGCAATGGATGTGCATGGCGGCAAGGGCATCATGATGGGCCCGGCCAACTACCTGGGCCGGGGCTTCATAGCCACACCGATCGCAATTACCGTTGAAGGCGCCAACATCCTGACCCGTTGCCTGATAATTTTTGGCCAGGGCGCGATACGTTGTCACCCGTTTGTGTTGCGCGAGCTGCAAGCAGCGCAGGATGATGATGAGGAGCGCGGCCTGCGGGAATTCGACCATGCCCTGTTCTCACACATCGGCTATGCGATCAGTAATCTTGCGCGCGCGTTCGTGCTGGCATTGACGCATGCAAAGTTCAGCCGGGTACCACTCAATACCCCGACTCGGCGTTACTACCAGAATATCAACCGCTACAGCGCCGCCTTTGCGCTGGCCTCCGACTTTGCAATGCTGACACTGGGCGGCAAGCTCAAAATTAAGGAACTGCTGTCGGCGCGTCTCGGAGACGTGCTCAGCTCCATGTACCTGGCCTCCGCTGTACTCAAGCACTTCGAGGACCAGGGACGGCGCGCAGCCGACCTGCCGCTGGTCGAGTGGTCGATACGAACGCTGATGTACCAAGCACAGGAACAACTGCACAGCTTTTTGCGAAACTTCCCGAACAGGCCGGTCGCTTTTTTCCTGCGCTGCTTCATCTTTCCTCGTGGCCGCACTTATTCGGCGCCGTCGGACGAGCTGTCGATGAAGGTCGTCGACCTGATCACACACACTGGCGAAGCACGCGACCGGTTGAGTCAGCAGGCCTACACGACCCTGGAACCCGGCAATCCGCTTGGCCTGCTGCAGGAAGCGCTCATCATGTCCGAAGAGCTGGAACCGGTTGAGAAGAAGTTGCGGCAGGCGCGCAAGGACGGCCTCATCGATAGCGACTACCTCGGTTACCAGATCGATGAGGGGCTGGAAGCTGCGATAATCGACAAGCAGGAGGCCGATGCATTGCGTGAGTTTCATGGCAAGGTCAGCGCGCTGATGGCAGTGGACGATTTCGATCCGGATGAACTGATTCGCGATTCCGGTCTGGACGCGGAGAACGCAGCCGACGGCGAGGCTGACAAAAGTCCGACGCGTAAGAAGGCCGCGGCTCGCAAGAAATCCCCGTCGCGCAAG
>CAZLNH010000349.1:0-13199 GCA_964560775.1 uncultured Woeseiaceae bacterium | reverse complement strand
CTTCGAGGTGAGGATCTCGGCGGTTGTCAGGTCAACGACCAGATGTAACTTTCGCCAAGTTCGTCGATTGCGCCTGTCCGCCGGAGCAGTCGAGCCGCGGTGCGCTTTCAAGCCTGTGCTATCAATGAGGATGTGTACAGGGCTGTCGGCGTTACCCGTATTGCGCAATGGCGCCTTGAGGGTTAAGGAGCGGCGAGACAGAGTGGAGTGGTCGGGAATCTCGATGTCGAGCTGCAGGAGCCTGGCAACGGATCGAAGAAAACCTTCGGTTTGTCGCAAGGCCAGGCCGTAGACCGCACGGACGGTCAGCGCCGTCTCAATGGCCGTGTCTGAGTAGCGGCGTTGGCCACCGGGTTTTGCACCCGCCGGCGGATGCCAGTCGCGAAGTGCGTCTTCTGAAAACCAGATCGTCAGGTCATCGCGTTTGCACAGCCCAGCCTCGTATTCCCTCCAGTTCCGGACACGAAACTGCTTCGTCGTATACTTTAGCTGGTTGCGATGTGGATATATCTGTGACACTGCGGTCTCCGTGGGCGGGCGAGTCGCACCATCGTAGCTTGGGAGGTGGAGCCATGCACCAAGGTCCGGAGCTGGCGCAAGGGGCGTATCTAAACACCGCAAGTTCGCGAATCAAAACACGGGCAACGTCACGAGCTGACCAGCGTAGGTCAACCAGTTCATGATCAACTAGTATGCCGTCACACATTGGCCGTAGTTGGCCTTTCCTGCCAGATGTAAGGCCTTGATTACTGTGGCGGCGAGTGAATGATACGCGACATGGGCGAATATGGGATGATTTCGATCGCTGTCAGTTGTATCGTAAAGAATGTCAGCCAGGACGGTAGCGTCGGCAAGTCCAATTCTCACGACGCCGATATGCAAGCTCATCGGAGGGACTTTCTCAGCAAGTCCCAGGCGCACGGCGGCAAGCTCTTTGCGCGATCCGCCCAAACGTCCCTCGAGTTCATCACCAAGGTAGTCGGCGATCTTGATGAATCGCGCGGATACGGACAATGCGAGTTTTTCTTGTCCTTTGGCGTCGGCGATGTGATTCAATATCTCGCCAATGTTGCTTGCATGTCGAATGGCTGCTTTGTGCAACGTGTCCGGATCGGTTCGGATATCGTTGTGTGCCGCCACAATTAGTTGTGTTGGCAAAAATTTGCCGTAGTTGTCGGTTGGTGAAGAGGGGCGAGACGTTCCGTCACGTGAAAGCGGCGCCTCCGGCTGCAACGACACTATCTGCAGCGCGTCGATTCTTTGGTCGCTAGTGGTATCCACCACCATTCTCGTGGCCGCAGTTATCTTAACGCGAACACTCGGCCCCAAATTGTCGTCATGCACATACAGGATTTCGACGTTGGAATCGGCGAGATCTGGAGCAAATGGGTCACCTTTGGGCGGCGTGCATGACCGAAATCCAACGTTGCATATTGCATGCTCACCGATACCGTCTTCAGCCTCCAACTTTCCAACGATCAGAACTGGATACCCAGATCGGATAAATGAAGAACAGGTGCTGGCGAATCGACCTTTCGAGAATCCTACGGTGTGCCCGTTTCTATCCTTCACATCACCATTTGTGATCAGCGGCACCAAATCCCGTTCACGGATTGCCTCATAGATCTGGAGAATGTTCAATCCTTTGGAAGGGAACACGCGGATGCCGAACGAGTGCCGTTTGTGCGCATCCCGCGTGATATCGGCAGTTGTGGGTACGGCATGATGATCGTCAAAAGCGGAGGAATGAAGCATCGACCATAGGCTGATTGTCGCACACGCACCCACGCCGGAATCTTGCTGTTGCCAAGCCAAGCCCTCGACCCATAGTTTGACGCCGGCGATATGAGCAAAGTATCTGCGTGATGGCTTGATTACCCGCGGCGTCGAATCCTGGGAGTTATCCGGAAACCACTTCAATACCGTTCGACCCAATGGTGCCGCAGGAATCGGACGCTTGACAATGAAACCGAGATAAGTCTCTTGAAGTCGACGTCTTGCTCTTTCACCCTGCAGGCCACCACCCGCGGCAGCCATCAGCGTGCGTCGCCCAACCTTCGCCGAAAAGTAATGCAGTCGTTCACAAATATTGCCATAACCCTTCGAGCTTACACTGTAGAAGGCAGCGAATTCCGCAAGGTAGTCGCGATCAAAATAATTTGGCTCGTGAAGGATTGTTTTGGCTTCTAACGCACTGAGATAATTTTCTAAATATTGGGCTTGCCGGGAATCCGAGCCAATCAGTGACAGAAACGTTTTCTTTGAATACGCGAGAAACTGAAGTTTCTGTTGTGGCATTGAGACGTCCCTGTCCTATTGTAAGAACATTGCGAGCAACGATGGAGAGTTGTTACTTCCGACCGACGGACTTGCTTAGGGTGTCCTGAGTGACCGGCGAATCAAACGGGCGCAGTCGATCAGACAATCGCTCGTCTTCCAGGCGCTTAGCGAACGCAATCAGTTCCCGCTGATCTTGGTCGTCCAGTGTTACGCCGCGCATTGGGTGCGACCATTCGGACTTGGGAATGGTCCATAACGTGTACCTTTCGGATTTCTTTGTCATGGTCTCTCCAAGTTGACGGCCATCGATGCGATGACACGGTTTCAATAGGAATGTGAGATGGAGGATACGTACGCAACGAGCAACAGTCGCTGTCACTCGGCCGAGTGAACAGAGCGGTGCAGCTAATCCCCCGCTTAGACTGCGACACGGTGTGACACAATGATTTCTTCTATGCTCGGTCCGTGCTGCTTCGTCGAGACTTCAAGAACTCGATGTATTGCAACACCATGGCTTCTTCGTCGTCCGTGAGGTCGGAAAGTGTGTCAGGCAATGGTGAGTCTGCCACACGATGGTCCGGGGCAGCCACCAATCTTTGTGCATCGTCCGTCACCGGCCCCGGCAAATAGCCGGCACTGGCCAAGAGATCCAGGTAAGGCACATCGAAATACTGGGCGAGCGCCTTCAGCTTGGCCGGCGTTGGTCTTGTGGCGAGCCCCCGTTCAAGCTGAGACAGGTAGGCATTCGAAATGCCGGTTGCAGCTTCGACGGCGCGCAGGCTGACACTCCTATGCCGCCGAAGGTTGCGAAGCTTTGTTCCGAGTCGGTTGCCCATGCGGCGCCAGTATCTTCCGTTAATTCAAGAAGTTGTGCGATACGACCACGTATTCTTATACCTTACTATGCTTGATTCGTCAAGCACGCGCGCGATTTGCTTGACAGGGTGCGCAGACCATGCGTAGTATACCACGCAATGCGTAATAGTATGCGCAGCCGCGTGAATGGCTAATCGTGACTCTATTAGGAAAGGAGAGGTGTCATGGCCAAAGACAAAATCGTCTTTTTTATAGACCAACAGAAATTTGAAACCGAAGATGCCATGCAAACGGCTGCTGAACTGCTCATCCTGGCGCAAGAGGATCCGGCGGAGACCACGCTCGTTCTGAAGCAGGGCAACGAACTAAAGAAATACGATGATGGTGAAACCGTCAATCTGAAAAACGGCATGCACTTAGTCGTTTTCCATGATGGTCCGACCCCGGTGTCGGCCTTCGGTCCGGAACGGTTCATCAATGAACTAGCAGCGTTGGGCTACGAACCGGAGTTGATCACTGCGCCAGATAACAACAAATACGCAATTCTCCGGGGCTATGAGGTGCCACTTGGCAGGTTCGCCGGGCGCAAGATCGATCTGGGTATGCTTGCTACGAATGATTTTCCGATATCGGTTACCTCTGCGATGCACGTTCGCGCCACGCCACAGCTATTTGAGAAAACGGACACGGTCCAGAATGTCCGGAACATCATCGATAGCAGACTGGGATCGGAGTGGCGCTACTGGAGCATCAATTTCGGGTGGAAAAAGGGCTTTTCGACCAGGCGCCTGATGTCGAAAGTAAACGCGGTCTTTCAGAATGCCTGAGGAATCGCACAGCGTTGCATTTTCGGCCGCAACTGAATCGAGCCTGCTCGAGCATCTGGTGCGCTCTGACCGGGAAGAGGACCTGCTATTCGGTTTATGGTACCCGTCCAATGGTGCTTCGCGGCGGTCCGCGCTGATTCATACGCCGATATGGCCGAAAGACGGCGACCGACAACGCCATGGAAACGCCAGTTTCAATCCGCAATATTTTGAAAGGGCTTGCTCCGTGGCCCTAAAACGAAATGCGGGGCTGGCTTTTATGCACAGTCATCCGCTTCCCGGTTGGCAAGACATGAGTACCGACGACATTGCTGCTGAACAGAAGATGGCAGGGGCGGTATTAGCTATTACGGGGCTACCGCTCACCGGATTGACTGTCGGTACAGACGGTGTCTGGAGCGCCCGCATTTGGGAGCACGTCCGCGATAGGCACTATAAGAGGCGTTGGTGCCACACGGTCAGATCGGTCGGGGAAAGGTTGAGAATCTCGTTTAACGATTCGCTGATGCCCCAACCAGAATTTCGTGCCGAACTCAAGCGAACTATAACGGTGTGGGGATTGGAACACCACAGACAGCTGGCGCGTCTCAAAATAGGAATCGTTGGTCTTGGCAGTGTTGGGAGCTTTGTCGCGGAATTACTGGCTCGCATGGGCTTCGAAAATCTTTGCCTGATCGACTTCGACCGCGTCAAACATCACAATCTCGACCGCACTTTAGGTGCTACGAGAAGGGATATCGGCAGGCGAAAGATATCCGTGATTCGTGATGTGCTTAGAAAGTCTGCAACGGCGAAAAGCATACAGGTCGATTGCTGTGCGCACAGTATCGTCGAAAAGGAAGGATACCAGGCCGCGCTGGATTGCGACGTTCTGTTCTCATGTGTGGATCGTCCGCGTGCACGTCGGATTTTGAATCATATCGCGTATGCACACCTGATCCCCGTCATCGACGGCGGAATTCAGGTTCGATTCAAGGAGCAGCAGTTTTCAGGTGTTGACTGGCAGCTCCAGACAGCCTCTCCGGGCAGGCCGTGCCTTGAGTGCCTGGGCGCTTACGCCAATGCGGATGTAGCGACAGAGACCGAAGGTAAGCTCGATGATCCGTCCTACATGAAAGGGCTGCCATCATCCCACAAGTTTCGCCGCAACGAAAATGTGATTCCATTCAGTGCTAATCTGGCGTCGTTGGAAGTGCTGCAATTAATCGCACTGGCGACCGGAATTGCCGGCGTCGCAAGTTTTGGGGTACAGCGCTTTCGTTACAATCCTGGCATTCTCGAGCGAGACTTAAATCAAACCTGCGACAACTCCTGTATCCACATTTCGTTGACTGCTCGTGGCGACAGCGAGTTCACCGTAACCGGCGAGTGCAAAGCGGCTGAGAAGGCTAGATCGGAATTTCATGAGCTGGAGGTGTGAGTGCTTCCGACCAACAGCTGAGCTTCAGATCGGCTGTTAATATTCGGGCAGGTAGCCGCTGAGCGATCTCGTAGAAGTCGAAGGGCGCGATTATATTTCGAGTGTCTTTACCGTCGCCGTCACGGCGAACGGGCTGTTCGGTGGCAATGCCGCGCTTGGGCGCGAGAGTACGGACAGTCTGTCCCTGCGCTATGAGCGGCAACGCGATGACTGGCTGGCGCGGATCGCTGCCTACGTGCGCAAAGACGATGATCTGGTCGACTGGACGTATCTGAGCGGTGCGCCGTTCGTGCGCCAGGCGAATGCCGTCGATCTCGATGTCGTGGGTGTGGAAGCGCTGGTCACGAAACACTGGACCGCGGCAGACCTCGCCGTGGGCTATGCCTACCTGGCCAAGCAAGCCGACTACGGCGCGGCCGCAGTTGACGCGAGCTATTTCGCATTGAACTATGCCCGGCACCGCCTGACCGCCGCGCTTCGCTACGCGCTGAACGATCGCATGACGCTCTTGTTTGACAACGAGTTTCGCCGGCAGGCGAGCAATCCGCTGCGGGGCAGTGGCACCGACGCCTACGTCGCCTCACTGGCGCTCGAGTGGCAGCCGCGCGCCGTCGAGGGCCTCGGGTTGTCCCTGATCGTCGACAATCTCACCAACAGCAATTTCCAGGAGTTTCCGGGGACGCCGGCGGAGCGGCGGCAGGCGAGCTTCAGGTTGCGGTATGGGTGGTGATTGGTTGCCCTTGAGGGCAGGGCGGATTCAGGCATCTCCTGGGCTCACAATCCGTGTTCTCGGGGAATCGATAGGCGTCGGGGCCGCGTGGCTGTGGTTTACTGATGCACAGTGGACCGGCATCTGTGAAGAGGATCTTACGCGGGCAAAGCAGCGCGCCTTCTTTACGCTTTGCACGGGACGTGGCGGTCCGGTTGCCTGGATCGAAGATCTTCTCGCGCCGGCCGGCGTTCATCGCATACCCGGACCGACTTGAGTTACTTGATTACCCTTCTTTCTTGAGCCTCGCTCGTCCCTCTACGCCAAAGGCTTCGGCGTGACGAGCGACCGGGGCATTCATAAGCACCCATGGGATTATTTGGCTCGGTTTGGTCCACCGATATTTTTCCTGCCCTCAGACCTAGCCGACCAATTCTTTGCAGCCGGTCGCTGCTCTGATAGCCGTCCGCCGAGAAGGATCGAATCGGGATTCCGCCAAACTTTCATGCCTCGACGATGCGGAAGTAGTTATCAATGCCGATCTGCCCGACTTGTGGCGGGTGAATTCGGGCGATTGCATCGACGTAAATATCCATAAAGCCCCGTTCGTCGTATCGGGCAGTTTGACCAATCGCAAGGCCAGCGTTGTCATTGGTCAATGCTAAGTAGGCATGTACATGCCTTGGCGATTACACGTTAAGATCAGGCCCGAGCCGAAATTCGGGGCGGGCCTCATCACGGGTCGGGCTGTCGTTGCGTGTCCCCGTTAATCGCGCTCCAATCGTGTAGCAGATCGACGTTGCGTTTCGCTTCGCGCAGGTAATTGCAAGCGGCGTCGGCAGCTTCTTGGATGGACCAATCGTCTTGGTTGCTGGTCGCTATGAGGTCGACTATCGCGGTGCCCCATCGCAAATTGGCGTCGATGCCCTCGTGAATGTCAAACAGGCTTGGGAGGTCGGTAGCCTTGTCGGTCATCTCGTCGTCGCGCATGGTCGCTCTCCTTCCGTGTGGTCAGATCCGGTGTTTGTACTGACCTTTTCATACCAAGACGCGATGCAAAACTCCACGGACTATAAGTACCATTTTCGTGTTTTATTGCGCAGGCAATCATTATGCGGACGTAGGTGCCTGATGGTGGCCGGAATCTGCGTTGCACTTAGTTCGTGGCGTTGGTCCGGTTCCCAATGAACGCGCAGATCACTTGCGTGTACTCGCGGTTTGCATCGTGGGTGTCGAATTCCGAAATTGCCGACAGACCGCCAGGTCGAGCCGTATAAGGGCGTATCACCGGCACTGCAATAATGACTACTTGACGGCACCACGAAATTGACCCCCTGTAGCGTGTTCGCAGTCGTGACAGAACAGGGCTCAATACGTTAGGCAAGGAAAGTTACATGGAAAATCACGGGATTCTTCGATAAGAGATGCGCATCAGCGTTCCTACTGAGTGAACCACTCATGGACAGAAAATCATGGCGACGACGTTGTCCAATATGACCACAGCAGTTAAGAACCGAAGAAGCGGAAGCGATGGGTCCCGCAACTGGCGAGAACGGTCGGACAGCCAATGACTAAGACCGGGCATGTTGCTTGGTGACGCGAGGAAACTGCTCTGGAGACATTTTTGCCTATTCTGCTCAATTTCGCCCCTCGAGAGGCTGCTTGCCGAGACGTAAAGTGATGACATGGAATCCCTGCTTGAGCGTGTAGAGGAACAGGTCCGCTATGTTGAGACCTTCGACGAAATACTCGAAGTCGCATTTCTCGATGGGCAGATCGACAGCGAAACCCAAACCCGTGCCTATCTCTGGCTAACGACAAATCCGCAATTGCTGCAGTAATGCCTTCATGTCGCCAGACTGCCTGTCCAATATGTGAGCTGGGGGAAAAGGACCATTCATCAGATAGCAGTCTGAATTTGAGACATGTGGTGGCGAAATCTAAAGAAAGGTACGCGGCGTCCCCCAAAGTTTGGGCAGTTCAGAGCCGGAGTGACGTTGCATTAGTCGCGTTCCTGTCCGAATACAAAAAGTAGAAGAAACCACCTTGCATCATTTGCCACTGGTGGCCGGACACGGTGCAGCCCCAAGCCGCCATTGGAGCGTCCGCGGGGTGCGCGCGCAGAGCCAGGTGGCCCCGATCAGCTGGAATAGGGTAAAAGCCTCCTCGGCCATGGTTAATAGGAACCAAATATGGTAATTTACGACAAATACCGGTAGAGTGACCCGTATGGTCAATGAAAGCGCTACGGCTGTCGCACGGCTTTCTCCTGCCTTGCGCCACTCAGGATCCTGTCTACTTGCGGGTCCTTGGCGAAGTACTTCGACGGCGGGAGTGAGCCGTGTCTGACGACAACAACGAAAAAATGCCCGATTACTACGGGGACGCCGAAATCGCACGGTTGCTGGGTATTTCCCTAGGCCGACTGCGCAACAAGCTGAGCGCCGGCGATCCATTGCCAGCTTGCATACGACCGCCGGGCTGCCGGAAGCGACTGTGGCACCGACAGTCGGTGCACCAGTGGTTAGACAAGCAAGCCATACGTCCAAATCAGCAAGCGGGGCCAGCCGATTGCCGGCAGCGAAAGTAACGGTCTGACAGGGACCGATGGACGCCAGACGACAGATCACGGGCTAAGACAAGACAGCAACGCCGCGGGGCGCCAATGACCAGAACAAATTGTGCGACCTTAATAGGGCCGGCGCCGGACGGGCGGCGAACTCCGGATACCCGCCTGGCCGCCGGACAAGTGCTGCGTGTCGAAGTGGCACGCATCAATGCCTACGAACGCAATCCGCGACACGGCCCGAACCCGGAATACGACCGCATCAAGGCGTCGATTCTGGTGCATGGCGTGGATCAGATGTTGCAGATTACCCGTCGCCCGGGGCGTGACGACTTCATCGTTCGCGCGGGCGGCAATACGCGTTTGCAGATCCTCAAGGAACTGTTCGAGGCAACCGGCGAGCAACGCTTTGGCACCGTCGAATGCCAATACGTGGAATGGCAGGGCGAAACCGCCGTACTGCTGGCGCACCTGCGCGAGAACGATCTGCGCGGCAATCTCACCTTCATTGACAAGGCGCGTGCCGTCATCGACGCCAAAGGTCTGCTTGCCGAGGAACTGGGCGTCGATGACATCTCCTACAGAGAACTCGAAGGTATCCTAAGAGAACGCGGCTACAGCGTGACGCATAACTACCTGTCGCTGATGAGCTTCGCGGCAAGCGTGTTGTTGCCGGCCATGCCGAAGGCGCTCGAGGCCGGGCTTGGCAAGCGCCAGGTACAACGTATTCGCAAGCTGGAGCGAGCGAGCCGGGAGCTCTGGCGCGACTGCGCGAGTGGTGACAGTGCCGAGTTCGACGATACCTTCCAGACACTGTGCCAGCGCTACGATAGCGAGGACTGGGTCATCGAACCGCTGCGAGCCGCGCTCGAAATCGAGATTGCCGAAGCGGCGGAGGCCGACATCCAGTCGGTGCGCATGCTCATCGATTGGCGCCTGTCAGGCCACACGGCCGAGTTTCCTGACATCCCCGAGTTTGAACCCTTCGAGGATACCGGCCGGGAGGAATCAGGCAGCGGAGGTGGCGCCTCACAGGCGACGCGCGAGCGCGCGGCGCAGCCCGGGGGCGACGACCAAGCGGGGGATGCCCGCTCGCTCGCGATCAGCATCGACCTGCCAGCTGCCGGCGACAGCGAAGCGCTGCTCAAGCACCTGATTATCGCTGCCGCGCAGTCGCCGTCGCTCAAGGAGCGGCGCCGCCTGGCACATGCGCTGGCACGACGCCTTGCAGAGCGCTACGGCCTCGGCGCACTGATCATCGCCAGTGCGGATGAGGGTCTTGGTTACCGGGTACGGGATTGGCCGCCGGCATCGATGCTGCAGTCGCTCGATGAGGACATGCGGACACTGGTCGCGGCGATCTGGTGGCAATTGCTGTCATTCACCGACATGGCGAGGGCGCCGGCCGGTGGCGAGGTAGGCGATGTCGATGCCCGGCTGAGTGCGTCGCTTGCGGCGGGGCTAAGCGACTCCACCGATGGTGTGCCCACCGTGCACCCGGCGGACTTCGGCTATCGCGTCTGGCGCCAGCTGAACGATGAGGACTGGCGCGACTGGTTGTGTCTTGCACACAACTACCGCGAGCTGCATCGCATGGCGCAGGCACGCAATGTGTCGTTGTGGGATGCCGGCCCATGATGGGCAACAAGGAATCCGAGCTGACCTCGGCGGTGATGCTGTACGCGATACGGTGTCTCGCCGAGGGTGATCAGGCGGCACTGCGCAGCATGAACTTCGGTCCGCGCGAGGTCGAGGCGCTGCGCGAAATGAACCTCGCAGATATGTGCCGCATTGAGACGCTCAGCGCGCATTGCCTCAAGGTTTCGTTGAACCGCGACGTCTACTGGCCGATGGTGGCGCACCTTCGACATCGCCGCGAAGACGACGACCTGCAGAAGGCGCTGATGGCGGCCGATGCACCGCAGGAGCTGATGCAGACCTTCTTCGGCATGGGTGGTCGTGAGTACTCACGCCTGCGCCGCATGCTGGTGGCCAATGCGATCTGCGGCCGGCCGCCGGAGCCCACTGAGGAGGAGACGCACCGGTTGTGGGAGGCCTGGCAGCGACGCGCCGAGCTTGAAGAGGACGGCTTGCTGCCACCGCAAGAGTACCTCGATATGCTGGAGGAAACGGCCATCGCGCTGCGCGTCATTTGGCACCAGACGCGACGCTGGGCCGACTACGGTCCGCTGCCGCACCCGGTGGCGCGTCGCGCATCAAGCCCCGCCCGGCGTGACGGCACCGCCTGACATCGGCCCGACAATCTGCGCGCTAAAGCAGCGCGCGGTGGCGGCGCTCGGCCTGCACGACGGGCGCCGCGGCGTTGATGAGCAGCGTGCGTTGTTGTTCCGGGAGCGGCATGCCGCCGCCTTTCCCGACGCGTTGATCGAGGACCGCGTACTCGCGCCCATCGACAAGATCGTCGCGCTGGTGTTGCTCAGGCGCGCGTCGCCTGACACCGAGCTCGCCTACCTGCCGACGCGCAGGGAACTTGCCGTGCGCGTCAACGTGGCGGGCTGCCAGACCGTGGCGCGCGCACTGAGCATCCTGCGGTGCCAACGCTGGTTGACGGTGTGCCAGTGCTCGTGGCGGGCGGACAATCGCTTTTGGCCCGCCGCCTATGCCATCCACATGGTACCGCTTGGCATCAGCAACACCCTGTATCTCGATCCCGGCTATCCGGACTTTGTGCAACAACTCGCTCGCAACCGGGATGCGCGTGTGCGTCGCGTGGCCCGTAAGACGCTGCAGCAATTGCCATAGGCACTACCGCGCGCGCCTCTCGCCGCAGCGGGGGGGGGGTAAATTACACCTGCCGGGACCCCGGTTCCCGGCAGGTGCAATTTACCCCCTCCCCCCACAGATGAAAACACCCGCGCTGACTGCGTCGCTATCGCATTGCCGGCGCGGCGGTGGCTGTGGATTGATGGCAGCCTCATCCACGCACACGAGTCGCCATGATCGAGAGCACCCACCCGGCATCGGCAGCCACGCCAGTCTCCATTGGCGCCCGTGCCCACGTCGATGCGCTACCCGGCAAGTTGCGCGGCGACGTCTGGCTGACGGTACAGACACGCCACGCACAACGCCTCATTACCGGCCGTCCCCGCAGCGAGCAAAAGCCCGCCATCACCGGGCTGGTGGGTTTCGCCGATCGGCTGCGCGTGATCTGGAACGCGGCGCGAGCGGATGATCCCTACGCCGACTGGTGGCTGTTGAAGATCGAGCACGCGCTGGAGATGGCCGAGATTCATCTATCGGTCGAATGCCATGAACTCGACAGGCTACTGCGACACGAGAGCGCCTTTGAGGTGCAAGTGGCGGCGAGCGAAAAACCCTATCGCCTCGCCCTGTGCTTCGCCAGTCCTCACGCCTATCGGGGCGCGCAGCTGGTGGCAAGCTTCGATGCCACCGCCTGCCATGTGCTCACCCTGAAACACATCGGTGTGCTGGGCTGCCGGCACGCCGAGTCGACGCTCGGCGGGTGCGCGAGCGTCGTGCGGCGCTTGTTCGCCATACCGCAAGGCTATCGAGTGCTCGGCATTGACCGCGCGGCGATACGCGCCGGCAATGATGCGGCCCGTGCGGCCGCCGCCCGCATGGGCGAGCTTCCCAAGGACGTGCTGGCCGGTGAGAACCTGGCGCTGTTGGCACCGCGGCCGAGACCCCCGGTTGCGCCTGACATCGCGCGCGACACCGCCGCGCCGGCAGGCGATACGCAATGACCCTGTTCAGCACCGCCACACGCTGCCGCAAGTCGCTGACGCTCGATCCCAGGATGCCATTCGATGCGCTGATCGTAAACCGACTCGAGCGGCTGCCGGACGCGCGGCAGCACGAATGGCTGCACGGGCTGCTGGTGCAGGGCTTTCTGTACGAGTGCCGGCAACTACGCGAACTCGAAGGCGAGGGCGCCGCACGCCAGCCGGCTCCGCCGGCGCGTGCGAGCGTGCACCGCGTGCCAGCGATCGACACCGGCAGCGCCGCTGCTGCGGCATCGACACCGTCGAGGCCGGCGGTCAGCGCCATCGACAAACGATGCGCCGACGGCGCGATTTCGCTCGCCATGCTGCGCAAGGTCATCGGCTAATGAACGGCATGCGTGATGCCACAGACCAACCGCTTTCGCCCCAACGAAGGAGTGACGCAGTGAACATCGACACGCAGTCATCACGCCCGATCCCGGTCGGCATCGACGACGGTTTCGCCGATACCAAGCTGGCGCTGCCTGACGGCCGTTTGCTGGTGACGCCCTCGCGTGCTCGCATTGGCCGCTCCAAGGTCAGCTGGCTGAATCACGCCGAGCGCCGCATCTTCGAGTACCAGACCGAGGCCACGGTGTTCTCGGTCGGTGACGTCGATGCCGCGGCGACGCGCTTCGAAGGCTATGCCTGCTCGGGTCTTAATCGCACCATCGTGCAGCATGCGCTGCAGCAGGCAGGCCTCGAAGGTTCTCAGGTTGAGGCCGTGTCCGGATTGCCGGTGAGCGCCTACTACCGCAACAGCGGCGCCAAGCGACACGCTGCCATCAATGACAAGACCGAGAACCTGATGCTGCCGGTGACGCCGCGCTACGAGGCG
>CAZLNH010000348.1:0-2915 GCA_964560775.1 uncultured Woeseiaceae bacterium | reverse complement strand
GCGCGCGCTGTGGTGGTTTCGCTGGGGCGCGCTTTTCACCTGGCTGACGGGTGCCGCATACCTGTTGCACCAGGGCCAGTTCGCCGATGCGTTTGCGCTTGGCATGATGGGTGACAGTCTCAACTCGTATGCACTGACGATCGGCATCGGCGCGTGGCTCGGCACCATCATGCTGTTTAATGTCTGGGTGCTGATCTGGCCCAACCAGAAAAAAGTACTCGGCATGGTTGAAGCCAGTGCGGACGAAATTGCCCGCGGCAAGCGCATAGCGCTACTTGCGTCGCGCTCCAACACATTGATGTCTATACCGATGATCATGTCGATGGTCGGCGCTCACCATGGCTTTATCATGTAATGCTCGCCGGTGTAATGCCCAGGAAGCCCGGCCACGAGCCGGGCTTCTTGTTTGAGCACCCCTCATGAACGCGATACTGCGCCAGGCGGTGGAAGACAACGTCACCGCCGCACTGGCCGAGGACATCGGCACCGGCGACCTGACGGCCTCCCTGGTTGACGCGGCACGTACCGCGACTGCCACGATTGTGACCCGGGAACCGGCGGTGCTGGCCGGCAGGCCATGGGTGGACAGCGTATTCCGCCGTCTCGATAAGCGTATCGACATCGAATGGCACCATGACGATGCCGACGTTATTCCGGCGGACTCTGTGATCTGCAAACTGGCCGGACGTGCGCGGACGCTCCTTTCCGGTGAGCGCACGGCACTGAACTTCCTGCAGACACTGTCCGGCACGGCAACGGTAACCGCGAATTACGTCAAGGCGGTTGCCCATACCGGAACACGAATTCTCGATACCCGCAAGACATTGCCCGGCCTTCGCCTCGCGCAGAAATACGCCGTGCGCTGCGGCGGCGGGCACAATCATCGCACGGGCCTGTACGACGCAATCCTGATCAAGGAGAACCACGTCGCAAGCGCGGGCGGCATCCAGGCGGCAATCACCGCGGCAATGCAACTCGATGCCGGCGTCATGATCGAAGTTGAAGTCGAATCCATCGAACAGCTGCGCGAAGCGTTGACGGTGGGCGCAACGCGACTGCTGCTCGATAATTTCACGATCGAGCAGTGTCGGGAAGCTGTGGCTGTCAATCGCGCAGAAGGAAACCCGCCCGCCGAACTGGAGGCCAGCGGCGGACTGACGCTGGCGGAATTAAAGGCAGTGGCTGAAACCGGCGTGCACTTTATTTCAGTCGGCGCGCTGACCAAACACATCCGGGCAATAGATATGTCGATGCGCTTGTCCTGACGAACGGCCCCCTCATCGCGAGGTGCGCAGCGCCGTGGCGACCTCGTACAAACAATGACTCTGCCAATTGGCACGAGATTGCCACGCGCTGCGCGCTCGCAATGACGTGGCACATGCAGGCTCCAATGAGCATCGGTAGCCCCTGTGGGGAGTCCTTTGGTGGAAATAAAGCGGACCGAAGGGAGCCATTCCTCCAAAGGACTCCCCGCAGGGGCTACCGGTGCGGACCTGGAGTAAGCGCCATTGGCTCATGAATAATCCGGATCAGGCGACGGCGCGCGCCACCCGCTTGGGTTCGGAGACACCATACCCCTGCGCATAATCGATACCCATGCCGCGCAGCATCGTAATGATTTCCTCGTTCTCGGCGAATTCGGCGATCGTTTTCTTGCCGGTCAGGTGCCCGATCTCGTTGATCGAGCGCACCATCTCGCGATCGATCGGGTCGTGCAGTATCTCTTTGACGAAGCTGCCGTCAATCTTCAGGAAATCCACCGGGAAATGCTTCAGGTAGCCGAACGATGACAAGCCGGTGCCGAAGTCATCGAGCGCAAACTTGCAGCCGAGCTCCTTCAA
This sequence comes from uncultured Woeseiaceae bacterium, assembly GCA_964560775.1. Lineage (GTDB taxonomy): Bacteria > Pseudomonadota > Gammaproteobacteria > Steroidobacterales > Woeseiaceae > Woeseia. The sequence goes on along the minus strand of CAZLNH010000348.1, from coordinate 1,074 downwards.
CGCATTGATAAAGCGGTTCGCCTGTGAATAACTGGCGATGGCCGCGGTTTCCGTGATCTCGAAGCAGATCTTGGTAGCGTCGAGGCCGCTGATCTGGAACTGCTCAACGACAAACGGCAGGAACTTTTCGTCACCCAGACTCTGGCCGGACAGGTTGATCGAGCACAGAGCCAGTCGTTCACGCTCGTCGGCTTCGGACACGAGCCAGCGAAATGCATTGGTAATAACCCATCGATCGATATTCGGCGTAATACCGTAGCGCTCGGCCGCGGCGATAAAGAGCTCCGGTGAGATCATGCCGCCCTGCTCATCGCGCATGCGCAGCAGGATCTCGTAATGTGCGCCATGATCGATTTCCTGCAACGGCTGGATTGTCTGCCGGTACAGTTCGAAGCGATTTTCCTCCAGTGCATTGTTGATGCGTGCCGCCCACTGCATCTCGCGGCGGCGGCGCATCAGGTCGATGTCGTTTTCCTGGTAGCTGTGAATGCGATTGCGGCCGGCTTCCTTGGCGGCGGCACAGGCGCTGTCCGCCGCACTCAGCAGCGCCGCAACGTCTTCGTTTTCTGCGGCAATGGGCACAACACCAATGCTGACGCCCAGGCGGAAACTGCGATCGTCCCACATGAACTTGAATTCACTGATGGCAAGCCGCAGTGTTTCGGCCGTCTGCATCGCCTCGTCGAGACTGCAGCTCTCGAGCAGCACACCGAACTCATCACCGCCAAGACGTGCCAGCGTGTCGCGCCAGCGAATCTTCGATTTCAGCAGGGCGCCGAGCTGTCCGAGCAGGGCATCACCGGCACTGTGGCCGCAGGAATCGTTGACGATCTTGAACTGGTCCAGATCGAGATAGCACAATGCGTAAGATGTTTCCCGGGCCCGCGCACTTTTCAGCGCCCGCTCCAGGCGGTTTTCGAACTCGCGCCGGTTGACGAGGCCGGTCAGGATATCGTGACTGGCGTGGTAGCTCAGCCGCCGGTTCAGCTCGCGCGATTCGCTGACGTCGTGGAATACCAGCACGCCGCCGGTAACATCACCCTTGCCATCCCGGATCGGCGAAGCCGTGCTTTC
>CAZLNH010000347.1:0-3927 GCA_964560775.1 uncultured Woeseiaceae bacterium | reverse complement strand
CCTTGAGCCTTATCACGGCTTGCTGCGCGCTGTCTTCGGCGCGCTCGGCACGCCGCGATACATCTTCATCGGGCACATCCGTTCGGGCGCGCTGCAGCTGCTCCTCTCGCTGCGCAAGACGGGCACCCAATGCGATCAGCTCCTGTCGGGCCTGTTGCGATGATTGCCTCGCGGTATCGAGTTCCCGCAGCATTCTTTCATACGTCTCTTGTGCGGATTCAATTGACGCTTCCCGCGCAACCACCGCCTGCCGTTTGTCCGTTACTCTTGTCGCGGCGGCCGCCGAATCGCCGGGCAAAGGTTCCGTCGCGCGTCGTGCCTCCCGGTACCGGTCGCAATGAACTTGCAAGGAATTCACCAACTGCTCCAGCTCTTCCTGCGTCGCATCCTGCAGGATGTCCTGCTGACGCGCCTTCAGTCGATCAGCGTCCTGCAGCGCCAGGGTTTTGCGCTCACAGGCTGCCGTTGCCGCATCGAGATCATCAAGGCCCGTCTCCTTCCTAAATGCGTTGATTGCCCGGTCCGCCTCTTCGACCTTGTCCTGCAGGTCGGCGACTGATTGGGACGGGGTGATCCGAATTGCGGCGACGTCGGGAAAACGGATGTCCACAACAGCGGAAACGGAGCGGCGCGTACTGTCACCTTCTCCGAGGTCGACTGTCTCGTCGCCGATCTTCATGTGCAATTGTTGCTCTGCCGAAACAGTAAAAGTTGTCGCAGCTGCATCGCGGGCACTGACGGCAACCGCGCGCGACTGTTCGGCCGAGCGCCAGCGACCCAGTCCGGCCGGGTCTATCGTGATTGAACTGGCACTCGCGAGCGCCGCCTTGCGGTCCCGGACGATTTTCCGCAGTTCCTCCAGCCGCCTTTTATTGCGCGTCAAAGCCTCGCTGTCCGCAAGATAGCGCTCGTCGTCCTGCGCGAGTTTCAGTTGGTCCCGTTCGACTCGCAGTTTTTTGTTCAGATCGTCATGCACAAGTTGAGCCTGCTTGCACTTGTGCTGCAGATCATCGGCAAGTCGCTGGCCCGGTTGCAGCCGCGCTTCGGCCTTGCCAAGCTCACGGCGGCTGATATCAATTGTTGCCACCTGATCCCGGCGCTCTGCATACGCCTTCGCCGCCGCAACCCGAAATTCTTCCGCGGTCTCGACCTCTTTCGTCTGTGCGGCGACCTGCTCTCGCAGCGACCTGATGCTCTTGCACGATTCCTCGTGTTGCTCAAGCTTCGAACGGAGCTGCGGCAATTGCGACTCGAGGCGCCGAACCTCGGCGACGCAACGATCGTGTGCGGCAATATCCGATTCGATCGCGGCGAGCGATTCCCGGGCAGCATCAAACGCCTGCCGGGCGCGCAGGTGTGCGCCCTCCTGCGCCGCAAATTTCGTCCTGCCGGTACGCAGCGTGAAGTATTGTTCATATTCACCCTGGATGGCTGCCAATAGCCCGCCGTCCTCATCACCTGTAGCCGACGAACCGGCCGCTTCATCCAGCGCTCTTGCGAGGCCCGCGGAATCCTTCAGGTTTGCCAGGGCAATCTTTTCGCCCTGGTCGACCAGCAAGGCCTGCCAAAGCGCCACGTCCATCGACTCGGTCATCATCTGACTGACGCGATCATGAGCTTCGCGGCCGGTCAGTTGGGCGGGCTTCGGTGCCAGTATCCTGAGCGTTGTGCTGGCGCCCCGGTTGAACGTTTTGGCGTAAACAATATGGTATGGCCCCAACCGGATCTCGGCTTCGACGGAACTGCCAACATCACGGCCCACCGGCTGTATGGCCTTGATCGCTTTTTTCTTCGACGAATCCGGCTCGCTGAACAACGTACGGATGGCTTCGATGATTGTCGATTTGCCAATCTCGTTCGGGCCTTCGATCAGCGTGACGCCGTCGGCAAACTCAATGTCCCGGCGCTCAACCCCACGCCAGTTTTCAATCGACAGCCTGATCAAATGCACTATGCGTCTCCGTGATTGCTCAAACGGTAACAAAGGCGCAGCGCATCCCTTGCCGCATTATCACCGCTGTCCGCTCGTTCCAAAAGTTCCTGCCACGCGGCACGTGCATAGCCGGACAGCGACACACTGTCCTGGTCCAGCTGATCCGGAACTATGGCAAGATCGGTCGTCCGTTCGCGCAGTCTGAGACTCGCGAACAAATCTGCTTTTGCCTCCATGACATCATCGAGCATCGCCGCAGCCGCCAGGCTGATGCTGCCTTCAAAACCTGCTTTTATAACGGTACATTCCTTGTCCGGAAGATCATCGAGCCATTGGCTGAACCGCGCAATATCGTCAGGCCCATCCAGGCGGCGCTGTTCGGCGATAAAGATCCAGTTACCAACATCGAGCGGCTCGACACGGCAACTGGATTCGCCGTCGAGTTCAACGAGCAGCGCCTTGTTCGGATCCTGTTCGTCGAAGGCCGTCGCGACAGGCGCGCCCGCATACCAGATGCGACCGGAGCCGCCGACTTTGGTAACGGAATGCCGGTCCCCGAGCGCCAGGTAGTGGAATCGCCGCTCCCTGATCGCTTGTTCCGCGGCGGCCAGGTCGACGACTCCGGAGCGTCCCGGATCCGGCGACAGCGTATCGACCTGGCCGTGAACGACGGCGATGCGAATGACATCCGTCGCAGGCGGATTAGCCTGCGCCATCTCCTGGCACAGATCAGTGACGGGCCGTTTTGTTTTCCATGGCGCGCCAACCACTTCAATCCCGTCGAGGCCCGGCACGGCGACAGGCCAGTAATCGTGGAGCACGATGATATGGCGGCTGACAGCCCGGAAGCGTTCGCTCAAGAATATCGACGTACCGTCCAGCGGATCGTGATTACCCGGCAGCAGGAAGACAGGTACCGGTAGTGCCTCGAGCGCATCCAGCGTGCGCACTACCGTGCGCTGTGAAAGCTGGTTCGATTCGAAAATATCGCCGGCTACGACGATGAATTGCGCCTCATTGTCGCGCGCCAGTCTGCCCAGAGTCGTGATCGCGTCGATCCGCGCCTGGCTGAAGCGCGCGGCGGCCTCTTCGCTTAGAAATGCGCGCGTCATGCCCAGCTGCCAGTCCGAGCTATGGATAAAGCGTATCTGGTGATCGATTGAACTCATTATTGGGCGCCGGATCCAAACAATTCGCGGGGAAAGCTGGCAATTAGTTGTATTCGTGAAGTATCCAGGGCTGTTACTGTAGTGACCTGGCCGGATGATTTGAAGCATGCACCAGCAGCACCAACAATACACGCTGATAGAAGAGGCGATTCACGCCGCCACACATGGCGCAGGAGTAATCCTCAGTATTGCCGGTTTGACGTGGATGCTGTACCTGTCGATCGGCAGCGCTGACCCATGGCGGATCGTCGCAAGCGTCGTATACGGCAGCACCATGATCGCCCTCTTCCTGTCCTCAACGGTCTACCATGCGATGCACGCATCGCCGCGCACACGCGCCTACAAGATGATCGATCACTGCGCGATTTACCTGCTGATCGCCGGCACCTACACGCCGTTTCTCCTGGTCGCGATTCGGAGCAGTGGCGGATGGTGGCTGTTCGGTACAATCTGGACGCTGGCTACCGCCGGCATCATCGCAAAACTGTATTTCAGGCACCGCTACCCGCGACTGTCTCTCGCCGGTTACCTGCTGATGGGCTGGCTGATCGTCGCCGCCGCGCCGCAGATCGCCGAGGCCGTCGGCTCGCATGGCACAATGTGGCTCATTGCGGGTGGCCTGAGCTACACCGTCGGCGCGCTGTTTTATGCCTCCAGGCGCATTGCGTATAACCACGTAATCTGGCACTTGTTTGTACTCGTAGGCGGCCTTTGTCATTTTGTCGCCGTTGCGTGGTACGTATTGCCGGTTCGGGACCTCGCATAAAAAAAGCAGGACCTTGCGGCCCTGCTTTGTTCGACTCAATCTCCGAAGAGACCGAGACC
>CAZLNH010000346.1:0-5021 GCA_964560775.1 uncultured Woeseiaceae bacterium | reverse complement strand
AATACGTGCGCTTCGGCATGTCCTCCGGAAAATACGTCTCGCCCGCGGCAAACGCATCTTCTTCGTCGTGTGCGTAACGGTACTCCTTGCCGTAGCCGAGTTCCTTCATCAGCTTTGTAGGCGCGTTTCGCAAATGCACTGGCACTTCCAGAGACCCGAACTCCTGCGCGTCGGCCGCAGCCGCTTTTGCGGCCTTGTACACTGCATTGCTCTTCGCCGCACAGGACAGGAATATGACGGCTTGTGCCAGCGCCAGCTCGCCTTCAGGGCTGCCGAGCCGCTCAAGCGTCTCCCACGCATCGAGGCACAGGCGCAGTGCGCGTGGATCGGCATTGCCGATATCCTCGGACGCCACGCGCAGCATGCGCCGGGCAATGTAATGTGGATCACAACCGCCATCGAGCATGCGCATCAGCCAGTACAACGATGCATCCGGGTCCGATCCACGTACTGATTTATGCAACGCCGAGATCTGGTCGTAGAAATACTCGCCTTGCTTGTCAAAGCGCCGGCGGCCACCCGATGCCACCTCCTCCGCCAGTTCGAGGGTAATCGAGGGACTGGCAGTATCGACCATGCCGGCGGCCAATTCGAGCAGGTTCAGCCCGCGCCGGGCATCGCCGTCTGCCGCAGCGACCAGCAACGCCAATGCGGCGTCATCCATAGTCAGCGACGCCAGGTCAAGTTCACGCTTGAGTTCATCGAGCGCATTTCGCAAGATTCCGTTCAGTGCGTCCGCGTCCAGTGTCTTGAGTACGTAAACGCGCGCACGCGATAACAATGCATTGTTGAGCTCGAACGAAGGGTTCTCGGTTGTGGCACCGATAAAGGTCAGCGTGCCGTCCTCGACGAACGGCAGAAATGCGTCCTGCTGGGATTTATTGAACCGGTGCACCTCGTCAAGAAACAGCACCGTCGCCCTTCGGTGGCGGGCCCTGTAATTTTTTGCTTCGTCGACCGCGGCACGAATATCCTTAACGCCAGCCATGACCGCGGAGAGCGCAATAAAATGCGAGTCGGTCGTTGCCGCGATGATGCGGGCCAGCGTCGTCTTACCGGTTCCCGGCGGCCCCCAGAATATCATCGAATGCGGGCGGCCACTGTCTATGGCGCGACGCAAAGGCTTGCCTGCCGCAAGCAGATGATCCTGGCCATGAAAGCCGGCGAGGTCACGCGGCCGCATTCGATCTGCAAGTGGCCGGCCCTGAACTGCGTCGTTCGCTGTCCCGGTATCGCTCTCGAAAAGATCAGCCATTGAAGTTACCGGTGTTCCGGCGACAGCCATTGCTCGAAACGCAAGCTCCACCCGCCGGGTCCAAGCGTCGCGAGCGCCAGGCCCACTGCAATGCCGGCGGCGTCTGCAAAAAAGTCCGCCCATTCGGCGCTGCGGTGAAAGGTGAAATACTGGCAGATCTCAATCAACGCGCCAAATGCCAGCAATCCGGCAGTGATGCGCCAGTACGAAGACGGCGCATACTGCCCGGAAAACCACAATGCGAGCAGCACAAACGCGATGCCGTGCAGCCACTTATCCAGCAACATGATGTCCCGTACGCTCACTTTCGGCCACAGCGCAGGCATCAATGCCGCCGCGAACGAGATGGCCAGAACGATGACGCCGGCAACACGCCAGCGCATGCGGTACCGTAACGGCAGCATCAGCTCTCTGCTTTTTCCATTTCGAGCGGCGTGCCGACAAGATCCGCGTTTGCCGGTACGTCAAATTCGAATTGCGCGTCGTCGATCGGCTCATTGACCACGACATCAAATAGCCCTATCAATGTGCTTTGCTCGAGCGAATCAAAAAAGATCATGCGCCGTAACGTGCCATCATCGAAACCGAGCTCGACCCTCGTGAAGCCGGCGTCCGTATCGAGCGGGCGGAGCCGCACCCAGACAATACCCCGATCCTCGAAGCTGCCGTCGAACTCGAAGTCATCGAGAACATCAGCCGCACCGCCAAGCAGCAGCGCCGGCGTGCTCCCAAGCAACTCCACCTGCGGTTTCACCGTGACCTGCTCGAGCTCGACATCGTGATTCCACACGTTCAGGCCGTCGGCGACAAGTATCTGCTCATACGGCTCGCTGTAGGTCCAGCGGAATTTCCCCGGACGCTTGATCGACATCGTGCCACCCGAAGTTTCCACGACAGTGTCGTCTGCATCAACCAGCGTCTGCTCGAAGCGGGCGGACAGTGTCTGTACATTGTTGACGAAATTATCGACAAGCAGACGACCGGCGGCGTCGCCCGCTGGCTCGGTCACGGCCAGTCCGGGCAGCAGCAGGCACAGGCAGCTCAGCCGCCGTGCATAGCCGCTCGTTAATATCTTGATCATGGTTATCAGTCCCTGGGAGGTGCCGGTACCAGAATTTCGCGTGCTCCGTTCGGCTGCAGCGGCCCGACGAGGCCGGCCTGTTCCATCGTCTCAACCATGCGCGCGGCACGGTTATAACCGATCTTCAGCCGGCGTTGTACGCCGGAAATTGATGCTTTTCGCGTCTCGATGACGATCTGTACCGCCTGGTCATACAACGGATCCTGCTCGGAATCCACTTCGCCGGGCAAGGCATCGAGCCCGGCCATTCCCGGAGTTGGACCGCCATTGCCCTCGGTAATTTCATCGATATAGCGCGGCGAGCCGCTTTTCTTCAGGTTCCTGACGACTGCATGTACTTCGTGGTCCGCCACGAACGCGCCGTGCACCCGCTCCGGCAGCGATGTGCCCGGCGGCAAATACAGCATGTCGCCGTGTCCGAGCAGCGCCTCGGCACCCATCTGGTCAAGAATGGTCCGCGAATCGACCTTGGCGGAAACCTGGAACGCGATACGAGTCGGGATATTGGCCTTGATCAGGCCGGTTATGACATCGACGGACGGACGTTGTGTCGCCAGCAGCATGTGGATGCCGGATGCGCGCGCCTTCTGCGCCAGCCGCGCGATCAGCTCCTCGACCTTCTTGCCGACGATCATCATCATATCGGCCAGTTCGTCGATAATGACTACGATGTAGGGCAATTCCGTCAGCGTCGGGTGCTCGAACGGCTTGTCCTCGTCGATCAGCGGCGGCGGTACAAACGTCGGATCCTTGATCGGGTTGCCGGCACTGATCGCATCCTTGACCTTGCGGTTGTACCCGCCGATGTTGCGCACGCCGAGTGCCGCCATCAGCCGGTAACGGCGTTCCATTTCGCCAACGCACCAGCGCAACGCATTCGCAGCCTCTTTCATATCAGTTACGACCGGCGTCAGCAGGTGCGGAATGCCTTCGTAGACCGACAATTCGAGCATTTTCGGGTCGATCATAATCAGCCGCACATGCTCCGGCTTGGCCTTGTACAGCAGGCTCAGCACCATCGCGTTGATCGCAACGGATTTACCCGACCCGGTAGTACCGGCGATCAGCAGGTGCGGCATGCGTGCAAGATCAGCGACGATAGAATGCCCGCCGATGTCCTTGCCGAGTGCCAGCGTCAGCGGCGATGCCATTTCGTCATAAGCTTTTGACTTGAGGATCTCGCCAAGCGTCACCAGCTCGCGGTGTTCATTCGGAATTTCGAGACCGACGTAGGATTTGCCCGGGATCACTTCAAGCACGCGTACACTGACCACGGACAGTGCGCGTGCCAGGTCCTTCGCCAGGTTTGAAATCTGGCTGACCTTGACGCCCGGTGCGGGATCCAGTTCGAAGCGCGTAATGACAGGCCCGGGCGATACGGTCACCACTTCGACATCAATGCCGAAGTCCTTGAGCTTGAGCTCGACGAGCCGCGACATCGCTTCGAGGGATTCCTCAGAGTAACCGGCCTTGTGTGGTGGCGGGTCATCCAGCAGCGACAGCGGGGGCAGTTCGCCCGCGGACGGCGGATCGAACAATGGCACCTGCCGTTCCTTTTCCGCCCGTACACTCTTCTCCAACGTCGGCAGGACCGGTTCGATGCGCGGTGGCGCGCGCCCTTCAGTGCGTTTTTTCTCAGCCTTGAACACATCCTGGCGTTCGGCGTGCTTGCGCCGGCCTTCGGCGCGATCGCGCATCTCACCGATCCACGCACGCACGGCGTCCCAGCCCTTGAGGCACCAGCGTCCGACGCGGTCCATAACGGCAAGCCATGAAATACCGAGGAACAGCGACAATGACGCAAGCCACAGGAAGAACAGCAATGTACTGGCGCCCAGCAGTTTCATGACCGCCCGCAGCGAGCCGCCGACGATCTGCCCGACGATGCCACCGGCTGTCTCCTGGAAACCCATTGGGGAGAAGTGCAGAGTCGCAAGGGCGCAGCTCGTAATCAGCGTCGCGATAAAACCGCCGAAACGAAGTGCAAAGTCTGCGCGGGTCAGCATCTGTTGCGTACGCTGCTCGCGGTAGATCATCCAGCCGAAATAGAACACCATGACGGTGAACAGATACGCTGGCCGTCCAAACAGGTTAAAGAGCATATCGGCAATGTACGAGCCGACGCGGCCAACGCCATTCTGGATTTCCAGGTTGCTGCTGGCCTGCGAAAAACCAGGATCGCCCGGATGGTAGGTAAACAACGCAAACCACAAAATCAGTGCGAACGCACCGAACACGTACAACGCGCCTTCACGTAGCGTCCGTACGACCTGCGCGGACAACGCGCCGCCCGATCTGGCTGCCTGGCTTTTGCTTGCCATATTAAAGTAAATTCAAGCGATTATGGCCTAAAGCGCTGATTCTAATATACCTTCGAGGCCAAGTCGCCCCCTGCGGGAGTGTCATTCCGACGCCGGACCCGCCGGCGCCCAAACCGGCGGCGGTCGCAGCTTGCTGTTTTGCCCGGGGTTGCGCTTTTCCCTACACTGGCGCCTCGACTATCGGCACCTCATGTGGCTGTCCCCGCGCCCGGACTTGAATCCGGCCGGCACGGTCACACTTCAATAACCTGACGCAGATCCCGGTGCAAGCTGACCGAAGCAACCCCCGAAGGCGAAGTATACATGAGCGACACCAAACATTGCCGCGTGCTGATCCTTGGCTCCGGTCCAGCGGGCTACTCGG
>CAZLNH010000345.1:0-3937 GCA_964560775.1 uncultured Woeseiaceae bacterium | reverse complement strand
ATCGGCGTATCGATCTTTCGCCAGGAAAAAGGCACGTTCGAATTCCAGCCGGGACCGGTATTCGCGCAGCTGGTCCTGGCCGATGAAGTCAACCGTGCCACGCCCAAGGCACAAAGCGCGCTGCTCGAGGCCATGGAAGAGCAGCAGGTGTCGGTTGATGGCCACACACACGAGCTGCCGCAACCGTTTTTCGTTGTCGCAACGCAGAATCCATCCACACAGATTGGTACGTTCCCGCTGCCGGAATCGCAGCTCGACCGCTTCCTGATGCGGCTTGAGCTCGGCTACCCGAACGAGGAGAATGAGCGCGAGCTGATCATCGGCAAAGACCGGCGGCAAATGCTCGCCGGCCTGTTGCCAACACTGAAACCGCAAATCCTGATGTCATTGCAGGATTCCGCTACCCGTGTCCACCTGAGCGACCCGCTGGTCGACTATATCCAGGCTCTGGTGCGATTCACGCGCGAGTCACCCGAAATCGAAACCGGCCTGTCGCCGCGTGGCGCGCTGGCACTGGCTGCCGCATCGAAAGCGTATGCAATGATCGAGGAACACTCGGGCGTCTTCCCAGATGACGTGCAGGCCGTATTTCCCGCCGTGGCCGGCCACCGGCTGCGGCCCGCGAGCGGCTCGCGCTTTACTCACGCAGGCGAACTGGGGCGTCATGTCCTCGATTCCGTGGCAATTCCCTGACCTCCTCCGGCCCGCACACTACCGCCGCAGGCTGACTGAACGCGCCCTGCGCTGGGCACACCGGCGCCAGGGAGAGGATGCGCCATTGACGACGCTGCGTTCGCGGCGCATCTACATCCTGCCTACCGGTGTCGGTCTGATTTTTGCGCTGACGTGCTTTGCGATGCTGCTCGGCTCGATGAACTACAACAACAACCTGTCGTTCGTCCTGACGTTCATGCTCGCTGGTCTCGGATTCGTGGCCATGCACCAGTGCCAGCGCAACCTTGTCGGCCTCGATATCCGGTTCGCCGGTGTCGAGCCGGTGCATGCCGGGCAGGCCGCGGAATTTCGCATTGCAGTTCATAACCGTTCCCGCTCGCGCCGCCATCACATCCAGCTCTACGCCGGGAGCATTGTCAGCGAAGTCGACGACATACCTGCCGGCGAAAGTCATGTTTTCCGGCTGGAACTGCCGACAGAACGCCGCGGACAGGTGCGACTCGGGCAATTCGGTATACGCACATTGTTTCCGTTCGAGCTGTTTCGCGCGTGGGCGTGGCTGCACATGGATTTGAAGGCGCTGGTCTGGCCACGCCAGGCCGCGGTCGTGCCGCCGCCACCGGCGGCGCTGACGGCGACCGGCCATCGGCAGCACGACGCGCGGGGCGAGGAAGACTTCGCCGGACTGCGCAAGTACCAGGCCGGCGATTCGCCCCGGAAAGTAGCGTGGAAAGCCTACGCGCGCGGCGGCGAATTGTTGTCAAAACAGTTTGCAGGCGCGGATACCAGTAGCCAGTGGTTCGATTTCGACGACATTCCGGCGCCGGATACCGAGGTGCGCCTTGAGACACTGACCCGCTGGATACTGGATGCCGAACGCGCACAACGCGACTACGGACTGCGAGTTCCCGGCGCGGTTTTCCCGCCGGCACATGGCGATGCCCAGCGGCATCGCTGCCTCAAGGCGCTGGCCATGTTTGACGGCGCTAAGACAGCATGAGGCACCGCGACGGCACGGACGGTTCGCTGCTCGCCAGCCTGCCGCTGACACTTGCCGCGCTCGGCTTTTCGGTGTTGCCGCACCTGCCGTTCCTGCCGCTCTGGATTACCGTGGCACTGCTCGTCTGCGCCGGCGGCCGCTGGCTGATCGAAAAACGTCGCTGGCGGCTGCCGCCGGCATGGCAGCGTGTTGCGTTGTCGCTGGCCTGCTTTGTCGGCGTGCTGGCGTCGTACGAGTCGGTCAGCGGCGTAGGGCCAGGCTCCGCGCTGCTGGCGGTCATGGCGGCCCTGAAGCTGCTGGAGACCAAACGCCGCCGGGACCAGTTCGTGCTGCTGTTCATTTCGATATTCCTGATCATGGCGTCGCTGTTGCGCGAACAGCATATCTGGTCACTGCCGTATCTCTTTGCCGGCGTCCTGCTTACGATGACCGCGTGGCTGCAGATGTCGACGAGCCGTGGTGCGGACATGCGCCAGAGCCTCGCCAACAGTGGCCGGCTGTTGCTCTACGCTGCGCCACTGACGGTTGCCATGTGGCTGTTCTTCCCGCGCATTGCAACGCCCTTCTGGTCGGTGCCGATTGATACGAGCAGTGCCACATCAGGTCTGAGCGACCGCATGAGCCCGGGCGATATCAGTTCCTTGTCTCTGTCGGACGCCGTCGCGTTCCGGGTTGAGTTCGATGGCGACGTGCCGGCATCACGCGACCGCTACTGGCGCGGCCTCGTGTTGCACCGTTTCAACGGACGCACCTGGTCGGGCTGGGAACCCGGTCCGGACCGGGGCGCATTGAGCCGAATCGAAACCGCGGGCGCGCCGGTCACCTACCAGGTCACGCTGGAACCAACGAACCAGCAATGGGTATTTGCGCTCGACATACCGTATCAATGGACACTCGAACAGACCTTCATGGGGCCGCAGCAACAGCTCGCCAGGGCGCAACCGATTGACCAGCGCGTCGTGTATGAAGCAACGTCCTACACGAGTTACCGGGCTGATCGCGACCTGCCGCGTGTCTACCGCTCACGCTATGACGATTTGCCGGAAAGGACCAACCCACGAACCCGGGAGCTTGCCGAAGAAATGCGCAAAGCGGCTGGCAGCGATGAAGCATTCATCGACCGCGTCCTGCAACGCTTCAACGAAGAGGAATACTACTACACGCTGCAACCGCCGCAGCTCGGCAGCAATTCCGTGGATGAGTTCCTGTTCCGCACGCAGCGCGGCTTTTGCGAACACTATGCCTCCGCATTTGCCGTCATGATGCGGGCCGCCGGCATTCCGGCGCGGATCGTGCTTGGGTACCAGGGCGGAGAATTGAACCCAATGGCAGATCACGTGACCGTCAGGCAGTCAGATGCGCACGCGTGGACCGAGGTCTGGCTCGATGGCCGCGGCTGGGCGCGGGTCGACCCGACCGCCGCGGTCGCGCCCGATCGAATCGAGTCCGGCATGTCCGGTGCCAGGCTCGACGGGCTCGCCGAAAGCTGGGGACTGTCCGCACCGGCAATGTGGATGCACCGGCTGCAATTGTCATGGGATGCGCTGAACGCCAGGTGGAACGAGTGGGTGCTGGGCTACGGACCGGACAACCAAAATCGCTTCATGCAGTGGCTTGGCATGGAACAGCCGGACTGGCGCAAGATGCTGCTGACGCTGCTGGCACTGATAATGCTGATGATCGCGGCAATCAGTGTGCTGCTATTCCGTCGTTACCGGCCACCGCAACCCGATGCGGCCAGCGCACTTTACAAACGATTCACCAATAAGACGGGGCTTCTGCCGGAGCGGGGAGAAACCCCTCTCGCATTTGCGTCGCGCCTGTGCGGCAACGGCGGCGTTGCGGCCACAAGCGTTGATGACATTACGAACACTTACCTCGCCGCACGCTACGGACCGTCTCCGCACGATGCCCTCGAACGCCTGCGGACACTCGTCGATGCCTTCCCCCGGCCCGGATCGTCCCGGCAGCAGGCCGGACGACGATCGTAGCAAGCCCGGATTATTCATGAACAGTTGGCTTTGGTGGCAGGCGAAGGCGCACCCCGGGGCACACCTCCGCCCCGACCTCCGTGGCGTTCATGAATAATCCGGGCCAGGAGTCTACGCGGCCCGGTCTGCTGTCCGGCCGGTCAGCTCCGGCGGCTCGAATACGCGCATCAGCAGCAGCGCGCCGGCGACGAACAGCGGCAACAATGCGAGCAGGATAAATTTCGGATCGTCGGACACCAGCGTGCCCAGCGCCACCAGCAGCGGACCGAGA
>CAZLNH010000344.1:0-7718 GCA_964560775.1 uncultured Woeseiaceae bacterium | reverse complement strand
TCCCGATGCGGTCACCGGCGAGCTGGTGGGGCGCCATGCCTCGCAGCTGTACGAGGCCGTGCTCGAGGGGCTGGTGCTGGCGCTGCTGCTGTGGTGGTTCGCGCGTCGTCCGCGTCCTTCCGGATCAGTGGTCGGGCTGGGCCTGCTCTGGTACGGACTGGTGCGCTTCATGATCGAGTTCGTCCGCCTGCCTGACACCCAGATCGGCTATCTCGCGGGTGACTGGTTCACGATGGGCCAGCTGCTGTCGCTGCCCATGCTGCTGATCGGCGCGTGGCTGCTGCTGCGCGCCGCGGCTTCCCCACGGCCCACCGGAAATTACGCCGCGGCGTGAAAACCTACCTGGAGCAGTTGCGTGCGGTGCGCGAGCGCGGTGCGCGCAAGGACGATCGCACCGGCACCGGCACGCTGTCGCTGTTCGGGCTGCAGATGCGCTTTGACCTGGCGGCGGGATTCCCGCTGGTCACGACTAAAAAGCTGCACTGGCCCTCGATCGCGCACGAGCTGCTGTGGTTCCTGAGCGGCGATTCGAATGTGCGCTACTTGCGGGAGAACGGTGTTTCGATCTGGAACGAGTGGGCGGATGAAAATGGCGATCTCGGGCCGGTGTACGGCGTGCAGTGGCGGCACTGGCCCACGGCGGACGGGCGCAGTGTGGACCAGATCGCGGCAGTCATCGAGACACTCAGGACGAACCCGGACTCCCGCCGCAACATTGTTTCAGCGTGGAACGTCGGCGAGGTGCCGCGCATGGCACTGCCGCCGTGTCATTGCCTGTTCCAGTTCTATGTAGCGGACGGACGCCTTTCCTGCCAGCTCTACCAGCGCAGTGCCGACATATTTCTCGGTGTGCCCTTCAATATCGCCTCCTATGCACTGTTGACGTACATGGTTGCGCAGCAGACGGATCTCAGCCCTGGCGATTTCATCTGGACCGGCGGCGACTGTCACCTGTACGCCAATCATATCGAGCAGGCAGATGAGCAGCTCGCGAGAGATCCTCTGCCGCTGCCGGAACTTGTCCTGCTGCGGCGGCCGGATTCCATATTCGATTATCAGTACGGCGACTTCGAACTGAAAAATTACGAGGCGCACCCGCACATTCGCGCCGCTGTCGCCGTCTGACCGCGGAGAAACCGGACTTGGGCGTATCCCTTATCGTCGCCGCGGCGGCCAACAACGTCATCGGGCACGCCGGCAAGCTGCCATGGCGCCTGCCGGAAGACATGAGACGTTTCCGTGAGCTGACGATGGGCAAACCAATCATCATGGGCCGGCTGACTCATGAGTCTATCGGGCGTGCCCTGCCTGGCCGCCGCAATATCGTCATCAGCCGGCAGTCGGGCTTTAGCGCTTCCGGTTGCGATGTCGTCGCCACTCCGGCCGCGGCGCTCGATCTTGCGGCCGATGCAGGCGAAGTTATGGTCATCGGCGGCGGGCGCATTTACCAGCAAATGCTGCCGCTCGCCGATCGCATTTACCTGACGCGGGTGCACGCTGAGCCTGAAGGCGACGCGTTTTTTCCGGTGCTGGACGATGCGCAGTGGCAAATCATTGAGTTTGACGAGTTTGCGGTGACTGCCGCGAGGCCGGTGGGGTTTAGTATCGCGGTTCTGCAGCGTGTCGCAAACTGAAACTCAGCGCGGATTATTCATGAACGATTTGCTGCGGTGGTAAGCGAAGGCGCACCCCGGGGAGGGCTTTTCAGGGACGCTGTGAATACGTCCCTGTACGCTCTGTGCCGGACATCCCTGTCCGGCACAGCCCTGAAAAGCCCTCCCCGGGGCACACCTCCGCCCCTGCCAGCAACGTGCGTTCATGAATACTCCGTGCCGGAAGTCGGCACGGTAGCAGCCGCTCTGGAAAACGCTTGCGTCAGTCAACAGTTGCGTCAAGACGTGGCAGCGACTCGCGCGCCGCATGTTCCGCCCGGTCCAGGTCGATGTCGGCAAGGCGGTCGCACCCGGTAACCAGCGTTTCGAGCAAGTCCGCCTGAAGTACGCCACGCTGTTGGGCGGTGGCGTAGGGGATGTCGTCGTGGAACATCACCATCGAATAGCGCGGTATGAAGTGGTTTGGTAATCGGCGTTCCAGTTCGAATGCCAGTTCCTTTTTAAGGACGAACTTCGGGTCCCGAACCCGGTCGCGCATTTCAACGTAGTTGTCGAGCGCCATGTCGGCAATGGCGTTGGCGTTGACGAGCTGGGTTGATTCGAACTTCGCAAATACGTCTTTCCATCTGTCGCTTGAATCGAGCAGCCCGTCGAGCAGCACGCAGTCCTCGAAGGCCAGGTTCATGCCCTGGCCATGGAATGGCACGATTGCGTGTGCGGCATCGCCGATCAAAAGCATCCGGCCGCCATCGTGCCAGTGCCGGCAGCGTACCGTGCCGAGCAGGCCGACCGGGTTGGCGGCGAATTCTTCGGTCAGTGCCGGCAGCAGCGGGCGGATATCGGCGAACTGCTCGGTAAAGAACGCTTCGACGTCATTGCTGGACTCGAGTGTTTCGAACGAAGGATCGCCCGCGTTTGGCAGGAACAGTGTGAGCGTGAAGTCGCCGCCGGGATTGGGCAGTGCAATCAGCATGTAGCCGCCGCGTGGCCAGATGTGCAGCGCATCCGGCGCGAGGCGAAAGTTGCCGTTAGTGTCTGCCGGCAGGGTCAGTTCCTTGTAGCCGTGCGGCAGCAATTCCTCCTGCGGTGCAATGTGGCTGGTGCTGTCGTACGCGCGCCGGACGACCGAACCGGCGCCGTCCGCGGCGATCAGCGGCGCAGTATCGATTACATACTCGTGACCGGATTCCGCATTTGTGAGCCGGAGCGACGCCGTTTCCGTGTCGTAGCGCCCGGCCGCAGAGCCGAATCGAAAGTCCACGCCGAAGTTCTGCTCGGCGTGGTTTAACAGGATTCGATTGAGTTCCGCGCGCGATACCGAGTAGATGACCTCGTGTGCACGCTGACCGTACGGCTGCAGCTCGGTACTGCCGTCCGGATGATGGATCATGCGGCCGCGCATCGGCACCAGCAGTTTTTCGACCGGTTCGAAGACGCCCGCGTGCCGCAGTGCCCGGATACCGCGTGCCGCCAGGGCAAGGTTGATCGATCGGCCCTGGGCGACGCTTTGATTTCGCGGGTCCGGTTGCCGTTCATGGACGCGGACAGCGTGGCCGCGCCGCGCCAGCAGCATCGATAACAGGCTGCCGCACAGGCCCGCGCCAACGATGTTCACTGCCGATGTGCGTGCGATGTTCATTCGGCCAGTGCCCGCTCGAGCCGCTCAACGAATTGGTATACATCCGTGTAACTGTTGTACAGGGGCGCCGGCGCGACGCGAATGGCATCCGGCTCGCGCCAGTCAGCCACGACGTGCTGCGCCGTCAGCCGGTCGAACACGGCACGCGCAGTACCGGATCTGGCCTTTACGACAAGCGACATCTGGCAGCCGCGTGCGTCCGGTGGCGTTATCGACGATACGCGATCAGGGACACGCTGTTGCAACAGGAAGTCGAGGAAACCCGTGAGCCTGAGCGACTTTGCACGCAATGCCTCGATTCCGGCTTCATCAAAGAGTGACAGCGACGCAATGACCGGCGCGAGCGACAGTATCGGCGGATTGCTCAACTGCCAGAGTTCGGCGGTAGTCTCCGGCTCGAACTCGGGCTTCATCCTGAAGCGGGTCTGCTCGCGATTGCCCCACCAGCCGAGCAGCGTGCGTGACGCATCGCCGCCCAGGTGCCGCTCATGCACGAAGGCGCCTGCGATCGCGCCGGGGCCACCGTTCAGGTACTTGTAACTGCACCAGGCGGCGAAGTCCGGTGCCCAGTCATGGAGTGCAAGCGGCACGTTGCCGATCGCGTGCGCAAGGTCGAGCCCGACAGCGCATCGCGCGTTGCGCGCCAAACGGCATATTTCCGCCATGTCCAGCACCTGGCCGCTGTAGTACTGGACGCCCGGCAACAGCAACAGTGCGACCTCGTCACCGTGATTGTGGAGGAGGGCCTGCAAGTCATCGATGTGCAATTCCAGGCTGCCGCCGCGCGGTGCCCACTCGAGCAGGTCGTTGTCAGGGTCGAAGCCGTGGAATTGCAACTGGGACTGCGCCGCAAACCGGTCCGACGGAAAAGCCAGTGACTCGATGACGATCTTCCGGCGGTGCTGCGTCGGGCGGTAAAAGCTCGCCATCAGCAGGTGCAGGTTGACGGTCAGCGTATTCATTGCAACGACTTCCGCCGGTCGCGCGCCGCACAGCCTTGCGAGACCTGCCGTAGCCTGCCGGTGATAGCTGAGCCACGGGCGGTGCGCCTGGAGGTGTCCGTCAACGCCGAATCGCGCCCAGTCGTCCAGTTCTTCCTGTACGTACTGAACAGCGCGCAGGGGTTGCAGGCCAAGCGAATTGCCGCACAGGTAAATCACTGGCTGGGCGCGATCGTCCCGCGGCAGATGAAACTGGGCGCGCATTGCCCGCAGCGGATCGGCCACATCAAGTCTTTCTGCGAACTCCATCGTCGCCTCAAACGGCTGGTGCTCGTTCACTGGACGTCGTATTCCCGCCGCGAGCGATTGAGCCATGCAAGTGCCGAGCCGGCGAGCAGCCAGTCCCGTGTTGCGTCATCCAGCGGCATCGATTCGATCAGCTCCCCGGGGTGGTGCTCGCCGAGCGGAAACGGGTAGTCACTGCCCAGCGCAATGTTGTCCGCGCCGAACAGGTTGATCATGTACTGCAGCATGGCCGGTTCGTGCACCAGAGAGTCGACATAGAAGCGGCCGATGTACTCGCGCGGACTTCGCTCGTTGTTGGTGGCGACGATATCGGGGCGCACATTGAAGCCGTGTTCCAGCCGGCCAATCAGGCCGGGAAAGGCACCGCCACCGTGCGCGAATGCCACTCGCAGTTTCGGCAGTCGTTCAAATACACCGCCAAAAATGAGAGAGCAGATCGACAGCGCCGTTTCCGCCGGCATGCCAACCAGCCACTGCATCCAGTAGAGTCCCATGCGCTCACTGCCGAGCATCTGCCACGGGTGCACAAAGACTGCGGCGCCGAGGTCGGCCGCTGCCTCGAGCACCGGAAATATTCGCTCGTCATCGAGGTTCCAACCGTTTACGTGCGAGCCTATCTGTATCCCGGCCAGGCCCGACGCCATGCAGCGTTCGAGTTCCTGTATGGCGCGATCCGCGTCCTGCATCGGCACGGTGCCAAGACCAATAAACCGCCGCGGCCAGTCGCTGACGAGGCCGGCAATATGGTCGTTCAGTATCTTGCTAAGGTCATGCGTGTCGGCCGGCTTGGCCCAGTAGCTGAACATGACGGGCACCGTCGACAGTACCTGCACATCGACGTCGCAGGCGTCGCAGTCCCGGAGACGGGTATCGGCATCCCAGCAGTTGGCGTCGACGTCCCGGAAGTGCTTGCCATCGACCAGCATGCGTGAACATCCCGGGCCATGCTCCAGTTGCACAAAACCGCCGTAACCATAGCGCTCGCGGAGATCGGGCCAGTCTCGCGGCAGAATGTGCGTATGAATGTCGATCTTCAGCATGGGCAACGGTTCAGCGTGCAGGCTGAGGCATGACGGTCCCGCAGTTGTCGCAGGTGCGGTGTTCGATCGAACCGTAAAAGCGGTCGAAGACCGGCGGCAGCTGCCCGACAATGTCGCTGATGTACAGGTATTCCTCGTACAGCTTGTTATTGCAGCTGTCGCAGAACCACATGAAGCCGTCGAGTTCGTCGGGGAGACGCTTGCGCTCAACGACCAGGCCGACGGTATCGGCGTATCGTTGCGGGGAATGCGGTACCCCTGGCGGAAGCAGCAGGATCTCTCCCTCGCGTATCGGGATGTCGACTTTCTCGCCGTCTTGCACGGTCTTTAGCAGCATGTCGCCTTCAAGCTGGTAAAAAAACTCCGGTCCTTCGTCGTAGTGAAAGTCCTTGCGCGAGTTCGGGCCGCCGACCACCATGACGATAAAGTCACTGTCATCGAAAACCTGCTGGTTGCATACAGGCGGCTTGAGCAAGTGCCGGTGTTCATCTATCCAGAGCTGGAAATTGAATGCCTGCAGTGAGCGCACGATCAGTCGCCTCCATTGGTGTCACCGCTGCTTTCTCCAATGGCGGCGATGCATTTCAGTTCGATTGCGATTGGTGTTGGCAGGCGGGTGACTTCGACCGTCGTTCGGCACGGTCCATCGTTGTCAAAATAATCGCCATAGATGCGATTGAACGCACTGAAGTCGCGACGGATGTCCGTCAGATAGACCGTGATGTCGAGGAGATCAGCCCATTTGGCGCCGGCACTCTCGAGCACGGCACGCACATTCGCGAACACCGCATGGCACTGCGACTCGAAATCGTAGGCGCAGACATTGCCGTCGGCGTCGAGCGTGACGCCCGGCACCGGACCGCCGCCCGCGGGCCGCGGCCCGAGCCCTGACAGGAACAGCAGGCTGCCATGACGCCGTGCGTGCGGGTAGGGGCCGACCGGCGCCGGCGCACGTGCTGCATGAATCCCGCGAGCGTCAGTCATGACTTGCCGATACTGAAAAGGACATCATAGATATCAACCGTTTACCGCCCAGCGGGGCGCCGGATCAGTGTACTCTGTCGTGCGCGCAGGGGACACCGCGTCCAAAGCCCGCGAATCGGCGAGATTTCGGTGACGGGCCGCTCAGCGGCACTTTACGCGGCGCACCTTGCTGCTCTTGTCCAGGCGTACCGCGGTCAGCGCGCGACCCCAGACACAGCCCGTGTCGACGCAGATCAGATCCGGTTCGACCACGAGTCCCAGTGCCGACCAGTGGCCAAACACGACGCGCGTGCCGCGCCATGCAGCGTTCTCCGCCCGGTACCATGGCAGCAAGCCCTTGCGCGCGTCGCGTGGCGGGCCGCTGTGCTGGAAATCGAGCGTGCCATCGGCATCAATCATGCGGACGCGCGTCAGGCAGTTGACGATAAAGCGCAACCGCTTCCTGCCTTCGAGCGTATCCGACCAGCGGTTCGGCTGGTTGCCGTGCATTTTTTCCAGAAAGCTTACAAAGTTATCAGAGCGCAATACGGCCTCGACTTCCGCGGCATGGGCAAGAGTATCTCCAAAGGTCCATTGCGGCGGCAGGCCGGCGTGCACCATCAACGTATTCAACTCCTCGCTGTAATGGGCCAACGGCAGCGCACGCAGCCAGTCGAGCAGTTCGTCGCAGTCGTCGGCCGCCAGCACTTTCCACATCGAATCGAAGCGGTTCGGACGCACGCCAATGTCATTCGCAAGCGCGAGAAGGTGCAGGTCGTGATTGCCGAGTACAATTGACGCCGAGTTGCCGAGACTTTTTACGAAGCGCAGCGTCTTTAACGACTTGGGACCGCGATTGACAAGATCGCCCGCCAGCCAGATGCGGTCTTTCGCCGGATCGAAGTCGATCTTGTCGAGGAGGCGACGGAACGGGTCATAGCAACCCTGCAGGTCGCCGATTGCGTAAACCGCCAAAGCTACTGTCCTGTCCGCGTGATTCGCATGTCAGAGCCGGAGGTGGCGTGAAAATCAGTGCAGAACGCCGGGCACCGCGAGTGTGAACGGGGGAATCGGAGCATCGAAGCTGGTGCCGTTGTCGGCCTGCATGCGGTAACGGCCCTGCATGGCACCGACCGGCGTCTCCAGCACGGCGCCGCTCGAATAGCGAAACGATTCACCGGGATTCAGGCGTGGCTGCTCGCCGACGACGCCGTCA
>CAZLNH010000343.1:0-10092 GCA_964560775.1 uncultured Woeseiaceae bacterium | reverse complement strand
GATGAGGAACTGGCCTGACGTAACGACGATGTCATCGGGCGCAATACCGGACCGGATTTCCACGCGGTCGCCGGCCTCAATGCCGACAACGACCGGCTGCGCGCGAAACCGGCCGTCGCCCAGTGACAGCACCACCCGATCGGCGTGGCCGCCGCGGATCAATGCTTCGCGAGGTACATGCACAACGGGATCCGTGGGCGTAACGAATATCGATACGCTGGTGTACATGTTCGGCCGCAACATGAACGCCGCGTTGTCGAGCCGGATACGGACCGTCAGCGTTCGGGTCTGCGGATCTAGCTCCGGGTAGACGTAGTCGACCGTGCCTTCCCAGCGTTCGCCCGGGTGGGAATCGAGCGTAACAACCGTGCGCTGACCGGCTGCGACCCAGGCGGACTGGCGTTCGAAAACGTCCGCAAGTATCCAGACGCGATCGAGGCCGGCTATCGTCATGACGTCGGTTGAAGGCGTTATGTACATGCCCTCCCGAACGCCGAGGTTCACGACGACACCGTCCGATTGCGCGATGACCGGAATGCGCTGCCTCACCGTTCGCCTGGCTTCAAGCGCATCAATGTCGCTGTCGCTGAGGCCCAGCGCCTCAAGTCGCGCCCGCGACGCGCGTAGAAGCGGCGAATTGCCGCTCTGGCGCACGGCGAGGTACTCCTCCTGCGCGTTAACGAGCGTTGGTGAATAAAGCTCGAACAGCACATCGCCGCGGTTGACGGGATCGCCGACGGCCTTGATCGCCAGTTTCTCGATCCAGCCGTCCGCGCGCGTGTGCACGTGATGTACCGTGTCTTCGTCGAATCGCACGTTCCCGACCGTATCGATCCGGCGGGACAGCGGCCCTTCGGCTACCGGTGCCGTGCGTACGCCGAGGTTATCGACGATGGCCGGGTTGATTGTGACAACACCCGGGTCGTCCGCTACGTCATCGGCATAGACCGGCACCAGGTCCATGCCCATCGGCGACTTGCCGGGTTCGTTGCGGCGGAAGGTTGGGTCCATTGGCGCCCGCCAGTAAAGAATCTCGCGCTCGCCACTTCCGGTAACGGCTGGTGCTTCATCGCCGCGGGGCGACCACCAGTACCCGGCGGCAATCCCGGCCAGCAGTGCAACGGCCGCAACCGCGAGTAATGTAAGGAGCCTGTTCATCGGGATAACCCTCCGAAATTGGCGAGTACGGCGCGGCTTTGTCCGCGCTCGATCCGCAGCCGGGCGGTCTCGAGCCGCACCGTCAGCTCATCGATTCGGCCACGCATGACACCGGCGAAGTCGGCCGTTTCACTCTGGTAGGCGAGCAGTGCTGCCTGCGCGCGGTCTTCGGCCTGCGGCAGTATCGTTTGCTCGTACAGTTCGATGCGGCGGCCAAGCTGCTGCCAGCGCGCGTACTCGCCATCAAGCCGGCTTTTCATTTGGCGCGCTGTCTGTTCTTTCGCCGCATCGGCGGCGCGACGTTCGCTCAACGCCGCGCGCAGTGAGCTGTCGCGGCGGCTTTTGCGTAACATTGGCAGGTCGACGGTTACGGAAAGGCTGACGAAATCGGAACGCGGTGCACCGTCCGGCATCAGGCCGTCACGGTAGCCATAAGCGACGTCGACTGCCCAACCTGGCTTGAAGCGCTCCTCCGCCAGCCTGACCTCCGTGTTCTGCGCATCGATCCGAGCCTGTGCCGCCGCGAGCGCGGGATGGCCCTCAAGCGCTGAGTGAAGCTCTGCAAGCGACGGCACAGGATCCATCGCGGAGTTCACTTCCGCAAGTGGCCGGCTTGCAGCTTCACCAATCCACTCGGACAACGTTGCACGAGCGCGTGACTGTTGCTCACTGATGACAAACAACCGGTCGTCGATGCGGCTCAGTTCAAGTTCGGCGCTGAGGACGTCCTGCTGGTTACCCCGACCCGACGCGTACATCGCGCGCGTTACGGTCAGCAGATCAGCAAACAACGGCCGGATTGCGATCACGGTATCGTGTGCTTCATGCCAGTAGCGCACTTCGTACCATGCGCTGCGAACGGCAGCCAGCACGTCCCGGTGCCGCGCATTGGCTGTCTCGATCGTGGCGTCGGCCAGCAAGGCATAGCGGCGCGTGCTGAGGGCGCGCGTGTCGCCGGGGGGGAACATCTGGCGCAGCCCGAGCTGCGCCTGCGTCATTCCTTCGGTCGAGAAGCCGCCGGACCCCAACGGATAATTGAGCAAGCCCGCCCGGAACTGCGGATCCGGAAGGCTGCCCGCCGCTATCGACTGTTCATCGAGCGCCTCGGCGCGTGCCAGCAGCACCTCGTACCCGGGCTCGGCATCGAGCGCGATTTCCTCGGCTTCTGCCAGCGTTAACGGGATGCCGGACTGTGCGTGCGCGGGCATCATCCATAGCGGCAATACGCACGCGACGGCAGCACAGAGTATCCATTGTTGGTTCGTGCGGACTACGTCCCGAGACGGGACGACCTTGAAATCCATTACGTTCTCCTGCGTCAGAAACCGGTTGAAACGGCTTGCAACGAGGAAACGCTATTTCAGGTAGACGCAGTAAAGGATGTTCAGCGGGGGTGGGTTACCAGGGGTTTGGTAATAGCATCTGTCAGGCGCAGGCGAACGAACCACCGCGACGGGGAACAGAACCTCCGGCGGCAAAATGGCGACCGGCTGCTCGGCCGGGGCGTCTTTCAGCTTGACGAAACTGTTGCGCGCATCAAGCGCTGACTCATCGGGTGACACGCAGTCGACAACGGTCGTCGCGGCCGGCGGGCAACGCGGACAATTGTGCTCGTGCTGTTGCTCGTGCTGTTGCCCGTGCCCGTGCGCCTGCTCCGTCTCCGGCACGGCATCGAACGCCATTGCACAGGGCGTCAGGGCCAGGTTCAGCCACGCAACCATCAGCAGCGCAAGGACGCGGTGCGAGCCCGGGCGTCGTGCTGCTTGTGGTGTGATGGCTCTGTTCAAGGGAAACGCCCTTGCTTGCGGTGACCGGATCAAGAGTCTAGTCAAATGCACCGTGAATGCCAATGTTGACGGAGCCGGAACGGTAATACCGTTTAGCCGGTCACGAAGCGCATCAGGCCGTACCGCCCAGCTTGCGGTAGATTGTGCGCCGACCGACATCGAGAATTTCGGCTGTCCGGCGTTTGTTGTTCCCGGCATGTGCCAACACCCACTCGATGTATCGGCGCTCGACCTGCTCGAGCGTTGGCATTGGCAGTTTCGTGATACCCAGCGGATCCGCGTCCTGGCCTGGCACCTTGCCTGCACCACGCATACGTTTCGGCAGGTGCTGCACGTCGATACGCGATCCTTCGCAGAAGGTTGCGGCGCGGGCCATGGCATTGCTGAGCTCTCGCACATTGCCCGGAAACGGGTAATTCACGATTGTATCAAGGGCACGTTCGGTCAGGCGCAGTTCCGGCAACCCTCGTTCCGCCGCGATACGGGCGAGAAAATGCGTGGCCAGTGTCAACAGGTCGTCCGGACGTTCGCGCAACGGGGGCACGGTAAGCGACAGAATCTCGAGCCGGTAGAACAGGTCTTCCCGCCACTCGCCTTCTTTCACGGCGGCCTCGATATCACGATTGGTTGCCGCCACGATGCGTACGTCGACCGTGATTTCCTGGCCGCCACCGAGCGGCCGCACGACACCGTCCTGCAATACGCGCAGCAGTTTTGCCTGCATCGACATCGGCATTTCACCGATCTCGTCCATGAACAGTATGCCGCCATTTGCTTCGGAGAACAGGCCCCCGCGCGCCGTACCCGCACCGGTAAAAGCACCGGCCGTGTGGCCAAAAAACTCGGCCTCGAGCAGCGTCTCCGGCACGCTCGCACAGTTGATTGCAACGAATGGTGCGTCGGCGCGGGTACTTTGCGCATGGATGGCGCGCGCGACAAGTTCCTTGCCGGTGCCCGATTCGCCGCTGATCAGCACGGGTTCATCCACTTTGGCGATATGGCGGATCGCGTCATA
The DNA here is from genome assembly GCA_964560775.1 of uncultured Woeseiaceae bacterium. Taxonomy (GTDB): domain Bacteria; phylum Pseudomonadota; class Gammaproteobacteria; order Steroidobacterales; family Woeseiaceae; genus Woeseia. The sequence goes on along the minus strand of CAZLNH010000343.1, from coordinate 6,132 downwards.
GAGTTTTCGCATCATCGGGCTGTCGCCGACCATGCCGTGGAAATTGCCGGACCCGGACGAATTTCTCAGTGACTCCTGCAGGGTTGCCAGCCTCACACCGGTCCGCCGGTTCGCAAGGACACGGTCCACGCGCACGGCCAGATGATCGAGATCGAGTGGCTTGGTGAGGAAGTCGTCCGCACCGGCTTTCAATGCGTCGACCGCCTGCGGTACCGAACCGAACGCAGTGATAAGGATAACGGCGGAAACGTTTTCGCCGGCGTGAGCCGCTTTCAGTATGTCGAGACCGCTGCCATCCGGCAGGCGAATGTCGCTGACCACGAGATCGAAAGCGCCTGATTGCAAGCGATTCAGCGCACCGGCCTTGTCACTGGCGTCGCGTACCGAGTAGCCACGATCGGCTAGTTCCTGAACCAACAGCTCGCGCAGTGCCGCATCGTCTTCGACAACAAGTACTTTTTCGTCCGGTGCCGTCATGCTTTTGTATCCGCCGGCGGCAAGGTAATCCGGAATGCCGCACCGCCCAGGCTGCCGCCCGACACGTCGATATCCCCGTCGTGTTCCGCAATGATGCCGCGCACGACGGCGAGTCCAAGGCCGCTGCCATCGCCCGGCTTTTTGGTCGTGAAGAACGGCTCGAAGATACGACCACGGTCGTCGGCGTTGACCCCCGGACCGGAATCCTCGACGGTGATCTGCAGCTTGTCCGACTCGAGCGTCCAGCCTATCGACACACGCCCACCCTTCGCCACATACATGGCATTTCGCAGCAGATGCGTCAGCGCCTCCCGCAGCCGGCTCTCGTCAGCGCGGATAACCGCATCAGCCACTCCTTCCTGAATCTCCAGCGTCGTGCCCGACGATTCGAGCTGTATGCGGACATCAGCCGCGGCCAGCCTGACGAGCCGGTCGACCGATACGTCGCGCATCGGTGCGGAACGCCCGCGCCCGAAACCGAGCAGGTGCTGGATGACCTCCGCCATGCGGCCGGTGGCGTCCTGCATACGCGCGAGCGTGTCGTGCAACGGCGAGCCATCCCGCTGTTCGCGACGTAACCGCTGTATGTGCCCGTCAATAACGCTCAGCGGCGTTCCCAGTTCATGGGCGACGCCGCCCGCGAGCCGCCCGGCCAGTGCATACTTTTCCGACTGCCGCAGCCTGTCCGACAGCCGTTCCTGCTGTTCACGCTGTTCGCCGAGGCGCCGGTCGCGTTCGCTGATGCCATCGAGCATCAGGTTGAAACGGTGTCCCAGCCGGCGTATTTCCATCGGACCACTGGGAACGGCCCGGACTTTATTGTCACCGGCCGTCACTTTTTCCATCGTGCGGCTCAAACGCAGGATCGGGTGGCCGAGCGAGACATGATGGCCGGCAATGACGATCACTACGAACAGAGCGCTGAACACTACCAGGACGAGCACGACCTGCCACAGCAGGCCGTTGATGTAGTCCCGCATCTCACTCACCTGGCGTGTGATCTGCAGCATGCCGATCACCTGCCCACCGGCATCCGTCAGCGGCGTGAAATAGGAGAACACGTCCTGGCCTCCCATGGATCGGTAGTCGCCAACGTCCTCGTCGCGTTCGAGCTGCTCTGCCTCCGGGAACACCGTTTCGGGCTCGACGCCGCCACGCAAGCGGTCTGCGCCAGTTACCAGTTCGCCCTCGGCATCGTAGACATAGACGCCGTAGACACGGCCGAAGTCGATTGCTGAGCGGAGTGCATGATGCATCGCGCGCTCGCGATCGCCGTCAAGTGCCCGGGCCATAGGGCCTTTCAGAGTTCGTGCGATCAACGATATATCTTCCTGCAGGCGGGCCTCGAGCCGGCTCTCCAACGCGCCGAGCACGACGATACCGCCACCGCCGAACACAGCAAGCAGCGGTACGAGCACCATCGCGATGATGGCAAGGCGCAGATCTGGAACCAGCCGAACGAAACGCATGACGGGCAGAATAGCGTATGTTGGGCCATGCGCCAAATTGACACATTCACGAATTGCTGTATGAAACTGCGTGATTCATCCCGACATCGCGTTCTATTGGGCCAAAACGACACATGATGCCACTGCCGCCCCGGACGCCGCCGGACCGCGGGAGCGCGCGGTGCTGCCATTTCCGCGGTATGGCACGGTCGTTGCAACACTGCCGGCAAGCCCGCAAGGGCGACTGTTTTTTCGTTGAGATCCTGAGGAGAACCTTATGAAGAATTCCACGCTTGCCACAATGTGCATCGCTGGCCTCGCCTCCGGCAGCGCGCTGGCCCAGCAGCCACCGCCGCCACCACCGCCCCAGCAGCAGGCGCCGCAGATGCCGCAGCAGCAACAACAGGCGGTTGATGTCAGTGATGCCGAGCTCAAGAAGTTCGCGAAGATTTATGTCGACGTGCAAAAGACACGGGACGAACTCTCGAGTGAGCTGACCGGCACCGAATCGCAGGAGAAGGCCCAGGAAATCCAGGCGCGCATGCGTAGTGCAATTGTGCAGACCATCGAGGACAACGACTGGTCGATCGAACAGTACAATCGTGTCGCTACGGCGATCAGCGGCGACCCCGATATGCGCGAGGAAGCGCTCAAGATCATCAGCAACCTGTCAAGTTGATCTCATTGCAACCGGCGCGGCGTCCTCGCCCGCCGGTTGCCTGTCCCGATCCCCTTGCCTGGCCGGAGTGCATTGACACTCTGGCCTTTTTTTTGCTCGTCGCATGCGCCCTGACGGCAGATTCGGTAAGCTGGCCGCTTTTGTCCGCCCGGCTGGAAATTGACCCATGCAAAGAATCCTTGTCCTGCTTGTTGCCGTCCTCCTGACCGGCTTCGCGACATTCGCCGATGCACAGTCCGAGCCGGACAGCAACAACGAGCGCGAGGAAATAGAGCGCCTCGTGGACACGCTGGAGGATCCCGAAAAGCGCGAACAATTGATAACCGACCTTGAACGGCTGCTGGCGGCTCAGCAGGTCACGGACAACGGTGAAGCGGCATCCGTGCAGGAAACCGACAGCGTGCTCGACGTCGTCAAGAAGTTGGCCACGGATGCCTGGGAGAACGTCACTGCGATTGATCCCGTGGATGTCCTGATCTCGACCGCCATCTCCATCGGCATCCTTATCGCGGCATTCGTGTTGCGCTGGTTGCTGCTTGTGGTTCTGCGGCGGCTTTACGCCCGCCTGACCGGCGTCAATCACGACGAAGACGCAACAGAACTGCCGGAGGATAGCGTTCCCGACGATGAAAACGGGGAAAAGGCCGAAAAGGCCGCCCTGCCGAGCGCGATAAGCCGGCTCGTCAACCTGATTACAGGCGTGCTGGCGATTGCGCTGATTGCCGAGAGCTGGGGAGCAGGCATAACGGAACTGCTGTCTACCAACCTTGGGTCAAGAATTGCGGAGACCGCGCTGGCGGTCGGCCTGATAATGATCGCAACCTTTGCGCTATGGAACGCAGCAAGCATTCTGGTATCGAGGCTCCTCCGCGTAACGTCAACGAGGCTTGATCACGAACGAATGGTACGACGCATGGATACGCTCGTACCGCTACTCACAAAAACCTTGCAGACGACGATCAGCATCTTTGCCGGCCTGCTGATCTTGTCGGAACTCGGTATCAACATAGCACCACTGCTTGCGGGTGCCGGCATACTGGGCCTCGCCATCGGTTTCGGCGCGCAAACGCTGGTCAAGGACCTGATTACCGGCGTTACGATCCTGCTGGAAGATGCGGCGACGATCGGTGATGTCATCGAAGTCGCCGGTCATCTCGGTGTAGTCGAGGAAATGCGGCTCCGGATAATCCAGCTCCGCGACCTCTCGGGTGTGGTGCATATCGTTCCGTACAGCGAAGTGACGACCGTCAAGAACTATACAATGGAGTTCTCGTACTACTTGTTCGAGATTGGTGTTGCCTATCGCGAAAACACCGACCGGGTTAATGAGATCCTGATGGAGATCAGCGAGGACATAAGCTCCGATGCCACCCATGGACCGAACATTCTCGAGCCGTTACAGATACTTGGCGTCGACAAGTTTGCCGACAGCGCGGTCATTATCAAGGCACGCCTTAAAACGGTGCCCGGTATGCAGTGGGCCACTGGCCGTGAATTCAACCGACGCATGAAAATGCGGTTTGATGAGGAAGGCATTGAGATACCGTTCCCGCACACAACAATTTACTTCGGCGAGCCGAAAGAAGGGACGGCGCCACCGATGCAACTGGCACTCGATGATGACCAGACCCGGCTGTTGCAGAAGTTCGGCGGCGACGAGAAAACCTAGCGAGGCAGCAGACATGCCTGGCGTGGCGGCGCGTTGACCTACCTCCTGATCCTGTTATGCGGCGCCATAGCTGTGGGCGCACTCATCATTGCATCACGTCTGCGGCGGAAGAAGCGGCGCAGCCGATCGCTGGACACGCCGCTGCCGGCCGAACATCGCCAGGTACTGGACCGCAACCTGCCGCTGTACCGCCGCATGCCCGCCGACCTGGGAGACCGGCTGCACGGAATCATCAATGTACTGCTGGATGAGAAGCGGTTTATCGGTTGCGGCGGGCTCGAGGTAACTGAAGAAATGCGGGTCACGATTGCCGGTCATGCATCGCTGCTGCTTCTCAACCGGCCTGGTGACTTTTATCCAGGCTTTACGTCGATACTCGTTTACCCGGACACATACGTCGCTGACGAGATCACCTATGACGGCGACGTCGAGGTGCACGAACAGGTTGAGCGGGTCGGTGAGTCCTGGCATCGGGGCCCGGTCGTGCTTTCGTGGCAGGACATCCTGCATGGCCTGTCCGCGGATGGCGGCGGCATGAACGTCATCCTGCACGAGTTCGCGCACAAACTTGATGAACAGAACGGTGAAACGGAGGGTCTGCCTGTTCTTCACGATGACGAGCATTATGCAGAGTGGACAGAAGTGCTCAGCCGCGAGTTCGCATTGCTGACCCAGGCTGTGGAAACCGGAACAGACAGCGTCCTTGACGAATATGCCACGACATCACCGGCAGAGTTCTTTGCGGTTGCGACTGAAGTTTTTTTCGAGAGTGCCCGCCGCATGCGTGACGAATTGCCGGACCTTTATGGCCAGCTGCAGCGATATTACGCCGTCGATCCGGCATCGTGGCACGAATGACACGGAGTCAACTAACAGCACCCAGCGCCTTGCGCACGCTCGCCGCGAGGTCCTCGCGCCGGTAAGGCTTGCTGAGGAGGATCACAGACGGATCCAGCCGGCCGTGATGGACGATGGCATTTTCAGTGTATCCCGACGTGTACAGTACGCGTATGCCGGGCTTCCGGCGCAAAACTTCCTCTGCCAGGTCGCGACCGCCCATACCGCCCGGCATCACGACATCGGTGAATAACAGGTCAACATCGGGATTGCTTGCCAGGACGTCCAGTGCCGCATTGCCATCTGTCGCCGTCAATACATTGTACCCGAGACTCTCGAGAAGCTTGTGCACATACCGGCGTACGAGGTCGTCGTCCTCGACAACCAGGATTGTTTCGGGTCCGCCGCCCGCAACCGTCTCCTGCTCGACGCTTATATCCATTTCGTCCTGCCGGGCGCGCGGCAAGTAGAGTTTTACCGTCGTGCCTTGCCCCATTTCGGAATAGATATTGACATGGCCCCGTGATTGCTTCGCAAAACCGTAGACCATGGACAGGCCCAGGCCGGTTCCCTTGCCGGCTTCCTTGGTTGTATAGAACGGCTCGAATACGCGGGCCATGTCTTCAGGGGGTATACCGCTGCCGGTGTCGGACACAGCCAGCATGATGTATCGACCTGCCTCGAGATCCTGGTACGGGGCCACGTAGTCTGTACTTAATTCTACGTTTCGTGTTTCTATCGTGAGCCGGCCCCCGCCGGGCATAGCGTCGCGGGCATTCAGCGCGAGGTTGAGCAGCGCACCCTCCAGCTGAGCCGGATCGGCCGATGCCAGCCAAAGATCATCGGCGCTGATGGTCTTGATATCGATATGCTCACCCAGAGTGCGCCGAAGTAGTGGATCGATACTTGCAATCAGCTTGCCCAGATCCAGTGACTTCGGCTCCAGCGGCTGACGCCGCGCAAATGCCAGCAGGCGATGCGTGAGCTCTGCGCCCCGGTGAGCTGCGTTCGCAATCATCTCG
>CAZLNH010000342.1:0-2869 GCA_964560775.1 uncultured Woeseiaceae bacterium | reverse complement strand
TGGCGGCAATAGCGAGTGGGAACCACCCGATCCCATTTCGAACTCGGAAGTGAAAACGCTCAGCGCCGATGGTAGTGTGGGGTCTCCCCATGTGAGAGTAGGACATCGCCAGGCTTTTAAATCAGAAAAGCCGCAGCCCGCAAGGGTTGCGGTTTTTTTTTGCTCCGGATTTGCCGGACGGTTTCGACCGGAATTCGAAACGGTACGTGATAATATGCACGCCCCTTGAGCGCATCGAACGACAGCGGCAGTAGTGTGTCGGAGAAAACGATACGGACTGCTCCGAGAGCACAGCAGAAGTGTTCGCTGACGGGCGGCGCTTTCAATCGAAACCAGTAGAACGAGATTTCCATGCAACAAGTTCGCCAGATTTCTTTCCCACCCGGTCGGATACTCCACCTTCTGTTACTCACCATTCCGCTGGCATCAACGGCTGCCGGGGAACAAGCGACGCTTGACGAGATCGTTGTGTCCGCCACCCGACTGGAGACCTCGGTTCGAGATGCGGCCCGGTCCATTTCGGTGATCAACAAGGAGCAGATCCAGAATGCAACGCAGCAACTCGGGATCGACGAGGCCCTGGCGTCCGTACCGGGCCTGTACATGCAAAATCGTTATAACTTCACCCAGGACCTGAGGCTCTCATTGCGGGGTTTCGGTTCCCGTTCGAGCTTCGGCATCCGGGGCATCAAGGTAATGGTTGACGGCATCCCGGAAACCTTGCCTGATGGACAGGCGCAAGTGGATAACATCGACCTCGGTTCAGCCGAGCGCATCGAGGTACTGCGTGGACCGGCATCGACGCAATACGGCAACGCGTCCGGTGGCGTCATTGCGATCACGAGCGAGGCCGGAACGGCTGAACCATACGTCGAAGGCGCCGCGGCAGCCGGCGAATTTGGCTACAGGCGTTTGCAATTGAAGACGGGCGGGCGCTTCGAGCGCCTTGATTACATGTTCAATGTGTCGCAGCAGGACTTCGACGGCTACCGCGACCATTCCCGATTTGAAGGCAAGCTCGCAAACGCGCGACTTGGTTATGCGCTTAACGACAGCGACAGCCTGAAGCTGGTATTCAACCACACGGATCAGCCAACCGCGCAGGATCCCGGCGGTATCAGCGCGGCGGATGTCGCCGTCGATCGCCGTGCCGCGCGCGATCTCAATGTCCAGTTTGATGGTGGCGAGGCGCTTGACCAACAGCGGGTAGGACTTGTTTACGAGAGGGTACGCGACCCCGGAACACTGACAGTGCGCAATCATTACGTCTGGCGCGACTTCGAAAACAAGCTGCCATTTGTAAGTGGAGGGTCTGTCGGCATCAGCCGCTTCTTTTACGGGGCCGGTGTGCAGTATGCATTCGGCGATGTATTGCCGGCAGGGTTCGAGTTATCCGTGGGCGCCGAAGCAGAGCGGCAGGACGATGACCGCCAGAGGTTCGACAATAATGACGGCGAATCCGGTGCGCTGGTGTTTGACCAGAACGAGCAGGTCGACAGCACCGGACTCTACGTGCATGCCAGGTATCACCTGTCCGATGCGTGGACAACGAGTGCCGGCGTTCGATATGACCGGATTACCTTTGATATCTCAGACCGTTACCTGGTGGACGGGGATGAATCCGGCAGCATCGATTTCAACCATGTAAGCCCGTCGCTTGGCCTCAACTACAAGGTTGGCGAGCATGTCCTGTTCGCGTCGTACAGCAACTCGTTCGAAACGCCAACCACGACAGAACTGGCAAACCCGGACGCTAGCGGTGGCTTCAATCCACTGCTTGAGCCGCAGGTCGCGGATAATTTCGAGCTGGGTTACAAGACCGGCAACGAGCAGATTTATTTTGAGATCGCGGCATTTCGCATCGACCTTGAGGACGAACTGGTACCGTTTGAACTGGCTGCTTTTCCGGGGCGAACGTTCTATTCCAATGCTGGCCGTTCTGACCGGCGAGGCATCGAAACCGCATTCACGTGGAATGGTGAGTCCGGTTTCGGCGTAAATCTTTCCTACACCTGGTCGGATTTCAGGTTCGACGAGTTTACTGATGAAAGCGGCAACGACGTCTCAGGCAACAGGCTGCCCGGACTGCCCGAGCACTTTGGCTACGGCAGCCTGTCCTGGGAGTCAGGGCAGGGCCTCTACGCTGTCTTTGAAACCGTATATTCCGGCGAGCTTTTCGCCAGCAATGCCAACGACATCGTCGTTGATGATTATGCCGTGTCAAACCTGCGCGTCAGCCGGGAGTTCGATCAGGGCACATGGAGTATTCGCCCCTATCTCGGGCTGAACAACCTGTTCAACGCGCACTACAACAGCAACATCCGCATTAACGCGTTCGGGAACCGCTTCTATGAGCCGGCTCCCGAACGCAACGTCTATCTGGGCTTCGTCGTAAATTTCGAGCCGATGGGCTGAGAACGCCGGCCGTTATTCGGTCCGGGCGAGTATCACCTCGACCTCGACGAGCATGCCTGGCGATGCCAGCCCGGCTACCTGCACGGCGGAGCGGGCGGGCAGATTGGGCTGGTCGTCAGTACCAAAGTACTGTGTGTATGCCCGCATGAAACCGCTGAAGTCCATGCGGCCCTCCAGCGCCGGGTCGCCGACCAGGAACACCGTCATCTTGATGACATCACCGAAGTCCACGCCAAGTTTCTCGAAGGAAGACTCCATGCGGCCGAATACGTTGAGTGCCTGCGCTTCCGTATCGCCCCAGTACTCTGCACTATAGCGTTCCGCATCCGGGTTGGCGGGGCCGGGGACCGTGCCGCTGTGGTAGATGATGGCCGTGTCGGCCGATGTCTCAACGGCCTGCGCAATAGGGAACGTCGAATTATTGGGTAACGGGTATCGCGTGATATCGCCGGCA
>CAZLNH010000341.1:0-16353 GCA_964560775.1 uncultured Woeseiaceae bacterium | reverse complement strand
AAGGGAGCCATTCCTCCCAAGGGCTCCCGCCGGGGGTGCCGGCACGGGCCCAACGCAAGCGCTATAAACGGTCGGGCCGCTTTCCAAAAATCGGGCGAAAGTTCGTGTGATTGATATGCGTCGAGTGGTCGCAGCGGTTTGATCACCCGCGGGTGTTCGGACCTTTCGTGACGTGCAACTGCCAGTCGACGATGCCGTGCCCCTTCCCGAGGCCCCGTCGTTCGAACTTCGTCACCGGCCGGTCCATCGGCCTGTCGCCACGGTGCTCCCGGCGCTCGACAATTGTGAAGTGCTGCGAGCGCCCAACTACTTCGTCTACGTGCGCGGCAAAGTCCGCCCAGTCCGTGGCGATGCACAGGATGCCCCTGGCTTCGAGCTTCCTCGCCGCGAGTTCGAGAAAGCTGTCCTGCACGATGCGCCGCTTGTGGTGCCGCTTCTTCGGCCAGGGATCCGGGAAGTACAGGTTGATACGGGCAAGCGCGTTGTCGGCGATACGATATTCGAGAATCTCCAGTGCATCATTACGCATCAGCCGGATGTTGCCGATGCCCGCTTCACCGATTTTCAAAAGGCAGTGACCAATGCCGGGTTCATGCACTTCAATGCCGACGAAATCGTGTTCGGGATCAGCAACTGCCTGTTCTACCAGCGTCTCCCCGTTACCGAAACCGATTTCCAGCACGCGCGCGGCGTGACGCCCAAACACCGTATCGAAATCAATCAACCCGTCGCCATCGTCGATACCGAAACGCGGCCACAGTTTTTCCAGTGCACCCTGTTGCGCCGGAGTCAGGCGTCCGGAACGCCGGACGAAACTGCGAATCCGGCGCGGTGGCGGTGAGGGTGGGTCGACAGGCATGGCGTATCGGGAAGTCGGCGTGGCTGGCGCCTGACCCTAGCGCGGCCGTCCCCGAAGGAAGACGAGCACGCCCGCGGCCAGCAGTCCCCAGCCGGCCCACGGCGCGGTTTCAAGAACGACGAGCAGCGTGCCGGTCAGCGCGAGCAGCGCGCCCGCGGCCAGCAGGAACCGTTGACGCTGCTGGTCAGCGAACTGCTGCTCCAGGTGTTTCAGTTCCGGCGACTGCAGCCGGAAGTTGATTTCGCCGCTGGCGGCCTGCTCGGAGAGCATGTGCAGCACACCCGGCAGTGCACGCATCGCTTCACGGAGCTGCGGCAGGTTATCCCGAATGCTGTCGATGACGCCGCGGGCGCCGACCTGCTCGTCCATCCAGCGGCGCAACACCGGTTGGGCGGTCTCCCACAAGTCGAGTTGCGGGTACAGCTCGCGGCCGAGCCCTTCGATGTTGAACAATGTCTTCTGCAGCAGGATGAGCTGCGGCTGGATCTCCATGTTGAATCGCTGCGCCGTCTCGAACAGCCGGATCAGCACCTGCGCGAACGATATCTCGGCGAGCGGCTTGTTGAAGATCGGTTCGCAGACGGTGCGTACCGCCGATTCCAGTTCGTCGATGCGCGTGCCCGCCGGCACCCAGCCCGAGTCGATGTGCAGCCTGGCGATCTTGTGATAATCGCGTTCGAAAAATGCCAGGAAGTTCTCGGCGAGATACTGCTGGTCCGTTGGGCTCAGCGTGCCGACGATGCCAAAATCGACAGCGGCATATCTCGGCCGCGCCGGGTCGTCGATCTGCACGAAGATGTTGCCCGGGTGCATGTCGGCATGAAAAAAATTGTGCCGGAACACCTGCGTGAAAAAAATCTCGACGCCGTTCTCGGCGAGCCGGCGTATGTCGGTGCCGGCACTGCGCAGCGCGGTCATGTCGCTGATCGGGACACCGTAGATGCGTTCCTGCACCAGCGCCTGCGGGCGGCAGTAGTCCCAGTAGATTTCCGGCACGTACAACTGGTCGGAGCCTTCAAAGTTGCGCTTTAACTGCGCGGCATTTGCGCCTTCGCGCAGCAGGTCCAGCTCGTCGGAAATGGTTTTCTCGTACTCGCGAACGATTTCCCGCGGGCGCAGGCGCTTGCTGTTGGCCCAGTACCGGTCAGCGAGATCCGCGAGCGCGTGCAGCACCTCGAGGTCACGATCAATCAGCTCGCCGACACCGGGCCGGAGCAGCTTGACGATAACTTCCGTACCGTCATGCAATTGTGCGCTGTGTACCTGCGCAATGGACGCAGCGGCGAGCGGTTCCACGTCAAAGCGCGCGAACATTTCCGCTACCGGTTTGCCGTAAGCCGCATCGAGCACGGCGACGGCTTCAGCCGACGGAAACGGCGGCACACGGTCCTGCAGGCGTGCGAGCTCATCGGCGATGTCCGGCGGCAACAGGTCGCGGCGTGTGGAGACAGCCTGGCCGAACTTGACGAAGATGGGGCCGAGTTCCTCGAGCGCCAGCCGTATCCGCACGCCGAGCGGTGCTGATTTGTCGCTTTTTCGAGGCAGCAGGTAGAAAAGAAACCGCAGCGGCCTCAGGAAATGCGTCGAGGTGATGAATTCATCGAGACCGTGCCGGACAAGCACGCGCTGGATGACAAGAAGCCGTAACAGGATACGCTTGCGCCAGATCATCGGGCCGGGCCCGCTCCGGGATTGCCGGCGCTGCCGGCCTCGAGAAGGGCGATGCGCGCCTCGGCACGCGCGACGTCGTCACGCAGCCGCTGCACATCCGCCCTGAACTGATCGACCTCGTACCGGCTGGGCAACGCACGGCTTTCTTCCTGCAGGTATTCGCCGACGTTCTGTTCCATTGTCGACTTCGCATCCCGTCCCCAGCGCGCTACGTCACGAATGATATTGCCGAGGCCATGCGCCGCCGTATCGCCAATGACGCCGGAGAGCTGCTCTTCCCAGTCCGGTTTGCCGTAGCCGAGCAGCCTGCGGAAATCATCGGCGACACCGGCATCGCCGGTCAGGTCGATCCGGCCACTCCTTATCAGTTCCTCGCCGTTTTCGCCGGCAAGTCCGCCAAGCGCAATCAGGCTGCCCGTCAGGACGACATCGGGTTCCGTTGCCGCGAGGTCACGAAACTCGAGCCGCCGGCCGGCTACCGCAAGGCAAATGGCAAGGCCGGCACCGCGCACTCGAATCGCGACGCTTTTTCCGTCCAGTTCGTCGCAGAGTTCGCGTGCCGGCGTCGATTCCGCGATTTGCCGGTTGACCATTGCAACGGCCGGTTGCAGCAATGCGCGCAAGGCGTCCATCAGATGCGGTATCCGATGTGCAGCGCGACGATGCCGCCGGCCAGGTTGTGATAGCGGCAACGCTCGAACCCGGCGTCCTGCATCATTTTTAGCAGTGCATCCTGGTCGGGGTGCATGCGTATCGATTCGGCGAGATAGCGGTAGCTGGCATCGTCATTGGCGACGAGTTTGCCGAGCAGCGGCAGTACCTTGAATGAGTAGATGTCGTAGGCCGGTTTCAATGCCTCGAGCGGCTTCGAGAACTCGAGAATCAGCGCCTTGCCGCCGGGTTTCAGTACGCGTCGCATCGACTCCAGTGCTTGTTCCTTGCGCGTGACATTGCGCAGGCCAAACGCCATCGTGATGCAATCAAAGCTGGACGGGGCGAACGGCAGCTGTTCGGCATCCACCTGGGCAATCGACAGGTTGCCGGCAATGCCGGCGTCGATGAGCCGGCGGCGGCCTTCCGCGAGCATGCTGGCATTGATGTCGGCGAGCACGACATGGCCCGAACCGCCAACCTTGCCGGCGAATTCGCGCGCCAAGTCGCCGGTGCCCCCGGCGAGATCGAGCACCGACTGGCCGCGGTGCACGCCGGCCTGGTCGATCGTGAAGCGCTTCCAGAGCCGGTGCAGGCCGCCGGACATCAGGTCGTTCATCAGGTCGTAGCGGCTGGCGACCGAGTCGAACACGCTCCTGACGCGCCGTGCCTTGTCAGCCAGCGGCACGCTCTCGTAACCGAAGTGTGTGCTTTCCTTGCTCATGCGAACCCGGGAGTATTCTGTGGACGGCCCGCCATGTCGTACGGTGCGGGCTACGGCTCGCGAGCATAACCCGCTGCCGCGAGCCGGTCGAGGTAGTCCTGCCAGCGCTGCTGCTGCTCGCGGCCTAGCTCGTGGAGGTATTTCCACGTGTAGAGGCCGGTATTGTGGCCATCGTCGAACATAAGCCGCACGGCGTAGTGACCGATTGGCTGCACCTCGGTAACGCGCACGTGCTCCTTGCCGGTCTGCAGCACTTCCTGGCCCGGTCCGTGCCCCTTGACCTCCGCCGATGGCGAATGGACGCGCAGGTACTCGAACGGCAGGTCGAATGTGTTGCCGTCGTCGAAGCTGACCGTCAGGCAGCGGGAGGCTGTCCGCAGGCGGATTTCGGTCGGGGTTAGTTGGGTCGGGTCCTGTCCAGCCATCCGGTTGCTCCTTGCGTACTGCGCCCCACCGTCATCGCGAGGTGCATAGCCACTCTGTCATCGCGAGGAGCGAAGCTACGTGGCGACCTCGCACCCCACCGTCATTGCGAGCGCGCAGCGCGTGGCAATCTTGTTCCGACTGGCCGAGTCGCAGACAGTACGAGATCGCCACGGCGCTGCGCGCCTCGCGACGACGGGGTCGCTACAGGATGTAGCGGCTCAGGTCCTCGTTCTGTGACAGTTCGCCCAGGTGTTCGTCTACGTACGCGGCATCGATGACCACGCGGCTGCCGCTCTTGTCGGATGCCTCGAACGATACCGTCTCGAGTAACCGCTCCATGACGGTATGCAGGCGACGCGCACCAATGTTCTCGGTGTTTTCGTTGACATGGAATGCAACCTCGGCGAGCCGCTGCACGCCGCTGTCGGTGAACTCGATGTCGACATCCTCGGTACCGATCAGCGCCTTGTACTGCAACGTCAGTGATGCATCCGGCTCAGTCAGGATACGGACGAAGTCTTCGGTCGTCAGCGACTTCAGTTCGACGCGGATCGGGAAACGCCCCTGCAGTTCGGGAATCAGGTCGGACGGCTTCGAGACGTGGAATGCGCCCGAAGCAATAAACAGCACGTGATCAGTACGCACCATGCCGTACTTCGTGTTGACCGTGCAGCCTTCGACGAGCGGCAGCAGGTCGCGCTGCACGCCTTCGCGCGAGACGTCCGCGCCCATCGTCTCGGAGCGCCGCGCCACCTTGTCAATTTCGTCGAGGAACACGATGCCGTGCTGCTCGACGGCGGTCAGTGCCTTGAGTTTAAGTTCTTCCTCATCGACGAGCTTGGCCGCTTCCTCATCGGTCAGCAACTTCATCGCTTCCGGCACCTTGAGCTTGCGGGTCTTGCGCTTGTTGCCGGCCATATTCTGGAACATGCCCTGCAACTGGCTCGTCATCTCCTCCATTCCCGGCGGCGCCATGATTTCTACACCAACCGGCATCGCCTGGACGTCGATCTCGACTTCCTTGTCATTCAGGTTGCCCTCGCGCAGCATCTTGCGAAACTTCTGCCGCGTCTCGCTGTTGTCGCGGCGCACGCCGGGTTCCTGCTCGTACGTGCCGCTGTGCGGTGCATTGGGCAGCAGTGCGTCGAGCAAGCGTTCCTCGGCCGCATCCTCGGCGCGGTGACGGACCTTCCCCATTTCCTGTTCGCGCGTCATCTTGACGGCGATGTCCATCAGGTCACGGATGATACTGTCAACTTCACGGCCGACGTAGCCGACTTCGGTGAACTTCGATGCCTCGACCTTGATAAACGGGGCGCGCGCAAGCTTCGCGAGCCGGCGCGAGATTTCGGTCTTGCCGATGCCGGTTGCACCAATCATCAGGATGTTCTTCGGCGTGATCTCGCTGCGTAGTGGCTCATCGACCTGCACGCGGCGCCAGCGATTGCGCAACGCAATTGCAACGGCACGCTTGGCCTCGTCCTGGCCAATGATGTGCTTGTCGAGTTCCTGGACGATTTCCCTCGGGGTCATCTGTGACATGTGTTAGTTCCGTGTACCGTTGGCGGCGGGCAGTTCCTCGATGACGATGTTGTCGTTCGTAAAGACACAAATTTTGCCGGCAATGCGCAGTGCCTTGTCGACAATGTCGCGAGCCTCGAGGTCCGTATTCTCGAGCAGCGCAAGTGCCGCCGACTGTGCATAGGCGCCGCCGGATCCGATCGCCATCAGGTCGTTCTCCGGTTCGATGACGTCGCCATTGCCCGAAATAATGAATGAAGTTTTGTCATCGGCAACGCACAGCAGTGCCTCTAGCCGTCGCAGCCGGCGGTCGGTGCGCCAGTCCTTCGCAAGCTCGATCGCGGCGCGGGTCAGGTTGCCGTACTGCTCGAGCTTGGCTTCGAAAAGTTCAAACAGCGTAAACGCATCGGCGGTGCCGCCGGCGAAGCCGGCAATGACCTGACCGCCGGCCAGCCGCCGCACCTTGCGGGCATTGCCTTTCATGATTGTGTTGCTGAGGCTGACCTGGCCGTCGCCGCCAATGGCCACTTTGCCATTGCGGCGGACCGAGACGATCGTCGTGCCGCGAAACTGTTCCATGCTGTTCTGTCCTGCGATGTCCGGCCGCCCTGCTGGCGGGCTGCCGGATACAGTGAGTTGTGAGTACCGCGGATCGCGTAGGGCGATGCACGCCGCACGGGAGGTCGGGCTAGTCTTTCCGCCTGGCCCGCGGATGAGTTTGATCGTATATCTGGGCCAGGTGCTGGAAATCAAGGTGGGTATAAATCTGGGTTGTGCCGATGTTGGCGTGCCCCAGCAGTTCCTGCACGCCACGCAGGTCGTGGCTCGATTCCAGCAGGTGGGTTGCGAACGAGTGCCGGAGCAGGTGGGGGTGAACCCGGGCGTCGATGCCCTTGCGCTTTGCCCAATAGCTGACGCGCGCCTGCACTGAACGCTCGCTCAAACGGGTGCCACGGGTACTGACAAACAGCGCATTGCAGTCCTTTGCAGCGAGTTGCGGGCGTGCCTCCATCCACGCGGCGAGTGCCTCGCGCGCGTGCCGGCCCACCGGCAGGTCCCGTTGCTTGCTGCCCTTGCCGGTCACCCGCACGATGGCGTCCGGGTGGTCGATATCGCCGGTATCGAGCCCTGTCAGCTCAGCGAGCCGCAGCCCTGACGAATAAAACAACTCGAGGATGGCACGATCGCGCGCGACGAGGGGTCCGTCACCGCGGATCTCGAGCAGTCGGCCCATGCGGTCGGCATCGAGGTTGCCCGGCAGGCGCTTCGGTGCCTTCGGGGCACTGACACTGACAACGGGATTGGTCCTGACGTGCTTTTCGCGCAGCAGGTAGCGGTAGAACGTGCGGGCGGCGGACAGGCGGCGCTGGATACTGCCGGCGGCGAGGCCGCGCCGGTAGCAGGCGGCGCTGAAGGCGCGTACGTGTTCGTTATCGACTTCCCGCCATCCTTCGACGCCTTCCTTGTCGCACCAGTCAGCCAGTGCGACCAGGTCGCGCCGGTAATGCTTCGCGGTCAGCGGCGACAGTTGCCGTTCCAGCTTCAGGTGCCGGACGAAGTCGTCGATGTACTCGCGTTCTGCGTCGGTCATGGCGGGTCCGCCTTGCGCGCCCTGAAGACGGCGCGTCCCGGTCAGTAGCGGCGCAGCGCCGCGCCGACCAGGTCGCCCAGCCGTTCGAGGAAATCAATACTCATGCCGGGATGGAAGCGGTTGGCATCGATACTGCCGACCGCCAGGAAGCCGGTTTCAGACTTGCGGCCGAGTGGTACCAGCGCCGCCGAGCCGACCTCGTCGGTCTCCTGGCCAAACAAAAAGTTTCGCTGTGCATCCCGGATCTGCCCGCAGCGCGGGCTGTGGCTTGCGAGGAACGTCGAAAATGCCCTGAGCCCGGCATCGTCACGCTGCACCGGCCGGAAAAACCGACCCATCCGGACCTTGTCGCCGATAGCCGGGTCGGCAAACAGGACCAGCACCGACTGGTCGGCGCCGAACCCGGTGCGCAGCGCTGTCTCGACGGCGGTCAGCGTGTCCTTGAGGCTCTCGGCGCTCATCAGCTGCAGCGTCAGCTTGTGCAGCTTGCCGGACAGCACGTCGTTGGCGCGCGCCACTTTGAGCAGGTCCTTGAGCTGGCGTTCGAGCTTTATGTCCTTCTGCCGCAATACCGACACCTGGCGCTCGACCAGCGAGACGGTCCCGCCCGTGACATGCGGCAGCCTCAGTGAGCTAAGCAGCGTGCCATTACGTTCGAAGAAATCGGGGTTGGCGGCCAGGTAGTCGTGCACCGACTGCTCGGAGAGTGGCTGGTCGACAAACTCCGGCTTTCTTTGCGTGCTCATATATTCTGGTGTCCCTTGAGGCTCGGTCCTGCTTACAGGGCCGGGCAGGCTGGCGTGAGCTTACCACGAGTTGCCGTGCGCCCCCTGTGCCGAATGCTGCCGTCCGCCCGGCTGTACCTGGAGAGACCACCGCCGGACACTCCCTTGCAATGGACTTTTTTCGCCGGCACCGGTAGTTTACATAAACTAACAAACGTTCAAATAAAACGACCCCGGGGATTCATCAATGCGCCACATAATGGTCATGAACGCGAAGGGCGGCTGCGGCAAAAGCACGCTCGCGACAAACATTGCGGCCTGCTTTGCGGATGAGGGATATTCCGTTGCACTGGCCGACTACGATCCGCAACGGTCCAGCCTCGATTGGCTCGAGCGCCGCCCCGCGAACCGCCCGGAAATCGCCGGCGTCGAGGGCTACCAGGATGGCCTCAAGCGCGCGCCGCGCACGGTCGACTACGTCATCATCGACGCGCCGGCCCGCTCACACGGCAAGGAACTGAACGACCTCGTCAAGCACGCGGAGACCATCGTTGTGCCGGTGCTGCCGTCGACGATCGACATGCAGGCGTCCGACCGCTTCATCAAGGAGCTCAAAGCCGTCGGCAAGGTCGAGCGCAAGGACGCGAAAATCGGCGTTGTTGCCAACCGTGTGCGCGAATACACGCTTATCTTCGAGGAACTCGACGAGTACCTGACGACCGCGAAAGTGCCCTACGTCGCGACGCTGCGCGAGGCGCAGAACTATGTACGCGCCTATACGCGGGGGCTTGGCATTCACGAATTGCCCGAGTACCTGGCCTGGCCCGACTGGGAGCAGTGGGACCCGCTGGTGAAATGGCTGAAGAGTGTGCGGAGCCAGCCCTAGCCCGGACGCGCTTGTTGTCCCCGATACTGCGAGCGCGCAGGTTAACCCCGTCATTGCGAGCCGCGCAGCGGCGTGGCAACCTCGGCCCGGTTGGCTGAGTGGTGACCGGTGCGAGATCGCCACGTCGCTGCGCTCCTCGCGACGACGTATGGCGTGGCAACCTCGGCCCGGTTGGTTGAGTGGTGACCGGTGCGAGATCGCCACGTCGCTGCGCTCCTCGCGACGACGTATTTAGCGGCCTGCCAGGCTCGCACGAATCCCTCCCAGCGCGTCGGCATAATGTGGCAGTACACCCAGTTCCTCGCGCATGCGTCTGGTATCGAGGCGCCGTGACTCCGACAGAAATGAAAGGCGTCGCTGGCTGAATGACCGTTCTGCTTCGTGCCGCGGGATCTCAGGCGGTGCCGGCAGGCCCGCTTCCGTGGCGACTGCTTTTGCAAACCACGTGCCGCTGCGATGGTCGCCGTCGCCTACGTTGCAGAGGGCGATCACCGGTTCCACCGCTACCGCCGCGAGCGCGCAGCGCACCAGGTCTTCGACGTGTATGCGGTTGCCGGGGTTTGCGTCTGTTTCACTCAGGACCGGCTCGCCTTCTGCAAGCCGCTCGAGACCGAGGCGTCCCGGCCCGTAGATGCCGGGCACGCGCAGGATGCAGAGCTCAACACCTTTATCGTCACTCCATGATTGAAGCAGCCGTTCGGCATCAAGGCGCCGGCGCGCGCGGGAAGTCTCCGGCCGGGGCGTGGCCGATTCATTGACCAGGCGGCCGCCGCAATCGCCGTAGACACCGCTGGTGCTGAAATAGACAAAGCGTTGTGGCAGGCGATCACCGTTGGCGAGGGCGGCGACGAAGCGGGACAGCCGCGGATCCGGGCCGTCGACCGCCGCCGGCGGCACCGTGTAGATGATGGCATCGCCGGCTGCCGGCAGTGTGTTGAGATTCGCGTCATCGAGGTCGACGGTAACGGTTGGATTGTCGTTGATCGGGTCGCGCGCGGTGCGGTTCACGGCGATCGCGCTCGCGGGCGGTAGCGCGGCCAGCAGGCGTTGCCCGACGTAGCCGTTGCCGGCAACGAGTACGGACCGGCGGGTCAACACACGGTTTGCATGGTGTCAGCGCCTGGCGTCCTTCGCCGGATCCGCCTGCAGCAGCGGCAATGCCGAGTGTGGCATGGGGCTGACCAGCCCGAGCCCGGCGCGGTAGGCCTCCGCCGCGGCGTCGCTTTCGCCGAGCCGGTTCAGCAGCCGCCCGTATTCCTGGTAGGCCGCGGGCGTAGGCCTGACGGACAGCACGGTTTCGAGGTAACTCCGGGCCTTGCCCCACAGCTCGGTCCTCAGGCACAGCCGCGCGGCGGTCAGCAGCAGGTCCGGGTCGTCGCCGTGATCGGCCAGCCACTTCTCGGCGCGCCTGAGCTGGCGCGCGGCGTCCGTGCTTTCGACGTCGCCGTACACGCGTGCCAGCGGGCCGCGCCATTCGCGCTTCAGGCTCGCTGCAAGTTCCTTCTCAGCTTTGTCGTGCAGATTGTTTCTGACGAGTGCCTGGAAATAAGCTTCCAGCAGTTCCGTTTCCTTCCGCAATCCGCGTGGCACCTTCTGCCAGGCGGCTGCGATGGCGTCGCCATCGGCAGCGGTATCGAGTTCCTGGCGCCTGACGCGTGTCTCCCACAGGTGCAGCCGGTCGGCGGATACGCGGCCGTGCTTTTTCAGCTTGGGCAGCAGGGCATCTAGTTGTTGCCAGTCCTCCAGCCGGTAATAGAGCCTGCCGAGCAGCGCCAGCGCGTGACTGTGATTCGGTGACTTTTCCTCGAGCTGCCTGAGTGTCGCGAGCGCCTGTTCGAAATGGCCGCGATCGAGCTGCAGCTCCGCCTGCGTCAGCAGCACGGCACTCGCCGCTTCGGGCATCTGCTCGTAGGCTTCCTTCAGCCAGTTGTCGCGGCGCTCGTCCTTTTGCAGCAGGTGTGCCGCGCGCGCGGCCTGCAGGTAATTGAGCAGCGGCGCATCGCTGCCGCGCGCCGCACGGGTCAGGAGCTTTTCCCCCCTCGCGAAGTTGCCCTCGGCGATTTCGATCATGCCGCGGGTCAGGTTCTGGCCGGCGCGACCGCTGCGGTAGCGCCCGGCGGCTTCGCCAAGTTTCCGCGGAACGCGCAGCATCTTGACGATGAGCCAGAACGCGAACAGGAGCAGCAAGAGGCAGCCCAGCAATGCCGGAACGGACATCTCGATCAGATAGCCGCGAAACTGGATGACGACGTAGCCCGGGTCCTCGAGCAGGAAACTGGCGGCGAAGGCGAAAGCCAGTATCGAGACGACAACGAGCAGGCCGAATTTCATTGCTCGGCGCCGGCCGCCGCATCGCGTTCGCTTGCCTGCAGTGCCACGTAGCGGCGCAGCAGCGTCAGTGAGCGGCCGATATCGATCCGCATCAGCGAAAACCGCGACGCCCTCAGTTCATTGATCGTTTCGAGCGTGCTGCTGACGGGTGTCGTTTCCGGATCGAAATACTCTTGCAGCCAGGCAGCCGCGTCGTCGAGACTCTGTTCGAACAGCGCCTGCTCGTTCTGCAGTAGTGCAAGCCGCGCCGCCTGCAGTTGCAGCTTCAGGTTGGTCCGCAGGAAGTAGACCGCGTCCGGCGGCAACAGCGGCGTTACCGGCTGGTCGGTGCGGCGTACGGACACGACATCGCTCATCGCACTTTTAAGCGAGGCAAGCGCGCGCTCCATGCCGCTCAGTTCATCGGCGACGTCGACCGGTCGCTGGCCGGGCGGCACGATAACTTCGCGCAACGGCAGGGATTCGACGGTGCCGGCGAGGCTCGCCAGCGTCAGCGCGGCGCCCTCGATATCGGGCGCTTCGAGCGACTCCAGTGCGCGCAGCTCATTGGCCAGCGCCCGGCGGACATCGGTCAGTCCGGGCGCGGCCAGTTTTGCGATGCGCTCATCCGCCAGCTCGAGTGCTGCCAGCGCGAGCTCGGGATTGCGGGCCAGGTTCAACTGCGCGTTGGCGATTTCCATGAAGTATTCCGCCTCCGCCAATGTCCACGTGTCGCGAACACCCGCGGAAATACCTTGCAGCGCGGCCAGCGACGCCTCGACAGCGGACAGGCGGCCGGGCAGCGCTTCGAACGCCCGCTGTTGCTGCTGCAGCAAGCGTTCCGTGCGCTCTATGCTGTTTTCGATGTTGCTTTCAAGTTCGCTGTCGCGATTGCCGAGCGCCGATAACTGCTGGCGGTTGTTGTGAAGTGCATCATTGAGGTCCTGCAAGGCATTCTGCACGCCGGCCGTCGCGGCATCATCCCTGCCGCGCTCGCCGAGCCACATGAAAGCCGTCGCTGCAACGGCAACCAGCGCAACAATGAGCGCCAGGCTGCTGATCGCGAGCGGCATGCGGGACGGGCGCGGTGCTGCCGTGTTGTCCCCGGCGTCACCGGATACCGCGGCATCATCGGCCACTGTATCGGGGGCGGTCACCGCCTCGCTCGTCTCGGGCGCGGCCGTGTCGCGTTCGGTCTCTGCCTCGCTCAAGTCAGCCGCTGCTATGTCGTCCTGCTTGTCTTTATCACTCATGCGCGTCGTCCATCCGCGGCCGGCGGCCGGCAACCATTGCTTCCACCATGTGTGTCGCACGGGGGCTTTTCGCCAACAGCGCCGGAACCGAAGGAATCCGCTCCAGCGCCGTTTGTATCACACGAGTACTGGGCGTCACCAGTTGCGCCGCGGCGAGGTTTTCGAGGCACGCCGCCGGCAACAGCCGCAGCAGATTGTCGAGCGATGCTACGCTCATTGCCGTTACAAAACGCACGTCGCCGGCCTGCCAGCGCCCGGCCAGGGCCGCGAGTTCATCGCCGCTGAAACGATGCGGTTCGCGGCGGTACACATCCAGGTAATCGACGGTTGCGCCGCGCTGTTCCAGTGTATCGGCCAGCAGTTCACGGCCACCCTTGCCGCGAATGATGCGAATGCGCTTGCCGGCAACGTCCGCCAGGGCCGGCTCGGCCAGCAGGTCTTCGCTGGCGAAGCCGCCGGCCGGTTCGATGTCGACCTGCCGGCCGGCGCTTTCAAGGGCATCGCGCGTTGCCGGACCAATGGCTGCGATGGCGGCTTTGCTGCTGCCAGGCGTGTCGAGACCGTACAGCACGGCATTGCGGCTGATGAAAATGACGATGTCGGGCGGCGCCAAGCGTGCCATTGCGCTGTCAATAACGCCCGGGTCTTCCGGCACGATATCGATGACGGGAAACGCGATGACCCGGCCGCCCGCCGCGGTGACGGCAGCGGCCAGTTCATCCGCGAGGTGGGAGGGCCGGGTGACGAGCACGCCGTCGCCGCCCAGCCGCGCTTCGGTCATGGCGTTGCTTCTCTCAGCAGCGCGGCGGCGCCATCGGCCAGCAGTTCGTCAGCCAGGCGGGCGCCGATTTGCCCGGCGTCCCCGGCCGGTCCGCTTTGTTGCCGACGCAGGATTTTGCTGCCGTCGGCGCGTGCGACAAGTGCGTCGAGGTGCAACGTATCGCCATCGAGTACCGCGTAACTCGCCACCGGCGATTCGCAATTGGCCTGCAACCGGTGGGCGACGGCCCGCTCGGCCAGCGTGACCGTTTTGGTCGGGCCGTGATCAAGCTTCCGCAAAAGGTCGCGCAGGTCGGCGCGGACTTCGAGGCATTCAATGCCGATCGTGCCCTGGCCGGCTGCCGGCAGCATGCGGTCAGGCGCCAGGTGTTCGCTGATGCGATCCTCGAGTTTCAGCCGTTCCAGGCCGGCGGCGGCAAGAATGATGGCGTCGAACTCACCGCTGTCGAGCTTGCCGATCCGTGTATTGACGTTGCCCCTGAGCGGCGCGACGCTGACATCGGGCCGGACTGCCAGTATCTGTGCCTGGCGCCGCAGGCTGGAGCTGCCAATGCGCGCGCCGTCACGGAGTGTCACAAGGGTTGACCCATCGTTTGTCAGGAGTGCATCCGCCGGGTTGCCGCGTTCGAGTATCGCCGCAAGACAGAAGCCGTCCGGCATTTCGGCCGGCACATCCTTCATCGAATGCACGGCAATGTCTGCCTTGCCGGCCTGCATGGCGACTTCGAGCTCTTTAATAAAGAGTCCCTTGCCGCCGATCTTCTGCAGGCTTCGGTCCAGCACTTCGTCCCCGAGCGTCGACAGCGGTACCAGTTCGACCTCGCACCCGGCTGTGGCCTCCCGGAGCAGTGACGCCACGTGCTCTGCCTGCCACAACGCAAGCGCGCTCTTGCGCGTTGCAATTCTGATTAACACTACTTCCCCTTTACCCTGCGGCGTACGTCCGCGAGATGGCGGCGGCTGACGAGCAGCGACTCCCGGTCTTCCCTGCTGTCGCCGCGCAACCGGACCCGGGCCTGGCCGTCCTGGTCCTTCTCCAGTGCCTCGATGTGATGAATCGACACGAGGACGCTGCGATGGATGCGGACAAAGCGATCCGCAAACTCGCTCTCGAGAAATTTCAGCGAATCATCGATCAGGTTGTCGCCGTGGCCGTGACGCACGCGGACGTATTTCTGGTCAGCCTGAAAGTACAGTATGTCATCAACGGGAATCAGCTTCAGTTCCGTACCCATGCGCGCGCACACATGTGACCGCTGCGTGGCAAGATCCCCGCCTTGACCGAGCTGCTGCAGCGAGTTGCGGGTGAGCCGGCTGGCCTGGCGCAGCGCGTGCTCGAGGCGCTCACGGCGCACCGGTTTCAAAACATAACCAATTGCGTGCGCATCGAATGCGTCAATGGCGTATTCGTCGTAAGCGGTTGTGAAAATAATAGCCGGCGGTTCATCGAAACGGTCCATGTGGCGCGCGGTTTCAATGCCGTTCATTCCCGGCATGCGGATGTCGAGCAACACGACGTCCGGCTGCAGCTCCGACGTCAGTTGCAGCGCCTGTTCGCCATTGCTGGCTTCGCCAATGAACGTCAGGCTGTCGTTTTCCGAGACGAGAAACTTCAGCCGCTCGCGTGCCGGCTGCTCGTCGTCGACGATCAGGACTTTCATTGGTCGCGGGCCTCGTACGGAAACAGCAGTTCGACACAGTAGCGCTGGTCGTTATCGCTGACCCGGACCTCGGAGCTACCGTTGTAGGCGAGTTCGAAGCGCTGCCGGACGTTGTCGAGTGCCATGCGGTTGCCGTCGGCGCGGCTGCGGTTCGCGACCTTCGGATTGCTGATGCTGATGCGCAGGCGGTCGCCATCGCGCTGTCCGTCGATGACGACTTCGCCGCCGTCCGGCAATTGCTCGATGCCGTGGTAGATGGCGTTCTCCAGCAGTGGTTGTATCGTCAGGCTCGGTATCAGCGCATCCAACGGCAGCTCACCGGTGTCCCAGTGCACGTCCAGGCGGTCGCCGAGCCGCAGTTTTTCGATGCGCTGGTAGATGGCTGCAACTTCAAACTCATCCTCGAGCGTCGTCCGGCTGTGCGCGTTGCGCAGGTTCGCCCGCAGCAAGTCGGACAGGTCCTCGACAGCCTGCTCTGCCTTCTCGGGCGCGGCGCGCACCAGCGAGGCAATCGTATTCATGCTGTTGAAGAGAAAGTGCGGCCGGATCAGTGCCTGCAGCGCACTGATGCGGGCCTGCGCCTCGAGCACAATGCTGCGCCGCCATTCGCTCGATACGTACAGGTAACGCATGGCGAGCGCGATGACGATCGAACTGATGGCGAAATTCCGGAACAGGAAGCCGGCGTGCGTATCGTCG
The DNA here is from genome assembly GCA_964560775.1 of uncultured Woeseiaceae bacterium. Lineage (GTDB taxonomy): Bacteria > Pseudomonadota > Gammaproteobacteria > Steroidobacterales > Woeseiaceae > Woeseia. The sequence goes on along the minus strand of CAZLNH010000341.1, from coordinate 596 downwards.
ATGATGACTGACTGTCCGAAGTACTCGGTGAGCTGGTAGGCAACTTCAGCGAGCAGCAGGCACAGCACTTCGAGCAGCAAAAAGCACAGCAGGAACGCACGCATCTTGCCGGCCCGTTCCACCCACGTGCGTGCCTTGCACAGCACGGCGCAGCTCAGCAGCGCGAGCCACAACACGTACAACGACATCTTGGCGAGTTCGGTGAGAAACGTACCGGGCGGCGCATGTTCGGCCAGCGTCAGCACTATGGAGACCAGTTCCGCGACGAGCAGTACGATCAGTATCGTGCCCGCGGCACAGAAGTCCGGAAGGTAGACGTGCGATTCGCTGGTCTCTGCGTCGGTTGCGGACGGCAACGCCGGTCCTCCTCACGAATGAAGGGGACATTGTAGCGCGGGATTGGTCCACCCCGTCATCGCGAGGAGCGCACGCCCCCGCGAGGCGCACATCACCACCGTCATCGCGAGGCTGCCGCAGGCAGCCGTGGCGATCCGGTTCCGATTGGCCTGCGGGGTGACCGGTGCGAGATCGCCACGCCGCTGCGCCCCTCGCGATGACGGTGGCGGCGGAACTAGTGAACCCCGGACTAGTTGTTG
>CAZLNH010000340.1:0-5618 GCA_964560775.1 uncultured Woeseiaceae bacterium | reverse complement strand
ATAGAACATCAGCTGGTCAGCATCCTGCGGGGTGTAGAGCTGCCCTTTCGAGGCATAAATGCCGACCTGGCGGACCATGCCCTCCATGCCGAACGTGCGCGCCTCGTCGGGCACGATCGGCACAATGTGCTTGCCGATTTTTTTGTCGCGGATCAGGGCCGTGATGATGCGCACGAATGCCATCGTCGTAGAAGCTTCGCGGTCGCCGGTGCCTTCGAGCTGTGTCTTGAATATCTCCAGCGGTGGCACCGGCAACGGTTCAGCCTTCGTGCGCCGTTGCGGCAGGTAGCCGCCGAGCGATTTGCGGCGTTCGTGCAAGTATTCAATTTCGTCGCTGTCAGGCTTCGGCTTGCAATAGGGCACATTGTCTATGTCCTTGTCCGATACGGGAATATTGAAGCGGTCGCGAAACTCCTTGAGCGCCTCGATATCGAGCTTTTTCTGCTGGTGCGCGATGTTCTGGCCTTCACCCGCGGCGCCCATGCCGAAACCCTTCACGGTTTTGGCGAGGATGATCGTCGGCTGGCCCTTGTGACGCACGGCACTGTCGTAAGCGGCGTACACCTTGCGCGGATCATGACCGCCACGGTTCAGGCGCCAGATTTCATCATCCGACATGTTAGCGACCATCGCGGCGGTTTCCGGATGACGCCCGAAGAAATGCTCGCGCACATAGGCGCCGCCTTTCGATTTAAAGTTCTGGTACTCGCCATCGACACATTCTTCCATCGTCCGGCGCAGCAGTCCGGTGTGATCCCGTGCCAGCAGCGGATCCCAGCGTGATCCCCATATGACCTTGATTACATTCCAGCCGGCACCACAAAATGCTGCCTCGAGTTCCTGGATGATCTTGCCGTTGCCACGCACCGGTCCATCGAGGCGCTGCAGGTTACAGTTAACGACGAATACGAGATTGTCGAGACCTTCACGCACCGGCATCGTAATAGCGCCCATCGACTCCGGCTCGTCCATTTCGCCGTCACCGAGGAAGCACCAGACCTTGCGATCACTGGCGGGCAGCATCTCGCGATTTTCCAGGTAGCGCATGAAGCGTGCCTGGTAGATGGCCATCATCGGGCCGAGACCCATCGACACCGTAGGGTATTGCCAGAACTCCGGCATCAGCCAGGGATGCGGATAGGACGACAACCCGTCACCGCCCACTTCCCGGCGGAAGCGATTCAGCTGGCCTTCATTGAGCCGTCCTTCAAGATAGGCACGTGCATAGATACCAGGCGATGAATGACCCTGGATGAAAATCATGTCGCCGCCATGTTTTTCGGACGGCGCACGCCAGAAATGATTGAAGCCGACTTCATACAATGTTGCCGACGATGCGTAACTGGAAATATGCCCGCCGTATTCCGAACTCTTGCGATTTGCCTGTACGACCATGGCCATTGCATTCCAGCGGATATAGGCCTCGAGACGACGTTCTATCGAGCGGTCGCCCTGGTACTCCGGTTGGCGGCCGACGGCTATCGTATTGAGGTATGCCGTGTTCGGGCTATAGGGAAGGTAGGCACCGGAGCGTCGCGCAAAGTCGATCATCTGGTTCAGCAGGAAATGGGCGCGCTCCGGTCCATGCTCGCGCAGCACGGAATCAATCGACTCCAGCCACTCCCTGGTCTCTGTCTGGTCTAAATCATCGAATCGGCTGAAATCGCTCATAAATAGTCCACTGGCCTGCAGTCATGCTGTTCGGGATTTGTCGCGGCGTGAATTCAATCAGGCGTCCTGCTAGGATCACCGCTCTGTTGCGCCGGTCAACGATCGTTCCCGGGCGCCAGCCCGGGCATCCCGACGTTGTGGCGACGAAATCATGTCAGTGCGCATTATGGCCCAAGCGGGCCCAAAAGGTCAGTATTGAAATGAGCAGTCTGCTCTCCGATAAATTCAACAGTAACAAACTGAGCATCTCGCAAATACCCGGTACGCCGTCGGCAGAGACGCTGAACGGCCTCGATCAGCTGCTGCTGATTCTCCCCGAGAAGGTCCCGGCGCCACTGTGGAACAAAATTCCGCAAGGTGCAAAATTCAAGACACTTTTGAAGCGCAGGCGCGCGGGCTGCGTCCCATCGCAGAGCGGCCGTATAAACAACAAGCGGCAAACCGCGGTGCATATCGGACAGGTCGGCACGAGTACCGATGTTTTCGACGACCTGACGCTCGCTCGCAAGCTGGTTGCCGCGGCATTGACAGAAAAGCCTGTGATTGTTGGCGTATGGGTACTCGGATTCGACGATGACCGGCAACGACGGATCGCGGAATGTGCCATGGCAGCGGCGCTCGCGGCCGGTTTCACGATGCCGACATTCAAAAAGGAAACGCCGAAGCCACATGTCAAGGGCATACGCCTGATAGGAATGGATGAGCGGATGGACCTCCGCCGGATTCAGGCCGAAGCAAGCGGCAATAATCTCGCACGCTGGCTGACTTCGCTGCCACCGAACAAACTGGATGGCTACGAGTACGTCAAAGTCCTCCGTGACCTTGCCCGGGAACATGGCTGGCAGTTCAAAAAATACGGGGTGGCGGAGCTCGAGAAGATGGGCGCCGGCGCGTTCCTCGCCGTTGCGCAGGGTAATGAAGACGACAGCGCGTCGATGATCCGTTTACGCTACCGGCCTGATGGCAAGCGGGGGTCGCCAGCGCTCAGCCTTGTCGGCAAAGGCATAATTTTTGATACCGGCGGTACCAACCTGAAACCGTTCAATGCGATGCTGGACATGCATATCGACATGGGCGGCAGCGCTGTGGCCGTCGGTACGCTGCTCGCGATGACCGAATTCGAGTTTCCGCATGCGGTCGACTGTTGGCTGGCAATCACGGAAAACCGCACCGGTCCGAGGGCGTATAAGTCGCAGGACGTAATCACCGCAGCCAACGGCAAGACAATCCAGACGGTCCACACCGACGCGGAGGGCCGCATGGCGCTTGCCGACGCGCTGCATTTCGCCTGTAACGACAAGCCGCAACTTGTGATCGACTATGCTACGTTGACTGGCGCCTGCATGGTCGCGGTCACGACACGTTACAGCGGCGTGTTCACAAACCGGCAGGACCTGCACCCGGTCCTGAAGAAATGCGGCCGCGAATCCGGCGAACGCGTGTGGCCATTTCCGATCGGCAAGGAGTTCCTGAGTGAGCTGTCGAGCGAAACAGCCGATATCAAGCAGTGTTCACCGAATGGCGGCGGCGACCATATTCTTGCGGCAACATTCCTTAATGAATTCGTTGACAGCAAGATTCCATGGATACACATCGACCTCAGCGCATGCAACCGCAAAGGCGGCCTTGCGCATGTGCCGACCAACATTACCGGATTTGGCGTGCGTTACACCATGAACCTGCTGCTGGACCAGGATGTGCTGGCGTCGCAGGCGCTTGGCCGGAGTGACTGACTCATGCAACCGCTGCACGCCTGAATCACGGTGACTCACTCCTACTCCATATCGGATCGCTTTCGTGGATTCCTGCCGGTTGTCGTCGATGTCGAAACGGGCGGTTTCAACTCGCGTACGGACGCCCTGCTGGAAATAGCGGCCGTACTGGTTGAATTCCAGGAGGACGGAACGCTGGCGCGGGGCCAGACCTTCCGCTATCACGTCAAGCCTTTCGATGGCGCAAACATGGACCCTGCATCCATGGCCGTTAACGGTATCGATCCGGACCATCCCCTGCGCCCGGCAATCGATGAACGTGATGCGCTACAGCGTATCTTTCGGGACGTGCGGCGCGCGGTCCGCGAGGCCGGCTGCTCGCGCGCAATACTGGTTGGCCACAATGCTGCGTTTGACCTCGGCTTTGTCAATGCTGCTATCGAACGCGCTGCGGTCAAGCGCAATCCGTTTCACCCGTTCAGCTGCTTCGATACTGCGACGTTGTGCGGGGTTGCCTACGGCCAGACCGTGCTGGCGCGTGCGGTAAAGGCCGCGGGGATCCCATGGGACGAATCCATGGCGCATTCAGCCGCCTATGATGCCGAGGTGACGGCGGATGTCTTCTGCGACATTGTCAATCGCTTCAAGCCGGTGTACGACACCGCGAGTGCGCTTGACTGGGACGAATTCAAGCAGGACGTCAATCAGAGCTGACGGTTGCTTCGTTCTCCCCGGCCAGCAGCTCTTTCAACTCGCCGGACTGGTACATGTCGATGATGATGTCGCAGCCGCCGATCAACTCACCATTGACGTAGAGTTGCGGAAATGTCGGCCAGTTTGAATAGGTCTTGAGGCCTTCCCGAATTTCCGGGTCCTCGAAAATATTGACATAGGCAAACGGCTTGCCGACAGACTTCAGTGCCGCAACGGTCTGTCCCGAGAAACCGCACTGCGGGAAATCCGGCGTGCCTTTCATGTAGAGGAGTACCGGATTGTCTTTCAGCTGCGCCTCGATTCTTTCATTAATATCCACTGCTGTACGCTCACTCATTAAATTGATTACTGACTGTCCAGATGGGTCTGACTGGCGGGAATTCAAGAACTCACGGCGTCATTGCTGGTTCACAACCCGGATCTGGTTCGATACCGACACGACGTCGTCCACGCTGTCGGCGAGTTCCTGCGCGCGCATCCGCACCTGATAGGAGTTCACGGTACCACGCAATGTAACTCGACTCTCGAATGTTTCAACACCGATATTGAATGCGCCAACCTGGCTGTCCGCCGCCAGCCGGCTGCTCACCGCCGCCGTCGTTTCGGCATCCAGCCTGACCTGCGCTTCGGTACGCTCACCTTTGCCAATCTGTCCGCCACTGCTGCTGCCGTTGCCGACCATCAGAGCGGTGCAGCCGGACAACAGCACGGCCAGACACAGAATCGTCAGTACATTTCGCATCGGTAACACCTGGACCAAACGCGCCATTGTACGCCCCGGGCAGACAATTCCGATAGCCATCCCGTAGTCACCCGCCGTCACCGCGACGCGCCAGTTCCCTGACGACAGACCATTGCTGCTCGGCCGACATCGCGCTCCAGCCGACAATCTCATCTAGCGTGCGCAGGCAACCGATGCAGACGTTGACATCATTCAACGTACACACCCGGTTGCACGGCGATGGCGGGTAACCGGGGCGGGATACTGGCGGAGGCGTCGAGGCCATGGCACCGTGTTACGACTGGACGGATGCCCAGTATGGCAGTTCCGGCGCGCGACCAAAAGATGAGCGCCGGAGCCAATCCCCGTCAAGCCTGATTTCGTGACCCACAACGCATATAATGGGGAGCCCCGCCAGGAATGGACGGGGCTCGACGCTCCCCGGAATAAACTTCCGAGCGAAACCAATTTATAATACCCAGGGAGATCCAAAATGAATCCATTGAACACTGTCGCCGGTACGATTATCGGTGGCTTCGTGCTCGCAATCATTATCCTGTTCGCCGTTGCCGGCAATGCCGTTGCGGCAAACCCGGTATCGGCCATTATCTGGCTGCATGTGCTGGCAGGCATTACATGGATCGGCTTGCTGTACTACTTCAATTTCGTGCAGGTGCCGGCGCTGGCAGATGCGGCCTCTGACGAAGGCGGTCCCGGCGGCGGTGGTATTACACAATACGTTGCTCCGCGCGCGCTGTGGTGGTTTCGCTGGGGCGCGCTTTTCACCTGGCTGACGGGTG
>CAZLNH010000339.1:0-3488 GCA_964560775.1 uncultured Woeseiaceae bacterium | reverse complement strand
CGTGCGAGCTTGCCGGCCGCGACCGCCTGGGGGGTTCCCGCCTCGGCTCGCCGGGGGGGCTGCGGGCCCGCTCCGCGGGGGGTGCTGCGGGCTCGCGACGACAGGGGGGCTGCGGGCTCGCGACGACGGGGGTGCTGCGGGCTCGCGATGACGGGGGTGCCGCGGGGTCGTTACGGGTCGGCTCAAAAACTCGGTGGCGTGCAGGCCGAGACCAGAACGCAGTCTTCACTGCCGGTGTTGCGGAAGCGATGCGGCAGGCGGCTGTTGAAGCGGTAGGCGTCGCCGGCAGACAAGGTTGCCGTTTGACCGCTGACGGTTACCTCAAGGCGGCCCGCGAGGATGATGCCCCCTTCTTCAGCCTCGTGACTCAGCATCGAGCGGCCGGTATCGGCGCCCGGCAGATAGCGTTCGTGGAGAATCTGCAGCGCACTGCCGCTCAGGTCGCTGCCAATCTGGCGGTAGCTGATCGGGCCGCTGCTTATTTCGCTCAACTCGGCAGCCCGGAAGAAGTACTGTTCCCGCGCGGCTTGCGGCTCCGAAAAGAATTCCGCGAACGACACTCCCATTGCATCGAGGATGCGCTTTAGAAGACCCATCGACGGATCACTGCGCCCGTTCTCAATCAGCGAGACCGTGGCATTTGAGACACCCGACTTCGCAGCGAGCCGGCGCTGTGACAGGTGATGCTGCTGGCGCAACGCCTTCAAGCGCGGTCCGATGTCGTCCATGGCTTTTTCCAGTGTTGAATTGTTAATAATACTAAACGATCGCCTGTGCCATAGTATGAAATACAACAGCTTAATTTCAACTGTTTAAATATTGTTAACTCATCAGCGCTCGCGTACCCTGCATGCCATGCAGCAGCCCCAGGAACATCCACGCTCGTATTACGCGGCCAGCGCCAACTGGCGCACGGACTATGCGCCATTGCGCGGCGAGCATCGCTGCGATGTTGCCGTCGTGGGTGCCGGATTTACCGGCCTGTCGGCGGCATTGAGTCTCGCCGAGCGCGGCTAGGATGTCGCGTTGCTCGAAGCAAATCGCGTCGGCTGGGGTGCCTCGGGGCGCAACGGCGGGCAGCTGATAGACGGTTTCGTCGATGTCGACAAGATTGAGAAACGGCTCGGCAGTGACGCCGCTCGCCTGGTCTGGCAAATGGGCGTCGATTGCCGCGATATCGTCGTTGACCGCATCCGGCGGCACGACATTGATTGCGATCTCAAGTTCGGCTATCTCGATCTCGCCCTTAAAGACAAGGAAATGGATTATTTTCGTGCCGAGATCGAACGCAAGCGCGCGCTCGACTATCCCCATGAAATGCTGCTCGTCGAACAGGACGCGTTGCCACGCTATATCGGGTCGAAGCGGTACATCGGTGGTCTCATCAATCGCGGCAACGGACACCTGCATCCGTTAAACCTGTGCCTCGGCGAGGCGCGCGCTCTCGAGCAACTGGGTGCCAGGATATTCGAGCAGACGCCGATAACCCGTGTGCATCACGGGGCGAATCCCCGCGTCGAGACCCGGGACGGCATCGTGCATGCCAGGTCGGTTGTGCTCGCCGGAAATGCGTATCTCGGCCGCGCCGAGCGGCGGCTATTCGGCGCCGTGATTCCATCGGGCAGCTACGTCATTGCCACCGAACCCCTGTCCGCGAAACTTGCCAATGAACTACTGCCGGAAGATATGGCGGCCTGCGACCAGCGTGTAGGACTCGATTACTTCCGGCTGTCGGCGGACAAGCGCATGCTGTTTGGCGGACTTTGCAATTATTCCGGACGCGACCCGCGCGATATCACGGCAACGCTGAAGCCCAACATGGTTCGTGCCTTCCCGCAGCTCGCCGATACGACGATCGATTTTGAGTGGGGTGGCTACATCGCGATCAGTATCAATCGTATTCCCCAGTTCGGCCGAATCGAGGGCAATACCTGGTATGCGCAGGGATATTCGGGTCACGGACTCGCACCGTCGCACATGGCCGGTACCGTATTGGCTGATGCCATTGCCGGCACTACCGAGCGATTCGATGTCTTTGAGCGCATCCGGCATCTGCGGCTGCCGGGGGGCAAGTGGTTTGCGAATCCGGCCCTGGCGCTTGGCATGATGTACTACCGGCTAAAGGAAGTCCTGTAGGCCGGCACTGCCGGCGCAGACGAAATTCACGGAGTCCGACAATGACGAACAATGCCGCCGAGAACCTGCATGCAGATCTGCCCGATCTGCAAGCGTACTGGATGCCGTTCACCGGCAATCGATACTTCAAGGAAAATCCGCGCCTGATTACCGGCGCCAAGGGTATGTACTGCCGCACGCATGATGGTCGCAAGTTGCTCGATGCCGTCGCCGGTCTGTGGTGCTGTAACGCCGGGCATTGTCACCCGAAGATCGTCGAAGCGATCCAGCAGCAGGCCGCGGAACTCGATTACGCCATGGCGTTCCAGCTCGGTCACCCGAGGGTGTTTGAACTGGCGAACCGGCTGACGGACATAGCACCGGAGGGCATGGATTACGCATTCTTTGTCAACTCGGGCTCCGAAGCGGTCGACACGGCACTGAAAATGGCGTTGGCCTGGCATCGACTGCGTGGCGAGGCATCCCGTACGCGCCTGATCGGCCGTGCTCGCGGTTACCATGGTGTCGGTTTCGGCGGCATATCGGTGGGTGGCATATCGCCGAATCGCAAGATGTTCGGGGCGATGCTGCCGGGCGTCGACCATTTGCCGCACACGCACAACCTTGAACACAACGCATTCTCGCGCGGGCTGCCGCAGTGGGGTGCGCACCTTGCCGATGAGCTGGAAAACGTCGTCGCCTTGCACGACGCGTCAACGATCGCTGCCGTAATCATTGAACCTATCGCCGGATCGGCGGGCGTACTGCTGCCGCCGGAAGGTTACCTGAAGCGCATTCGTGAAATTTGTGACCGGCACGGAATCCTGCTGATCTTCGACGAAGTCATCTGTGGTTTTGGCAGGACCGGTGCCGCATTCGGTGCCGGCCGTTTCGGCGTCACGCCGGACCTGATGACACTTGCCAAGGGCCTGACCAGTGGCACGGTACCCATGGGCGCCGTACTCGCAAAGAGCAAGGTGTACGACACTTTCATGACCGGGCCGGACAACGCCATCGAGTTTTTTCACGGCTACACCTACTCCGGGCACCCGCTCGCGGCGGCGGCCGGTTGCGCGGCGCTGGACGTCTATAATGAGGAAGGGCTGTTCGAACGCGCCCGGGCTCTGGAGTCGACGTTCGGGGACGCGCTGCACAGCCTGAAAGATGAACCGAACGTCATCGACGTGCGTAACTTCGGCCTGATCGGCGCCGTCGAGTTGCAGCCGATCGACGGCCAGCCCACGGCCCGCGCCATGCAGATATTTCGTGATTGCTACGACAACGGCCTGATTATCCGCACGACCGGTGACACGCTCGCGTTCTCACCCCCGCTGATTATCGATGAGGGGCAGATCGAAGAAATCGTTGAAACC
>CAZLNH010000338.1:0-4454 GCA_964560775.1 uncultured Woeseiaceae bacterium | reverse complement strand
CATGCGCCAATAGCTGGACTCGATCTGGATGGGCTGCGAGGTGAATTCCGCGAGTTGCCGCACGATCGACACGCCGGGCGGGAGGTCGATGGGTGCGTTCGTCGTATGGACGGTAGAATTGTAGTAGACCGTCTGCGCCGTCAGTGTCAGGTAGTCCGTAGTCGCGTTCCTAAAGCGCACCGAATCGCCGGCAATCTGCACGTGGAGCCGGTCGTCCGAGAGGCTGAAATCCGGGAACAGGTTTTCGAAGTCGCGCGACAGGACGGTGACGTCGAGCACCACCTCGGCGGGCTGATTTTGCACGACCTCGACGACATCGGGGCAGGTGATGACGAGGTGATAGCCCTCGTGTGACGACTCCTCGCAAAGCACGTTGTAAGCTTGCGAATTCGGTGTGATGAGGGAGGAGAGCCGCTCCTTGTGCGCAGCGATCGAGGCGTCGAGGTCGCGAACGGCTTTATCCGCCGCGGATGCGCAGTAGCGCGCGTCGCAGGGCAACATGGCCGCACCGGACTGCAACCCTGCCTCCGGCAGCGAAGCGGGTCCCCGGATAGTCAGGTCGACGATCTCAGTAAACTCGATATCGTTCGAGTAGTAGGCGATCACGCCGCTGATTTTTGGCCGGATCCTGAGTACGACGTTCGCGGTATTGGCGCGCGCAGTCGTGGCCTGCTGCGTGAGCTTTTCGAGTTCCGCCTGGCCACGCGCCAGCACCGCATCGTACTTTTCGAGCGACTCGATGAGCGGACGGCGCGAAAGGTCGAGGCCGGTATTGACCAGCGCTTCGTCTACCGCCTGGTTGAATGTCGGCTCGTCGAAGCTCGTTTCATAGGTCTGTGAGATTTCCGTGACCTTGCCGGCGGTACCGACGGCAATGCCGCTGTTGATGAGCTTGTCCAGCATACCCGTATCCTTCTTCCGGAACGGATGCGTGAGGCTGCAGCGGTGCGAGGTCGGGTACGCTTGCGGCTGGCACTCCGCGGAGCGGATGTCGAACACCGGCGTCAGGTCGTTCAGGCGGACGAGGTAACTGGAATCGATCGGCGCATCGGATCGCGTGACGGTCGTGAAAACCCAGCTGCCGCCACTCGCATTGGCGAGATGTGCGTAGACCGGTTCCGTGCCGAGGAAATAGTTCCCGACCGGCAGCGCTTCTACGGCTTGGGCTGCCTTGGTCGACGGCTCGCCGCCGCAGCCCGCGGCGGTAATGGCGAGGACAAATAGTGGCAGGCGAAGGGGTTCGAGGCAGCGAATGCTCATTGCATGGTCACATGAAGCGTGCGAGTGGCGCGAATTATAGCCATTCGCCACCGGGAAAGCGGGACGATGCCTGTCGCAGTTTCGCGACGTACTGCGCAGAGCCTCGCAACGGCCGCCACGGGGGACGGCGCGCTGCGTGGGAAGCGCTGTCTTTGCATGCCCGGAGACGGCCTTGAAAGGAGGCGCGGCACTCGGACAGCAGGCTGAAGAGCTTGCACGGCTGATTGCTCGCGAGCACGGCCGTGTATGATGAACCGTCAGGAGCGCATTCTCACTCCGCAACCCTCCCGTATATTTCGATGTCCGAGAAGTGCAAGGCTGTCCTGACCGGAGAGAAAATCGAAACATAGCGGCCCTTTACACCAAGCATGGGCGTTTCGGCCCTGGGCAGTCTCCTGTCCATCAGGCGTGCTGCCTGCCCGAGCGGATATGCGTTTAACATCGGGCACACGGCCTCGTCGTGGACTTCGTAGAACAGGCACCGTGCGCGTTCGAGGCAAGTATCCGTGCGATTCGTGATGATCATCGAATGGAGCTCCGACTCGATGTCAAGATCGATCGTAATGCACTGATCAGTCTCTATCGCTGTATGAAAGAAGTATGGTCTCTTTTCCACCACTTTACCTCTCGGCGTGGCCCCGCCCCACGCGCTGCTGAGAAAGTAGTCCTTGTTGCGAGCCAGATTCTCGAGAGTTACGGTACGAGGTCGATGAGTCCACGTGACAGCCAACTGATCACGTGCCCTCACGGCATATTCGTAAAGTCGCTCCGCAATTCGCTCAGCTGCAGATTCAGCGCTGGATGCACGATGCCTAACATAGTCCAAGTCGTCTTCCAGGCGTTTTATTCGCGACTCGACGGCTCGCGCCCCCTCTAGCCATGCGTCGTTCAAGAATATCGGTGGCTTGGATGACACGTTCCGTTTGATGTCGAGTGGGTGAGGAAGACGTGGAGAATGCGTTTCTCGTCCTTGGTGTTTTTCGATTCGATCGCGTCGAAGCAATGTGACTTCGAGGACGTTAGGGACATTCATTCTCGTGCCCGGAAGATCGAACTCTCCACAACAATTGTTAGGGTGAGCGTGAACGCAGACGAACATCTCGTCCAGCCTGCTCAGAAGCGGCCCTAGCTGCTCGGCAAACCTCGCTGGCTGCTTCGCGACACCTAAGTAGTGGAGTTCGAGCACGACGATACGGAATCGCCTAAGAGTAGACTCGGGCGTCGCGAGCAGATTGCGATACTCTGCCCCTTCTATGTCCATCTGCAGGATCAGGTCATCGTCCCGATCCGGCGACATCTCGCTGACCCAGTCCTCAAGCGATATGCACTCATCGGTACGTTCAACGTCGAGCCAAAGTTTTTTAAATGTCTGCTTGTCAGGCCGTAGCGGCGTGGCGAAATCTGCCACGTTACTCGACCTGTCACAAAGATGGCAGTTGATCCCGTACCTGTCAGTCAATTCATCCTCGAAGTCCTTTCGATTGCTGACCCCGGGCGAAAAGCAGGCTTTCACTCCTACTAGGTCATCGGGAACCAGATATGCTCCATCTCGCTTGCCCCCGATGCGGACAAGCGGGTACGGGCAGGGCTTCGGTCGAAGGAAGTTCAGTGTTACCGCCACATCCAACTGCTGGGCACCTTCTTGCCTCTCAGACAAAGGAATGGTTGTCCTCGAACGACGTGCGGCGGCGCGTTTGCGCGGCCGCCATAAAGCATTTCACGATCCTTCCGATCACCACGGCTCGGAGTGTGAAATTGGTTCAAGAATCGCGATCATCGCGCCCGCTACGCGGAACTCCTCTAATCAAAGGCAGGAGAGTGTGCTCGCGAACAGAATCGGCGTTGCTGTGGTACGTCAGTAAGTCGTCAACGAAGGAGCTTTCCACCGCGTCCGCCTTTTTGCGGGTCCATCGTTCTTGAAATCGATTATGGCCAGACTTACGGCAGAATAGCATGGAGCCAACCAGATTGTCCTTCGATAACAACCCAATCGCTTCGAATCGCTCGACCAATCGATAAGTCAACAAATGCTTGCCGAGTAGGCGCTTGCGGTGGAATGATGACAACTCTAGGATCCTTTTTAAAGTCGTATCCCGATCCCATTTGCGATACCGTGCGAGCGCATCGCTGCCCCGCTTGCTAATTGTGTCGCCGTAATCGTCGATGATCAGGACGCCGCCTAGCGGTACCGAATCGTAGAACAGCCCGAAATCGCGGTCTAGCATGCCATCGACATCGATGGCTATGACGTCCACTCGACTCTGTGTCGGTGAGTGGATAGCCATTTCTCCGATAACGGTGTCGGCGACGTCCTCAGTGGTACCGACATGAATATCGACGAACCCGTGGACGCCGAACTTGCGGAGGCCCGCCGAGTCCATCGATCCTGCGCATCCGAGCCGCGCACCGCCCGAGCGCGATCTGTCGATCTGACTGCCGCTCGGCCGCCTCGGGCCGCTGCGCCGCGACGGGCACGTCTTGGCTTGAGGCCGCGCGCCGCTCGCGCCCAACGGCATTTCCAGCTCAAAGGCGAAGATTCGCCCGAACGACGCGGGCCGGGTCGGCTCGGCCCTCATGACGCGCTCAACCGAGCCCCCACAAATTAGCCACCGGGTCACCAACCCGCGCCGCCGCGCTGGCCGGCTCACATAAGGCCCCTTATACGCACTATCCGCCAATGGTCGTCCCCGATTCACAGAGGACTGGGTTCGGCAATATGATTGGGCTGAGAATCGCGCGGTTACTGGAATACAAGATTAATTTGTAATCAGTAGGTCCCGGGTTCGAGTGGACTCGCGCCATCCCTGGCGCTCGCCCTTCGGGCGCGCGTCGCGCGTCCAAAATCGGCTGTCCTGCCGTTTTGTCTGGTGCCGGCACCAGATTTCCCGCCGGTCAGAACAAGCGCCTGGGCTCGGCGCTAATAATCGGAGTCCGAGAAGTCCGACGCGGCTTTAGCCTGCCGCGCGGTTTTTCGGCGCAGGTAAATCACAACGCCGCCAAGAATGCTGAGTATACCTATCACGACGTAATAGGGCGTACCGGCGTTGCCGATGCCGAGGTAGACGGCCCCGGCCACGATCAACGCACCGCATCCGACGTATACGTACGGCAGACTTTCGTAAACAGGTTCCGGCAGCCACATCGCGATTAGATCTCCGGGATCTCCGGCGAGAATTCGCCCGACAGCCGAAAAT
>CAZLNH010000337.1:0-2048 GCA_964560775.1 uncultured Woeseiaceae bacterium | reverse complement strand
ACGAACGACAGCAGGTAGTCCTTGCCTGAGAATTCGAGCGTATGGCCGCCGATGTGCAACCGGATCTCGCGTTCCTCGGAGCCCTCGAAGTGGTCCGGCTTGAAAGTTGCGAAGTAATCCAGCGCTTTGCGAATACGGCCGTGTACGTCGCCAAACGTTTTTTCTTCATCCTCCCATTTCGGCACGTCACTCCCAGAAAGGCGTGCCACGGCACCTTTGCCGACATCAGTCGCGATGCGTATCTGGTGAATGAATGTCAGCATGTTCGGGAACAGCCGTGCATTCAGAAGCGCCTCTGATTCGATTTTTTGTTCGTCAGCGTAGTTTTCGGCCTTGCTGACGATCGCATCCATGCTCAGCAGCATTCTCGACATTGATGCTACGGACAGGTCGTAGACGGAAATAGACATGGTGTTCGGGGACTCCCTCGGACAGTGGTGTTAGGTGCGAAATAATTTTGTATGTGGCGGCCTGCTCTGACCTGCTACTGGCTGTTCTGTTCCCTCCTATCAGGGAAACAGTTTGTTGCGGCGTGCGTACTGCCAGGTCAGGTACGCGAGCACCACTGTGACGAGAATGGCGACAGGCTCAAACGCTGCTCCGAGCATCCGCCGATACTGGACGCTCCAGAACAACGCGAAAAACATGTGGCAAGTCAGCAGGACGCCGATCCAGAACGCCGTATGCTGCGCCCAGGGCTGTTCGCGGAAGGCGTACCTTGCGATGTTTCCGGACAGCAGGGCGAAAATCAGCAAACCGGTCGGAATGAGGTAGTGCCTGCCGAAAACGAAAGACTGCAGGACACCGAGAAGCAGCGCGCCCGCGACAACGGCGATGACCGTTGCCAGTGAGTACCTGAGTGATAATGCCTTTGCCGCCATCCGTTTCTCCTTCCGTTCAATTTCCAGCTGCCGGCAATTATTGATGACGCGGCTGCTCTCGCCGCATCCAGGATCGATGCCGCACAAAAATCCGGCGGGGGCTGCCGCTGCGTGCCTCGCACGCTATGATGCCACCTTCCCGGTACCTGGATGGAAGACTAACATTGATGGATTTGCTATTGATGGCCGTGGGGCTGGCCGCCCTGATAAAAGGGGCCGGCTGGCTCGTCGTTGGTGCATCGGACGTTGCAGCGCGCTTTGGAGTGACACCGCTGGCGATTGGCCTGACGATCGTTTCCTTTGGCACATCGATGCCGGAATTGCTCGTTACGATGATCTCGGGACTCCGTGGCAACCCGGATCTGGCCATCGGCAACATCATCGGCAGCAATATCGCCAACGTCCTGCTGGTGCTTGGCATAGCGGCCATAATCCGGCCGCTGCCTGTTCAGGACTCGACGGTGATGTCGGAAATACCGTTCTCGCTGACAGCAGCGCTGCTCGTCGGTTTTCTCGCCAATGCCGCGCTCTTTTCGAGTAATGCTGAATTGACGATCAGCCGGATTGATGGCGGCATTCTGCTGTTTTTCTTCCTGCTGTTCATGCTCTACGTCTACAAGATATCACGTCATGCCAATCATTTTGATAACCCCTCCGAGATTCAGGGCAGCGCGATGCGCGCTGGTATTTATATACTTGTCGGGATCGTCGCGCTCTTCTTCGGCGGGCAATGGGTCGTAGATGCGGCGGTCGGCATGGCAGCAAGCTGGGGCATCGAAGATGCGATTATCGGCCTGACAGTCGTTGCGATCGGAACTTCAAGTCCCGAACTTGTAGCGTCCGCGGTCGCGGCCTGGCGCGGACAGGCGGACATCGCCGTGGGGAATGTCGTCGGCTCGAATATATTCAACCTGCTTTGGATACTCGGTATCACGTCAGCAATGGTCGAGTTGCCTTTCAAAGTTGTGAACAATGCCGATCTTGTGCTGGGTATTGGCGCGAGCAGCATACTTATCCTCGCGCTGGTCTCCAGCGGCCGGCGCGCCATCCGCCGCGGGCCCGGCAGCGTCTTCGTCGTGCGAGCCCGGATGTCCCTGTCATGGGTCGTCGTCCGCGCGCCCGGGGCACACCTCCGCCCCGGCGCCCGCCGGTCGGTACCGCGCGTCC
>CAZLNH010000336.1:0-7473 GCA_964560775.1 uncultured Woeseiaceae bacterium | reverse complement strand
CTCATGATCAACACTCTTCTCGACGTACATGCTGATCTTCATGTCCTCGGAGCGGCCGATCGTGCCGAGTTCCTGCAGACCCTGGATCTCCTGGCTGAAGCGCACGCACCGCGTGCAGTGGATACAGCGCGTCATGTCCGTTGACACCAGCGGGCCGATATCCTGGTCTTTGACGACGCGCTTGCGTTCGTTATAGCGCGAGATGTCGCGGCCGTAGCCAAGTGCCAGGTCCTGCAGTTCGCATTCGCCGCCCTGGTCGCAAATCGGGCAGTCCAGCGGATGGTTGATCAGCAGGAATTCCATCGTCGCTTTCTGTGCCGCCGAGGCCTTGAAGGAATGCGTGAAGACTTTCATGCCGTCACCAACAGGCGTCGCGCAGGCCGGCATCGGCTTCGGTGCTTTCTCGACTTCCACCAGGCACATACGGCAGTTCGCCGCTACGCTCAGTTTCTCGTGGTAGCAGAAACGCGGCACATGGATCCCGTGTGCGTCCGTTATTTCGATCAGCATCTGCCCTTTCCGTGCCTGCACGGGCTTGCCGTCGACTTCTATCGTTACGGTATCGTCACTCATGCCGCGACACTCGCCGTCTCGTCGACCACGCTGCGGCCGTGATTCTGAACCATGTACTCAAACTCATGGCGGAAATGCTTGATGAAGCTCTGTACCGGCCACGCCGCGGCGTCACCGAGGGCGCAAATCGTATGCCCTTCGATCTTGTTCGCGACGGCAACCAGCTTGTCGATATCCTCTTGCTGCCCCTGGCCGTCGATAATTCGTGTCAGCATGCGGTACAGCCAGCCCGTGCCCTCGCGGCACGGCGTGCATTGCCCGCACGATTCCGCCATGTAGAAACGGGAAATCCGGCGCAACACGCGCACCATGCAGGTTGTCTCGTCCATAACCATGACCGCGCCCGTGCCAAAGGCCGATCCCGCTTCTTGCAGCGACGTGTAATCCATCGTGCAGTTCATGATCTGGTCCGCTGTCAACACCGGGGTCGATGACCCGCCGGGTATGACCGCCTTGAGCTTGCGGCCCTTCCAGACGCCGCCGGCCAGTTCAAGCAAATCTGTGAACGGTATGCCCATCGGCAACTCAAAGTTGGCGGGCTTTTCTACGTGGCCGGAAACGGAGAACTGGGCCGTCCCGCCGGATTTCTCCGGGCCGAGATCGGCGAACCACGAGGCGCCTTTACGAATGATCGTCGGCACGCTGGCAAGACTCTGTGTGTTATTGACTGTTGTCGGCCGGCCGTAGAGCCCGAAGTTCGCCGGGAACGGCGGCTTGAATCGGGGCTTGCCCGGTTTGCCTTCCAGCGACTCCAGCAATGCCGTTTCCTCGCCACAAATGTAGGCGCCGGCCCCGACATAGGTATACAGATCGAAATCGATGCCTGACCCCTGGATGTTCTTGCCAAGCAGGCCGGCCGCATAGGCTTCCTCGAGAGCCGTCTCGAATCGCGGCACCGGTTCATCGATGAACTCGCCGCGAATGTAGTTGTAGGCAACCGTCGCACCCATCGCATAGGACGCAATCGCCATGCCTTCGATCAGCGAATGCGGGTTGTAGCGCAATATCTCGCGATCATGGCAGGTGCCGGGCTCGCTCTCGTCGGAATTGCAGACGAGGTACTTCTGCCCGGGCGCCGTGCGCGGCATGAAGCTCCATTTCAGGCCCGTCGGAAAACCTGCACCGCCGCGACCGCGCAGGCCCGATGCCTTGACCTCTTCTATAACCTGCTCGGGAGTGAGCTCGCCGGCAAGAATGCGACGCCACGCTTTATACCCGTCAAGCTTTTCGTACGTGTCAATTGTCCAGGGATTTTCCTCTCCGAACGTATTGAAACAGACCAGGTTGTGTTGATACGCCATCAGTCCAGTCCGTCCAGTATCGCGTCTACCTGCTCCAGCGTCAGGTTCTCATGGTACTTGTGATCCACCATCATCATCGGCGCGCCGCAACAGGCAGCAAGGCATTCTTCTTCTTTCTTGAGATAGATGCGGCCGTCCGCGGTGCTTTCACCCAGCTTGATGCTGAGCTTCTTTTCAGCATGTGCAACAATGTCGTACGCCCCGCGCAACATGCACGAGACGTTGGTGCAAATGGCGACATTGTGACGGCCGACCGGCTTCGTCTGGAACATGGAATAAAAGGTCGCCACCTCATAAACCTGGATCGGCGGGAGGTCCAGGTACTCGGCCACTTCACTCATCAGTTCGGCGGTAAGGTAGCCATTATTTTCGTGCTGGACTGCATGCAGCGCACCGATAACCGCGGAACGCTGGCGATCCTCCGGAAACCGCGCTTTCCAACGCTCAATTTCCGATTTCACGTGTTCGGACAGCAAGGTCTGGTCGCTCATCGGTCAATCTCGCCAAATACAATATCGAGTGTTCCGATCACGGCAACGACGTCCGCGAGCATGTGACCAACCACCATTTCGGACATGGCAGACAGATGCGCGAAACCAGGCGCCCGCACCTTGCAGCGATACGGCTTGTTGGCACCGTCGGAAATCATGTAGACACCAAACTCGCCCTTTGGCGCTTCGACTGCGGCATACGCCTCGCCTGCCGGCACGCAGTAGCCTTCGGTAAAGAGCTTGAAGTGATGGATCAACGATTCCATGTCGTCCTTCAACTGGAAGCGCGTCGGCGGCACGATCTTGTGATCGTCGATTGTGACCGGTCCCGGATTGGCACGCAGCCAGTCGATACACTGCCTGATGATCCGGTTTGATTGCCGCATCTCTTCGACGCGTACGAGATAGCGGTCGTAGCAATCGCCGTTTACGCCAATCGGAATATCAAAATCAAGGCGGTCGTACACGGCATAGGGCTGTTTCCTGCGCAGGTCCCATTCGACGCCCGAGCCGCGGAGCATCGGCCCGGTAAAGCCCAGTTGCAGGGCGCGTTCCGGCGAGACGACTCCGATGTTGACCGTGCGCTGTTTCCAGATACGGTTATTCGTCAACAGCGTCTCGTACTGGTCGACGCAGCCCGGGAATTTATCGGTGAATGCCTCGATGAAGTCCAACAGCGAACCGTCGCGTGCCTTGTTCAGCCGGTCCACGTCCTTCTGGCTGCGCCATTTCGATGCCTGGTAGCGTGGCATCGTATCGGGCAGGTCGCGATAGACTCCACCAGGACGGTAATACGTGGCATGCATCCGGGTTCCGGACACCGCCTCGTAACAATCCATCAGGTCCTCGCGTTCGCGAAAACAGTACAGGAACATCGTCATCGCACCAATGTCGAGCCCGTGTGTGCCGAGCCACATCAGGTGGTTCAGAATTCGTGTGATTTCATCGAACATGACGCGTATGTACTGCGCCCGCTCTGGCGGTTTGACGCCCAGGAGTTTTTCCACGGCCAGCACGTAACCATGCTCGTTGCACATCATGGACACGTAATCGAGCCGGTCCATGTAACCGATAGACTGGTTGTAGGGTTTGGATTCGGCGAGCTTTTCAGTGGCCCGGTGCAGCAAACCAATGTGCGGGTCCGCCTTCTGCACGACCTCACCGTCCATCTCCAGCACGAGGCGCAGCACACCGTGTGCCGCAGGGTGCTGCGGACCAAAGTTCATCGTGTAATTATGGATCTCAGCCATCGGTAGCCGGGTCCTTAAGGTGCGGCGAATAGCGATTGTCATCACGAATCACCTTGGGCACCAGCGTACGTGATTCGATACTGACAGGTTGATAGGCAACACGGCCTTTCTCAGCGTCGTATTTCACTTCAACGTTCCCGGACAATGGAAAGTCTTTTCGGAACGGATGACCAATGAAGCCGTAGTCGGTCAGTATGCGGCGTAAATCAGGGTGGCCGTCAAAGAGTACGCCAAAAAGATCAAATGCCTCACGTTCAAACCAGTTCGCAGAGCTCCATACATCGACAACAGACGGCAGAATCGGTGGATTGTTGTCTCCCGTGTAGACACGCAGCCGCAGCCTGCTGTTTTTTTGCAGCGACAGCAGGTGGTATACGACGGCGAAACGCCGAGGATTGAAATGGTCGGACTCGTCCAGGATAACCGGCTCGCGGTCGACGCCACGACTGAATCCGGTGTCTGTCGCATCTTCGGTTATCCACTCCGATACGCAGTACATCAGGTAATCGACGCCGCAAACGTCGATAAGCTGCTCGAAGCAGAAATCCGGCTCATCGCGTAACGCGGTAGCGACATCGACAAGGGCGTCCTTGTCGACCTCGATAGTCAGCTCACCACAGCCGGACGGGACACGCGTAACCACATTGTCGAAGCGCGCGAGGATTCGAGCTGCCAGTGTCTCGTATTTATCGGTCATCTGGGTTGACTTATCTGGCTATGGTACTGGTGCGGTGAATCTTTTTTTGCAACTGGATCAGGCCGTACACAAGTGCTTCCGCCGTTGGCGGACACCCCGGAACGTATACATCCACCGGCACTATGCGATCACATCCGCGAGTTACGGAGTAGGAATAATGGTAATAGCCCCCGCCATTCGCGCACGAACCCATCGAAACGACCCAGCGTGGTTCGGGCATCTGGTCGTACACCTTCCTGAGGGCCGGCGCCATCTTGTTGACCAGCGTGCCGGCAACAATCATGACATCCGATTGCCGCGGACTTGGCCTGAAAATAATGCCGAAGCGGTCGAGATCGTACCGGGCAGCGCCGGCATGCATCATTTCAACGGCGCAACAGGCCAGCCCGAACGTCATTGGCCACATCGAACCGGTACGCGCCCAGTTCATGACCGAATCCACGCTCGTTACAACAAATCCTTTCTTCTGCAGGCTTTCGCCCGCATCAGCGGGCCCGCTCTGGACGTCAGGCGCTGTACGGGCCACCGTGCTCAATCCCATTCCAGCGCACCTTTCTTCCACTCGTAAATAAATCCCACGACCAAAAGCGCAAGGAAGATGCCCATCGCAATCAGCCCGAATCCGCCGATCACATCAAGCGATACCGCCCACGGAAACAGGAACGCGATTTCGAGATCAAAAATAATGAACAGGATGGCGACCAGGTAGTAGCGGACGTCAAATCTCGAACGCGTATCCTCGAAGGGCTCGAACCCGCATTCGTACGGCGACAGTTTCTCGCTGTACTTGTTGCCCTGCCCCAGCAGAAAGCCGAGTGCAAGCAGCAGCATTCCGATCCCGGCGGCAACACCGAGGAAAATCAGTACTGGCAGGTAATTCTCAAGCATTCGAGGCAAACGTCCGAAACAGGATGGTGACTACGCGTCAGCGCGCCATTGTATCAGCCCCGCGCACGCCGTTAATACCCCTGCAACCCGTGATGCCGTGACATTTTTGTGCCGCCGGTGCCGCTGGTACGCGCAGCCGGCATGCCCTGCCGTGACGATTCGGATTCAGACCACTCGCAGAAAAAGCGTACGGCCGGACCTGGCCCGTGCATGGACCCTGTCCGCCCACAAAAAAGGGCGTCCGCGGGACGCCCTTTCATGTCAATGGTGCCGATGGCCGGACTCGAACCGGCACAGCTTTCGCTACTGCCCCCTCAAGACAGCGTGTCTACCAATTCCACCACATCGGCTCATGCGCCGCCGAAACGACGCATGTTGCTGTCAATTTTACTGCGGATCGCTGTCCGGCGCAGGATCCTCTTCTTCCGGCAACGGCGGTGTGGAGTCCTGCCCGGAAGCCGCCTCGTCGCCGGTATCTTCTCCGGTATCTTCGAGCTCTGGTATGTCGGGAAGCGCCTCAGCCTCGCTGCCGGTATCCTCCGTGGCCGGCTCATCCTCGGAGCTCTCCATGATCGACGTGCGCTCGATCAGGCTTGTTGGCGCATCCGCCTGCTGGCCACTCATATAGGCCAGGGTCAGGCTGCTGGCAAAAAATGCTGCCGCCAGGAAACCGGTCGCCCGGGAGAAAAAGCTCGATGAGCCGCGCGCACCGAATACCGTGCCGGACGCGCCAGCGCCGAAAGCAGCACCCGCGTCCGCTCCCTTGCCGCGCTGCAACAGCACCAGCACTATGATCAGTATCGCTATGAACGTGTGGGCAATCAGCACCACAGTTTGCATCGTAGTCATTTAAACCTCAGTTGCAGGCGGCTGCCGCCTCGGCAATCGCCAGAAAATCCTGCGCTTTCAGTGAAGCGCCACCTATCAATCCGCCATCGATATCGGCCATTGTAAACAGGCCATTTGCGTTGTCGCCCTTGACGCTGCCGCCGTACAGTATCTGCATCGACGTCGCGATGCCCTGGTCCTTCTCCTTCAGGCGTCCCCGGATATGCGCGTGCACTTCCTGTGCCTGCTCGGGACTCGCCGTCTTGCCGGTACCTATCGCCCAAACCGGCTCGTAGGCAATGACAGCACCGGCAAACGCCGCGATGCCAGCCGCATGCAGCACAGCATCGAGTTGTTCATCGATCACGGCCTTCGTGCGGCCTGCTTCACGCTCATCGAGCGTTTCGCCCACGCACAATATCGGTGTCAGGCCGAGCGCCAGGCCAGCGCGAAATTTCTCGGCGACGATCGTACTGCTCTCGCCAAACATTGCCCGTCTTTCAGAATGCCCGACGATCACGTGCGAACAGCCGACATCTTTCAGCATCGATGCCGCCGTCTCACCGGTATACGCACCCGCCCCGTACTCGGAGACGTTCTGCGCGCCAAGCGCGACAGCCGTCCCGGCCAGCTTGTCCGCAGCGGCTGCCAGATAAGGGAACGGCGGGCAAACCACCATTCCAACCGTTTCCGGACCACGAAACCCGGCAACGATATCGTCCAGCAGGTTTGCGGTCGCTGCCAGGCTGCCGTTCATCTTCCAGTTTCCGGCCACCAGGTAATTACGCATAACCCGTCCACGTTTCGGTCACGGTAAAAGGCGCGCAAGGATACCGGTGCACCAGCGGCAAATCAACGCGCAATTTTGCTGCCAGGGGCGCGGGAAACCCGCCTCAGGCGGCTGCGATGGCCACGACATCGGCCAGCCGCTTCACCAGTGCGGCCACCTGCCGTTCGTCCTGCCCTTCGACCATGACACGAATCACCGGTTCGGTTCCTGATGCGCGGAGGACTACCCGGCCGGAATCGCGCAACTCCCGTTCCGCGAGCGTCACAGCCTCCCTTATATCCGCGGACGCGTTGGGATCAATGCGCCGGTCGGTACGGACATTCAGCATTATCTGCGGATAGCGCGGCATGGCGGCCGCGAGTTCCGAGAGCCGCTGGCCGGTCTGCTTGATGACTGCCAGCACCTGCAGCGCACTGATGAGACCGTCGCCGGTGGTCGTGCGATCGAGACAAATCAGGTGCCCGGACGTTTCTCCGCCCAGCATGCCGCCTGTTTCCCGAAGCATCTCCAGCACATGACGGTCTCCGACCTTCGCACGGCGAAAGTCGATGTCTTCCCGCTGCAGCGCATGCTCGAGGCCCAGGTTACTCATGACAGTACCGACAACCGGCCCCTTCAGGCTGCCCTCCGCCTTGCGCGCCATTGCAACGATGTA
>CAZLNH010000335.1:0-7008 GCA_964560775.1 uncultured Woeseiaceae bacterium | reverse complement strand
CATCACGCAGGTCCGGCTGGTAGCATACGCCGCGAGTTCTGACTCGGCGGGAGCACGCCCGGTGCAACGTGTATGGTCAACCCAGCGGTTCGCCAAGCGACGGATTTTTCAAGCATTTGAGTATGCTGAGCGCCTCTCCTGCACGGCGTGACCGCTGTCACAGATTCATGACGGCATTAACATAACGAGATGTGCGTCACAGCGCGAACCGGGAATCGGGCCGATTGCATGAGCATTATGGCGCCTGTCACCACCCGGTGATGACAAAGTCACGCAACTGTGCCGGCGCAGACTCCTGGCTGCCGCAACCCTGATGGACACATGACGATGACAGATATCCTGCGCCGGCTGATCCAGGTGCTGTACGGACTGTACGCCTGGTTGGCGTTTATCGCCTGCGTTCTGGGCGCGATTTTCAGCGCCGTGTTCCTGCCAGGGCTTGCCCGGCGCCGACGGTGGGTGTCCCGGTTCGCTCGCCTGCCATTCCTGCTCGCCGGCATCCGGACGACGGTGCGGGGCGGCGAACGCCTGCCCGTGCAGCAATGCATTGTGGTCGCCAATCATGCGAGTTACCTGGACGGGGTCATCCTGAAGGCGTATCTGCCGCCCAGTTTTTCCTATGTCATCAAGGGCGAAATGCAGGCTGTTCCACTGGTGGGCTTCGTACTGCGGCGCATCGGCTCGCGTTTCGTCGATCGCAATACGCCGGCCGGCAGCTCGCGGGATGCACGGACACTTTTGCGGGCGGCGGACAGCGGTGAATCACTGGCGTTTTTCCCCGAGGGCACATTTATCCGGCAGCCCGGACTGGGCGCGTTTCGTTCGGGCGCATTCGCCGCGGCGATCAAGGGGAACCTGCCGGTCGTGCCGGTCGTCATTCGCGGCGCAAGGGCCATCTTGCCTGCCGGCGCCTGGCTGCCCCGCCGGCACTGGCTGCGGATCGACATCCTGGACCCGCTCGTGGCGCCGCCGGGGTCGAAGAGCCGCGACCTCGCCGAGACGGCACGCCAGCGGATACTTGCGCTGTTGGGCGAGGCAGACCTCGTGGCGGCGGCAAATGGTTGCCATGCATCCCGCGATACGGGAGAGTAGCCGGCTTCCCCAGGAAACAGAGCAGGTCATGACAGAGGATTCCATTGTAATTGTCGCCGCCCGGCGTACACCGCTTGGTGCCTTCCAGGGCGCATTTGCCGACGTGAAGGCCACGGACCTGTCGGCGGCCGCTACCCGCAAGGCCCTCGAGGATTCAGGCCTCGAGGCGGACATGATTGATGAAGTGTTGCTCGGCTGCGTGCTGCCGGCTGGCCTCGGCCAGGCGCCCGCGCGCCAGGCCGCGCTTGCGGCCGGCCTGCCTCTTGCCGTGCCGTGCTCGACTGTCAACAAGGTCTGCGGCTCCGGCATGAAGACTGTCATGCTCGGCCACGACCTGATTGTGGCGGGCAGTGCCCAGGTAGTACTCGCCGGTGGCATGGAATCGATGAGCAATGCACCGTACCTGATGCCCAAGGCGCGTCGCGGCTACCGCATGGGTCACCAGGAAGTCCTTGATCACATGTTTTATGACGGGCTGCAAAGCCCGTTTGACGGCCACATGATGGGTCACTTCGCCGAGCTGACCGCTGCCAGATACGGCTTCACGCGAGAGGCACAGGACGAATTCGCGATCCGGTCCGTGACGCGCGCACTCGAGGCCTCCGAACGCGGTGACTTCGACAATGAAATTGCGCCGGTGACAGTGACCTCCCGCAAAGGCGAGTCCGTTGTTGACGTCGACGAGGGGCCGGGAATGGTCAACCCCGACAAGGTGCCCAATCTGAAACCGGCGTTTGCAAAGGACGGCACAGTGACCGCTGCCAGCTCATCATCAATCTCAGATGGCGCCGCAAGCCTGATTCTGATGCGTGACGTCGATGCGTCGCACCACGACATTGAGCCGCTCGCGCGAATTCGTGGCCATGCATCGCATGCGCAGGAGCCGGAATGGTTTACGACGGCACCGGTGGCCGCGATCAAGTCGTTGCAGGAAAAGCTTGGCTGGATGCCGGACAACGTCGACCTGTACGAGATTAATGAAGCGTTTGCCTGTGTGACGATGGCCGCGATGAAGGACATCGGCATTCCGCATGAAAAGGTCAATGTAAACGGCGGTTCCTGCGCCCTCGGACATCCGATCGGTGCATCCGGCGCGCGCATAATCGTCACATTGCTGCATGCACTGCGGGCACGCGGCGGCGGCCGCGGCATTGCATCGCTTTGCATCGGCGGCGGTGAGGCCGTTGCGATCGGCATCGAAGTCTAGGAATCTGCACGGTCGTGCCGGATTATTCATGAACGGTTAGGTGCGGTGGTAAGCGAAGGCGCACCCCGGGGAGGGCTTTTCAGGGACGCTGTGAATACGTCCTTGTACGCTCTGTGCCGGACGTCCCTGTCCGGCACAGCCCTGAAAAGCCCTTCCCGGGGCACACCTCCGCCCCTGCCAATGTGCCGTTCATGAATAATCTGGCCCACCAGCAAGCAGAATCAAACTACGCGGAGCGGAGAACACTATGGAATTATCGACAGCACACGCTGTGATTTCAGGGGGCGCGTCCGGGCTTGGCCTTGCGACCGCACAGACGATCATTGATGCGGGCGGCAAGGCCGTACTGCTGGACATCAACGAAGAGCTGGGCCGCGAAAGTGCCGCGAGTCTTGGCAGCCATGCCGCGTTTTTCGCGACGGATGTTGCCGACGAGAAGGCGGTGCAACGTGCGATCGATGCAGCAGCGGAATTCCTCGGCGGCATCACGTTCGCCGTGAACTGCGCCGGCATCCTGTTGCCGTCACGGGTCCTGGGACGGGATGGCCCGATGCCGGCGGCGTCCTTCAGTCGCTCGATCCAGATCAACCTGGTCGGCTCTTTCATACTGACGAAAGAAGCTGCCAACGTAATGCAACACAATGAGCCAAATGCGGACGGCGAACGTGGCGTTATTATCAATACGGCATCCATTGCGGCGTTCGAGGGGCAGATTGGCCAGGCCGCCTATTCCGCATCGAAAGGCGGCGTGGTTGGCATGATGCTGCCAATCGCCCGGGAACTGGCGCGTTTCGGCATACGCATCAACACGATTGCGCCGGGAATCTTCATGACGCCGATGATGGCAAGCCTGCCGGAAGAGGTGCAGAAATCGCTCGGCGCCCAGATTCCGTTTCCGTCGCGTCTGGGCAAGCCGGAGGAATACGCGCAGCTGGCCGCCAGTATTTATACGAATGCGATGCTGAATGGTGAAACCATTCGACTCGATGGTGCTATCCGCATGCAGCCGAAATAGTCATACCCAGTCATTGCGAGCCCGCAGGGCGTGGCAATCTCGTACTAATTGGCAGAGTCATTATCCGTGCGAGATCGCCACGGCGCTGCGCACCTCGCGACGACGACGGGGCGCCCCGTCGTCGCCTACATCGCGGGATAGTTGGGTCCGCCACCGCCTTCCGGCACCGTCCAGACAATATTCCGGGTCGGGTCCTTGATGTCACAGGCCTTGCAGTGCACGCAGTTCTGCGCGTTGATCTGGAAGCGCTGCTCGCCGTTCGCGGTGACGACTTCGTAGACGCCGGCGGGGCAGTAACGCTGCGCCGGTTCGTCGTAATTGGGCAGGTTGTAGTCAATCGGCACGCTTTCGTCCTTGAGTTTCAGGTGCGACGGCTGGTCTTCTTCGTGATTGGTGCTCGACAGGTAGACGGACGACAACCGGTCAAAGCTCAGGACGCCATCCGGCTTCGGGTAGTCAATTTTCGGCGCCTGATCCGCCTTTTGCAGGGACTCGTGATCCGGCACGAGGTTGTGCATCGTGAAGGGCAACTTGCCACGAAAGATATTCTGGTCGATCCACGTGAATGCGGCGCCGAAAAATGTGCCGAACTTGTGCAGTGCCGGGCTGAAATTGCGGGCCCGGTACAACTCGTCGTAGACCCACGATGCACGCACCGCGTCTTCGAATCCGGTCAGGTCCTGGTAGCCGTCACCACTGTCCTTGAGCGCCGAATGGACACTTTCAGCGGCGAGCATGCCCGTTTTCAATGCTGTATGAGCGCCCTTGATCCTGACGCCGTTCAGAAAACCCGCATCGCAGCCGACCAGCAATCCCCCCGGAAACGTCAATTTTGGCAATGACTGCAGACCGCCCTTGTTGACGGACCGCGCTCCATACGCGATGCGCTTTCCTCCGTCGAGATAATGGCTGATGACCGGATGATGCTTGAAACGCTGGAACTCATGAAACGGTGAAAGGTGAGGATTCCGGTAATTCAGCGCGACGATCTGCCCCACGAACACCTGGTTGTCTGCAGCATGGTAGAGGAAGCCGCCGCCTTCGGTGCCGTTGTCGAGCGGCCAGCCCATCGTGTGTACGACGCGGCCCTCGTCGTGCCTGGCCGGGTCGATTTCCCAGATCTCCTTCAAACCCAACCCGTAGTGCTGCGGATCCGAGTCCTTGCGCAAGTCGTATCTTTTAACCAGTGATTCGCCGAGATTGCCGCGACACCCTTCCGCGAACACCGTGTACTTGCCGAGCAGCTCGTACCCCGGCTGGTAGGAGTCTTTCGGCTTGCCGTCCTTGCCGACACCCATGTCGCTGGTTGCGATGCCTCGTACGCGCCCTTCGTCGTCGTAGAGCACCTCCGCCGCGGCGAATCCGGGGAATACATTGACGCCGAGCGCTTCGGCGCGATCGCCCAGCCACTGGCACAGGCGGCCAAGGCTGATGATGTAATTGCCGTGGTTGTGCATCGGCTTCGGAATCAGGAAGCCCGGAACCTGCATCGACGCCTTGGCGGAACGCAGGTAGTGAATGATGTCACCGCTAACTTTGGTATCGAGCGGCGCGCCCTGCTCAAGCGCATCGGGAAACAGCTCGAGCAACGCACGCGGATCAAAGACATTGCCGGACAGGATGTGACCGCCGATCTCCGAACTCTTCTCGACCACGGCCACTTCAAGTGCGTCGCCGCTCTTTTCGGCCAGCTGCATCAGGCGGCATGCTGCAGCGAGTCCCGCAGGACCTGCGCCGACAATGACGACATCAAACTCCATCGCTTCTCGTTCGCTCGTCCCGGGCATCGGCTGGTTTCTCCGCACTGCAAAAATGCAATACTACCAGCCCGAGCGACGGCCCGCGGACCGCACAATCAAACTCCGATGACTTCAGCCACGATCAAGAGCGCTTACGCGAGCCGCCCGGGAGTGCAGCCGGACGCGGCGCAACAGGCTATCGTTGACCAGCTCGCCGATTTGCAGCTACGGCTGTATGAAGCGCGGCGTCCCGTCCAGTGGCTCCTGCGCCTGCTCGCATTGCGGCCGCGCCCTGCTGCGGTCAAAGGCATTTACCTCTGGGGCGATGTGGGCCGCGGCAAGACATTTGTCATGGATCTCTTCTTTGACACGCTGGATATCAGGCAGAAAAAGAAGAGGATTCATTTCCACCGCTTAATGCGTGACGTTCATGGGCGCATGCGCAATTCGGGAGCGGTGCAGGATCCGCTGGACGCCGTTGCCGCCTCGATTGCCGCGGAAAGCACGGTACTAGGCATCGATGAGTTTTATGTCAGCGATATTGGCGACGCCATGATCCTGGGACGCCTGCTCGACGGGCTGTTCCGCCGCGGTGTCACGCTCGTCGCAACCTCCAACACCAGGCCGGCCGACCTGTATGCCGGCGGGCTGCAGCGTGCAAGATTCCTCCCCGCCATTGAGCTGCTAGAAGCGAACGTCAATGTTGTCGAACTCGCAGGCGACGTCGATTACCGGTTGCAGCTGATCCAGCACGCCGGCACGTACATTACGCCGGCGGGCGATGATGCGACCGGGCGGCTGCGGCAATTTATCGCTGAAGCTGCACCAGGAAGAGAAATCCGGCAACGCCGGCTGGACATCAACAGCCGCCAGGTCAATGCACGATTTGCCGCCGACGGAATTGCATGGTTCGACTTCGCCGAGCTGTGCGATGGTCCCCGCAGCCAGGACGACTACATCGAGATTGCGCGCATGTACCAGACGGTCATCGTGTCTGACGTGCCCCGCCTTGGCGCCGATAACGAAAACGCGGCAAGGCGCTTTATCGCATTGGTCGACGAATTCTACGACCGGCGCGTCAAGCTGGTCCTGTCGGCCGCGGAGCCGCCGCAGCGCCTGTACCAGGGCAAACGGGTCAGGACCGAATTTGCACGCACAGAGAGCCGGCTCGGCGAGATGCAATCAGCGGCGTACCTGCATTCGGCCCACCGCGCCTGAAGCCCTCCCGCGCGACGCTGATGCAAAAAAACGGTTTTCAATCAGCAACTTGACGGACCCGGGATGCGTGGCCCAAAAGCCGGCACGGGCGCCGTGCGGCAAACGTTTCGGTTGGAATTTCTTCGAACTCCAGTATTATTGATCATACACTTCCTGCTTTACCACCCAGAGAGTCCGCAATGCACGCTGTCGAAACCCGCGCCGAAAAAGAACTGATCCTTGAGGAATTCCTGCCTTACCGCCTGTCGATACTGTCGCATTCGGTGAGCAATTCCATAGCAACGGTCTATGACCAGCGTTTCGGGCTTACGATTCCGGAATGGCGTGTCATCGTTATCCTCGGTCGCTTTCCCGGGCTGTCCGCCGTCGAGGTCGCTGACCGAACACTGATGGACAAGGTCGCCGTCAGCCGCGCTGTCACCAAGCTGCTCAAGAACGGTCGCATCGAACGCGAATTCGCGGATGCCGACCGTCGCCGCTCGATCCTCAATCTGTCCGACCAGGGCAAGCAGGTCCTCGACGAAATCGCTCCACTCGCGCTGGAAATGGAAAGTACGCTGCTCAAGGGCCTGAGCCAGGAAGAGGTGGCGGTTCTGGATTCCATCATCGACCGGCTGCTGGAAAAAGCCCGGCTGATCGGAAAACCGCAGCAGTAAGCGCGGCACGTATCCACTGCCAAATCCAGAATCAGCTTCAACCGTCCTGGGCCAGGGATGTAGCGGCTTCCGAGGAGCACC
>CAZLNH010000334.1:0-8113 GCA_964560775.1 uncultured Woeseiaceae bacterium | reverse complement strand
ATTAGAAAAAGAACGCGAAACCGGCTTTCCATTCCTCTACTTCCTCGTTGTCATCGCGACTGGTAAAAACGACATAACTCTTGTATTCCAGCCTGAGAATGAAGCGCCGTGTCGCATAAATCCGGAACCCCGCACCCGCATGACCAACCTGGTCTGTTCTGTCCTCGGCCTGGATGATCGTCGATTTTGGCTTTGTATTAATGACGCCTGCACCCAATGTAAAGAATGGCGATATGCGCCAGTCGGGCCAGGTTTCGTGGATGACATTAACACTGCCCATCCAGCCGTTCGAAAAATTTCCCAGAATCTGTGAACCCCATACTTCCAGGCCCACGTGGGGGTTGAGCGAATACCCGCCGTAGACGGAGATAATATTCGCGCCGCCGAAGTCTCCGGCCAATAACCCGGCCTCCCAGCGTGAGTCCGTGAAATCCTGCTGGCCGGCCTCGGCAAACTCGATGTTCGCGCCGGACGGCTGCAAGGTACGTTCCATCTGTCCGCGATGCGCCCATCCCTCACGTTCTTCATGCTGAACCAAAAACCAGTCCGTGCGGCGCTTGACGATACCGATCGATTCGCCGCGGTCAACGACATGGAACACGGGGTAGCCGCGCCCGGGGCCGGTGTGGAGTTCCAGGAAGGGATCCGCGACCGAAACGGTCGCGATATCGTCGGCAGCCTCAACTAACGTGACGGTGGCGACCTGGCTCAGGACGATGAGCAGGGCCGCAAACCGACGCCCCAAGTCCGACAGGCGGCTAGTTGACCGGAGCGTCGAAGGGATTGTTGTAATACTGTGCTCCGACATCCAGCCATTCCGAAATCAAGCGTTGCTCAGCGTCAGTGAGAGACCCGTCGTGACTCTGCCCTGCTTCAAAACGGCTGAAAAACCGGTTCGACGCATTGGCGCCTGCCACGCTCATGGACGGATTGACCGTTACGGTGACGAAGATGGGATTGCCATCCGCATCGACACCGTTCTCGACCAGCACATCTTGCAGCGCGCCCATATTAAGCTCTTGTTCGTTATCGGGAAACAGTAATTCCCGGTACGAGTTGAAATGATCCGGCTCGTCCGGCGAAATACCATTCGCCAGATCGAGCTGTGCAGCCGGCAATCGCGCGGCGCCCTGGTCGTCAACAGGTGAATGGCAATTCACACAGTCGTTCGTCACCGGATTGCCGGCGCCGTCGAGCACCGGGTTGCCCATATCATCCAGCACCGGCCGCGAGGCGACCCACAGCGGGTGAATATGCGTCTCATAGTTGATGACGATACGGCAATTGGCCGCCCACGGCTGCGTCAGGCAGTTCAGGCTCGTCGGCGGTGGTGTTGTCAGGTCCAGGTGCGAATACGTGAAGGCCTCATCAGGTGCACGCCCAGCTGCGATTTCGTCGGTCCAGACATCCTCGAACTCGATATCCATCGACGGCTCAAGTGACGAACAGCTTGTTGTCGCGCAGCTTACACGGGCACGAATTTCAGCCATGGTCTCGCCTATCTCGCCGACGAAGAACTCCGCGCGCGTGTTCGGGTACGGCGACCCGACGGTCTGCGCGCCTTCCCACGCGGCTGCAAATGCGTCGCTGCGCCCGTGCGAGATTCCGCTCTGTGCCACATGGCATCCGTTACATTCAAGTATCTGGCCGGGCCGTACCTGCATCCAGTTCTGGTGCCGCGCCGTTGTGCGGCGACCGTTTTCATCCAGCACACTGACGCCAAAGGCGACGTTCGCGGGCACCTTCACCATAACCGAACCGTCCGGCTCGATTGGCGTGTAGCCGACGATCTCCTTCATGCCTTGCTGGGCGCTGCGTCCGAAAGCCGTGTTTTCGAAATCAAGCACTTCATCATCCGGCAATGACACAGCTTTGACGATGCGCAGGAACCTGGCGGGTCTCCCGGCAGCCGCCGTCTGGCCTGGATCGGCGGTCGCCGGTATGTTGACGACGGCACCGCCGTCAAAATCGTAAACACTGCGAATATTGATGACGCCTGCGCCCTCGGCGACAAGATCCGGATCGGCGGCAAATGTGCTCTCACTGTCAAGTATCACAGGTGGTACAGACCGTGGATCCGCCGCTACAGCCTCGGTCATCATGAAACCGGCCTCGGGTGGCACGACCGGCAACTGCGTATCGTCGCGCGGATCGTACATCCAGATACCGTATACAGGCTCTGCCTCTTCCAGGTCCGGATCAGCGAGGCTCGCGGTCGTGCACGGATAGTACTGGCGTACCACTCCGGCCGCGGGCGGTGCTGTATCGGTGAGGCGGCACTGGCTCCAGCTGGTCAGTATTCGTCCGGTTCCGTCCTGTACCGGGTAGATGGAACGGAAGCGCCCGCCGGGCGACGGCGCACCGGCCAGCATTGACACCTCGTTGATTGTCGCTGCCTGCTGCGCGGGTCCCGTAAGACCGGTGTTATCCCGGTTGGGTTGTGTATTTTCGACGTAAACGTCGAAATCGATCGTTATTATGTCGCCGCCATCATCCGTATTCGTAAACGGTCGCACCAGTGACATGATGCTGCCATCTTCAAGCTGGTGCGGTTGCAAGAATTGAATGATCTCGCCGTTGGTGCCTGTTGCATGGCTGTTCTGGCCATACAGCAATTCCAGTTCCGAACCATCGGGGTTCATCCGGTACAGGTTTATCGCATTATTGGTGCCGGCATGATCCCATCGGCTGAACACTACCTGGCCGTTCGCGAGGACTGACGCATCCAGGTCATGACTCTGGTTAAAACTGACCTGCTCAATACCGGTGCCGTCTTCATTCATCACGTGCAGGAGGAATGCATCTTCATTGCGATCCTCGTCCTGCGCAGCAAACTGCGGCTTTCCTTCATCCAGAAGAACGGCATTGGAGCGCAGCTGCCGTGTCGAACCGAACAGAATGCGTCCGTCAGGCAGGTACTTCGGACCCACATCATGACCGACTTCGGCCGTCAGGTCCGACGCGATAACACGCCGCAGTGATTCACCGGAAATATCGTACTCCCAGATATTCCAGGTCGGTTGGTCTTCGTCGTCGAGGTCGAGATCCAGGTCAACGGGTCCACGCATGGCAAACAGCAGCCGGGTGCCATCGTAGGAAATGTCTATGTCACGAACAGCGCCCAGGCCGTTCGTCTCACCCTCGGTAATATTGACATCAAGGGCGCTGGGTGAAGCACGGTCCCTGAAATACAGATCAGCACCAAAATTGAATGTGATCAATTCACGTGCATCGGATTCGACAAATACGCCCTGGTCATCCACGGGCAGCGGAACCCTGATGTACGCGATTGGAAAATCAACGATAACCGGGTCCTGATCCTGGCCACTGCCGACACTGACACCGTCACCACCACCGCACGCCCCGAGCAGCAATGCCACGAATACACCAAGCGGTATGCTGAATGCGCCAGCGCTTGCGTCATTGCCCGGTCGTTTGACTGTGTTCATGTCGATTACCTCGGCCTTAAACGCGAATCGTCGAACGCGATTCGTAATGGTCCGCGTATGGAGTAACGGGCAATGCACCGTCGTGTCCATGCCTGCTTGCCCGCTGATTCGCTGTTTAAGTAACGGGCAATAGTGGACGCGCACAGGCGTTTGTACCGTTAACGCGATCACAAAAGACCCCGCTCGAGTCAGGCCACGGGACACAGCGCTCAGAATGCAATGCGATCTGCGCATGGAACACGGCATTGCACTGACAATTCCAGTGTCGTGTTGTGACAAGCTGTCTGCAATCGGCGACAGCGTGGCAATTCTTCTGAATCAAGCACTTGGTTGATGCGCCCGCAAAGCTTGTGCGTATGCGACGACAAGCGCTTGACATATCACGCTGCTGCACCGACCCGCGTTTGCCTGCGTTACCCATTGAATTCGATACAGATTAGTGCCTGACCGTGTCGGTGGCCGGTTACTGGCACAGCACTTGCTTCATTGGGTACCTGGCATGTGTGTTCGCGCGGGGAGAAAGACGCTTCCTGCCGGGATTGTGAGTGCATTCACGGCGGTGGGGTTCATTCTTCGACATAGTTTCAAAAGCAGCTGGCGCATGGAATACGCACGCAGTTGATGTTGGATTGCAAAATTAATGGAATGAATATGAATAACAGGACGACGGCATACCAGCATTTCGCGGCACCTTGGGTAACCCTGTCAATGAAGTGCCTTACAGCGATTATCGTTTTGGCATCCACCGGCCTTGTCTCCGTAGTCGACGCCGGCCCGCGCGAGCAGGCCAGGCGCATACACGACCGCCTTGCCGGCGTACCGCCGACCGAGGAAGTGCTGGTGCAAATGGAAGCGGACGTGCAGACCGGTAATGCAGGCGCGATTGACGCTGCCTACACCGCGATGGCGAACCCCAGTTTCTACAACGTTACGTTGAAAAACTTTGCAGCGCCCTGGACGAACCGCGAAGGGGACGCATTTATTCCACTCAATGATTACATCGCCACGGTCGTCGGAATGATTCGCGATGATGTGCCGTTCAACCAGTTATTGTCGGCGGATCTTCTTTACATTGGCAACCCGTCGCTGGGCTTGCCGCCCTATTCAAACTCAAATAACGCCCATTACGAATCGATCGAAAACGACAACCATGACATGCAGTCCGGGCTGGTACAGACGACGCAGTCATCCCTGACGGGCCTGCCGCCAGCGGCAACGGCCGGCGTCATGACGACGCGTGCCGCGGCTGAAGCTTTCTTTGTAGCGGGAACCAATCGTGCAATGTTTCGATTCACGATGATGAACCACATGTGCAACGACATGGAACAGGTTCACGACACGAAACTGCCGCCGGACCGGATTCGCCAGGATGTCAGCCGCAGTCCCGGTGGCGATAGCCGCCTGTTCCTGAACAATTGCATCGGGTGTCACAACGGCATGGATCCGATGGCACAGGCGTTTGCCTACTACAACTTCAATCCGGATACCGGCAGCATTGAATACACGCCGGGCCAGGTGCAGCCCAAGTACTTCAACAACGAAGACAACTTCCCGTTCGGATTCCGCACCCCCGACGACAGCTGGGACAACTACTGGCGCGCCGGACAGAACCAGTTTCTCGGCTGGGATGCGTCGCTGCCGGGCAGCGGCGCGGGCGCGAAGTCCATGGGCGAGGAACTTGCCAACAGCGACGGGTTTGCCAGCTGCCAGGTCAAGAAGGTTTTTCGCGCCGTGTGCCTGCGCGCGCCGGAGGATGCCACTGACCGGTCCCAGGTCGACCAAATGGTAACGTCATTCAAGGCAGGCTACAGCATGAAGCAAACGTTCGCGGAAGCGGCCGTTTACTGCATGGGCCAGTAGGGGTTTGACCATGGATCAGGTACAGGTACGTTCAATGACGACTCCCGCTCTTGCGAAGCGCCCGTTACGTGCATCGGCGACGGCCACATTGGCAGCCATAACGCTGGCGGCTTGCGGCGGCGGCGCGCCGACGTCGGATAACCCGGTTACGAGCGAAACACCGCCGGTTGGTTACCAGGGCCCGCCGCCCGCAACTGCCGACGTGCAGTCATTCAAGTTGAACGTCTGGGACAACGTGCACATGAGCAATCGCTGCGGCGCCTGCCACAACGAGTCCGTCAACCAGGCACCGCTGTTTGCACGCAACGATGACGTCAATATGGCGTACGAGGCAGCAAACACGGTTGTAAACCTGACCCAGCCCGGAACCTCCCGGCTCGTGGAAAAAGTCGGCACCGGCCATAACTGCTGGCTGTCAAGCGCCCAGGCCTGTGCCGACATCATGACGACATGGATCGAGGGCTGGGCCGGCGAGATCGCCACGGGTGGCCGGCAGATCGTCCTCGAGGCGCCGGTAAGCACGGCGCCGGGCGCCAGCAAGAACTACGCGAATGCTACGGTGCAAAACTTTGCAACGCTCGTGCACGAGCCCTTGCTTTTGGAATACTGCGCCGGCTGCCATGCATCGTCGGCCCCGACGTCGCAGCAGCCGTACTTCGCGGAGGCGGACGCCGAAGCAGCATTCGAAGCCGCGAAACAGCGCATGGACCTTGATGACCCGGCCAATTCCCGATTCGTGCTGCGGCTCGGTAACGAATTCCACAATTGCTGGGACGTGGGCTGTGAAGCATCCGCGGCCGAGATGCAGGCCGCGATCCAGGCATTTGCTGACACAGTGCCGCTGACGGAGATCGATCCGGCACTGATCAACAGCATTGCGCTGCGCATCGTCGACGGCACGATTGCCTCCGGCGGCAACCGCTTCGAGAACGACCAGATTGCGCTGTGGGAGTTCAAGACCGGCAGCGGCACGACCGCCTATGACACGAGCGGCGTTGATCCGGCCATCGACCTGACGCTGTCGGGCGATGTCGCCTGGTTCGGCGGCTGGGGCATTACCGTCAACGACGGCAAGGCACAAGGCTCGACATCAGCCAGCAAGAAACTGCATGACCTGATCCGGGGTACGGGCGAGTATTCGATCGAAGCGTGGGTGGTGCCGGCGAATGTCACGCAGGAAATGGCGCGCATCGTCAGTTATTCGGCCGGCGACGACGCACGCAACTTCACGCTGCAGCAGACGTTGTACGACTACCAGCACCTGTTAAGGAGTACCGAGACCAGCCTGAATGGTGATCCGGCACTCTCGACTCCTTCGGCGGAGGAAGTCCTGCAGGCCTCGCTGCAGCACGTTGTCGCAACGTTCAGCCCGGTCGACGGCCGCCGCACGTTCGTAAACGGCGAATTGCGAACGCAACAGGACCCGGTGCCTGGCGGGTCGCTTGTCGACTGGCAGGACACTTTTGCCTTTGTGCTGGGCAATGAGGTGTCCAACAGCGGCCTGTGGCAAGGCACGATACGGCTGGTCGCGGTCCACAATCGCGCACTGACGCCGGAACAGGTGGTGCAGAACTTCGATGTCGGCGTCGGTGAAAAATTCTTCCTGCTGTTCAGCATTGAAGACATCATCAATGTGCCGACCGCCTATATCCTGTTTGAAGTATCGCAGTACGACACCTATGGTTATCTGTTCAACGAGCCGCGCTTCATTACGCTCGATGAGTCGCAGCAGGTACAGGGCATACCCATTCAGGGTCTGCGAATTGGCATCAACGGCGATGAGGTCAGCGTGGGCCAAAGTTACGCAAACCTCGATGCCGTCCTCGATACGGCGGCCTTCGGTGAACTCGGCCAGTCGCTGTCGGCGCTTGGCGCAGTCATGCCGCTCGAGAAGGGACCGGAGGACGACGAGTTTTTCCTGACCTTCGACCTGCTCGGCACGCAGAGCTATGTGCGAACCGGTGATCCGGCGCTGGTCGTAACACCCGAGGATCTGCCGCCGGCGCAGCGAATCGGCATTCGCACATTCGACGAGATTAACGCGACGATGGCAACGGTGACCGGCGTCGACCCGGAAACCACGGCGGTCGACATGACATTCCAGAACCTGCGCCAGTCTTTGCCGGCCGTCGAAAACATCCAGACGTTCCTGTCGTCGCACCAGGTCGCCGTTGCACAGCTCGCAATCGAGTACTGCAACGCGCTCGTTGAAGGACCGGACGCCGCAACGTACTTCAACAACTTCAACTTTGACCAGTCCCCGGCCGCCGCGTACTCGGGAACCAACCGGAACCAGGTCATCGATCCGCTGATTGATCGCGTTATGGGCATTGCGATCCAGACGCAGCCGGACTTCACGGTTGTTCGGGATGAACTCGGCTATGTAACCAGCGATGGTGCACGGCCGGACAACCTGATCGACCGGCTGCTGGTCAGCCCGGACAACCCGAATACCCGTGCGATCGCCAAGGGCGTATGTGCAGCTGTACTCGGCAGTGCCGTGACACTGGTTCAGTAAACAACTCAAGACTTCAAGGATACGAGGCAACAGTTATGGCGAGGAAACGCAAAGTCAGGCACTGGGATGAGCCGCAGCGTCACCCCGATCACCGGCGGCCCATCACGCGCCGCGACTTCGTGGCGCAGGGATTTCTCGGCGGCTCGGCGTTCGCGCTTGGCGGCGGTGTCTTAAGCCTGTTCTCGAATCCGCGGCAAGCCTACGCCCAGCTGTCCGGCGACTTGCAGCCGCTGCTCAGCAACCCGTGCGATATCGCAACTGTGGGCGCGGGCAAGATCCCGTTCAT
>CAZLNH010000333.1:0-4673 GCA_964560775.1 uncultured Woeseiaceae bacterium | reverse complement strand
CGGCATCGTGTTTGTCGTGCTATACCTGATCTACCTGTCGTGGGTCGTCGTTCGCTGAGATGTCCGGGCCAGGTATTGTCGCCGATGACGGACGGTGTAGTTGGCGGAGGCGCACCCCGCCTCCGAAGGTCGGCGACCCGCTAAATCACGGCCCGGAAGGAGTAACCGGCACCCGGCTCCGTTTCCAGGCATCCCAGCTGAACAACGCGACGGCAATCCAGATGCAGCTGAAGCAGATGGCGTGCGCCACGGTCAGCTGCTCGCCGTACAAGAGCCCGGTCACGAACTGCATCGTTGGTGTGATGAACTGCATAAAGCCGAGCGTCGACAGCGGCAGCCGCCGGGCCGCGAGGGCGAAACAGAGCAGCGGCAGCACCGTCACCGGACCGGCGAGTATCAGCAGGCCATCGAGTTCCCGTGATACGGCCGCAAAGGACGCCGTTTGCACCTCTGTTGCCCAGACGATGTATCCGAAGGCCAAGGGCATCAGTATTATCGTTTCTATAAACAGGCCCGGCATGCCGCCGACCACGGTTTGCTTGCGAATGACGCCGTAGGTCGTGAACGATACGGCGAGCGCGAGCGAAATCAGTGGAAACTCGCCCCCACTGAATGTCAGAACAGCAACACCGGCCACCGCCAGCAAGACGGCCGCGACCTGCAGCCTCCGCAGCGTCTCGCCGAGAAACAACACGCCGATGACGACATAGATCAGCGGATTGATGTAGTACCCGAGACTCGCCTGGAAGATTTGTGACTGCTGTACGGCCCAGACAAAAACCAGCCAGTTGACCGCAATGAATATGGCCGCCAGCGTCAGCAACCCCAGCGTGCGCCGGTGAGTCAATGCGCGCCTGACCTCGGGCCACTGCCGGCGCAGGGCGATTATCAGCGCACCAAACGGAATCGCCCATAGTACGCGGTGCGACAGTATCTCCAGCGCCGCCACCTGCTGCACCGCCTTGAAGTAGATGGGCAGGAAGCCCCACATCAGGTACGCGCACAACGCGGCTATGATGCCGTTTCGGGCAAGGTCCTCAGGCGCTTCGACAGCAGGTGTTGATTGTTTATGTTGCATCGAGGCTAGTCCCCGCCAAAGCCGTCCGGCAGATGCATGTCGAGCACCCGCACGAGAAACGCCCAGCGATCCGCCGACTCTTCAATCTTCTTGTCGACCGCGGTACCGGCACCGTGACCGGCACGGGTTTCGATCCGTATCAGGACAGGTGCTGCCCCAACTTGCGCGCGCTGCAATGCGGCGGCGTACTTGAAGCTGTGGCCGGGCACGACGCGATCGTCAGTGTCGGCCGTAGTGACCAGTACTGCCGGGTATTCGGTACCGAGTCGAACATTGTGGTACGGCGAGTAGGCATACAACGCGGTAAATTCCTCGTCATTATCGGCAGAGCCATAATCGTCGACCCAGAATCGCCCTGCTGTAAACCGATGAAAGCGCAACATGTCCATGACACCGACAGCTGGCAAGGCGGCGGCGAACAGGTCCGGCCGCTGGTTT
Source organism: uncultured Woeseiaceae bacterium (assembly GCA_964560775.1). GTDB lineage: Bacteria > Pseudomonadota > Gammaproteobacteria > Steroidobacterales > Woeseiaceae > Woeseia. The sequence goes on along the minus strand of CAZLNH010000333.1, from coordinate 3,157 downwards.
ACGACGGCACCGACGAGCAGGCCACCGTTGCTGCCGCCGAAAACTGCGAGGCGCCGGCTGCTCGTGTAGCCCTCGCCGATCAGGTACCCGGCAGCCGCTATAAAATCATCGAAGACGTTTTGCTTTTCGAGCTTCGTTCCGGACCGGTGCCACTCCTCGCCGTATTCGCCGCCGCCGCGCAGGTTCGCAACAGCCCAGACACCCCCTATTTCCATCCAGACCAGGCTTGCTACCGAGAATGCCGGCTGCAACGCGATGTTGAAGCCACCGTAGCCATACAGAACAGTGGGGTTATTTCCATCCAGCGCAACATTCCGGTGATGAGCAATGAACATCGGAATTCGCGTACCGTCCGGTGAATGGAAAAACTCCTGCCTGACAACAAAGTCATCAGGATTAAAATCGACCGAGACGGATCTGAATACGTGTACTTGCCCGCTTGCGGTGTCGAGTTTCCAGATGGAGGGCGGGGTCTCGAAACTTTCCCACGCAAAAAACGTTTCGTTGTCATTGGCGGTACCGAAAAATCCCGTTGCTGAGCCGATGCCGGGCAATGCAACGCTGTCATGCCGCGTGTTTTTCAAATCATGCACTTCTACGAGAGATCGGGCATCCACCATATAGACTGCAACAAGCCGGCCACCGACCAGTGTCGCCTGGGTCAGGACGTTTGCGGATTGCGGGATGATTTCGCGCCAGTGCCGGGGTTGAGGCCCCTCCAGATCAATCGCGATCAATCGGCCGCGTGGAGCCGCATTCGAGGTTCTGAAATAAAATGTGGCGCCGATATTGCCGGCCAACGCGTAGTCATCGTCGAACCCCTCGATCAGCATCACTGGCTCAGTGCTGTCGTCTGCGAGGCTCTGGATAGCGATCTGGTAGCGGTCGTCCGTCCCTTTCCAGATCGTGATCACAAGGTATTGCCCGTCATCGGTAACACGTGCGGCAAAGCCCCATTCCGGAAAGTCCGGGCGTGCGTAGACCAGCCGATCATCCTGTTGCGGGTCGCCGAGGCGATGAAAATACACGGCCTGATTGCTGTTGAGTGACTGGAACCGGGCCCCGGATGCCGGTGCCGGGTACCGGCTGTAGTAGAAGCCGCTCCCGTCGCCGGCCCAGGACAGGCCGCTGAATTTCACCCAGTGCAGCTCGTCATCGAGCATGCCGGCGCCGACCGTGTCGTAAATCCGGACATTGCGCCAGTCGCTGCCACCATCCTGGACCAGGCAGGCGACGAAACGTCCGTCCGGACAGGGAAACCATTCCGCCAATGCGATCGTGCCATCTTCTGACCAGCCGTTCGGATCCAGCAGCAACTCGGGTTCGGCACCGATGCCGGGCTGCATCATCAGCATGTCCTGATTCTGCAAACCATTGTTGAAGGTATAAAAATAGCGGCCGCCCTTTTTTACAGGGAGTCCGTAACGCTCGTGATTCCACAACCGGCGAAGCCGCCCCGCGATCCGATTCCGCTCCGGTATTGCCCCTAAATAGCCCTGCGTGAGCTCGTTTTGCGCATCCACCCACTGCGCCACCGCCGGATTATTGCGAACGTCATCCTCGAGCCAGCGAAAAGGGTCCGATACTTGCGTGCCGTGGTAGTCGTCGGTCTGGCTGCCCGCCTGCGTCCGCGGGTACTTGATTGCATGCGGCACGATGTGGCTCCGGACCGTCAAAGGGGCTTCTGGATTGTGCTTTGGCACGGCTTACTCGGGGCACTGCCAATTATGTGGCGGCAGGCGGTCCTTTCAGTTCAACGGTATTGCCTTCCGGGTCATTGATATAAAGGGACGGTCCGTACCCGCGCGCACCATAACGCTGCTCGACATCACCAACAACAATGCCGTGAGATTTCAGGTGCGCGGTGATCGCATCTGCGTTCCATGGATCAACCTGCAGGCAGAAGTGATCCATGTTCGGCGCATTTCTCGCCGGTGCGGAAGAATACAATTGCCCCAGGTGCCCGTCGACATCCACCAGGTCAATCAGCGACTGACCTGCACGCAGCTGATAAAGACCAATACCGGTCTGTTCTTTTTCAGCGCGACAGCCAAGAACATCGCGGTAAAAGGCAAGCGCGGGCTCCAGCCGGCGCACACGTATCACGACGTGATCGATGAGTTTCGGTGTAATCGGATTATCGGGCATTGCGGTGGCTGTGCTCCGGCGGGCGCCAACCACTGAAGTCTACGGGCCGGCCCCTGTTACCTGCAACTGGCCATCGAGGCGCTGTGCTGCACCCCGGCAGCCGCGCGATATGAACAATCCGTCTGACAAAAAGCGGCACGCCATGCATCCAACTCTCAATGCCGCATTGAGAGTACCGACCCGTGGACCCTTGCGGATTGCTTGCCAGTTATGGCCAGAACCCAGGGAGCGATCATGACCACTGTGAATCCGACTGTTGCCGCTGCAATTTCCGTCATTCTTGCCGTGCTGGCTACGCCGCTGCCCGCGCCGGCCAGCCAGCTGGATTTTCGCGTAGGCTTTGCCGAGGTGCCGGGCATTGAAGAAATAGAGGCCGGGCGATTTCGCGAGGCAATCGAAATTCTTGAGAATCGCCGGCGGGACCCCGACGTCCAGTACATTGAAGAGGAGCTCACGACGCTTTGTGGCGTCTATATCGTTGCCGGGGAGTTGCGAAAGGCCCGCACGGTCTGCGACGAAGCGGTTGAGAAAGACCGTACTGATGCCGCCTGGAACAATCGGGGTGTTCTGCGCATCTATTCCGGCAACACGGCCGGGGCGCTTAGAGATTTTTCCAAAGTCCGGGTGCCCCCAATCGAATACGACGGTTACATCGCCGACCTGCTGCGACGCAATCCGCGCCTGATGGCATCCAGCAATTACGAACTGGTCGAGAAGATCAGGGGCCAGGGCAAGGACGGACGTCGATCCCAATCTTTCGATGTGCGCGGTGCAAGCGTCGAGTCTATTGACGACTAAAACCGGGAGGGTCCCACCGCAGAGCACTCTTTGCAGGCAGTCCCGGGTGGAATGGTTGCGATCCGACCGCTTTCTTATCACTTATGGACCGCGTCCGCCGCACCGGTACCCCCTGCCGGGAGCCCGTTGAAGGGATGGCTCCCTTCGGTCCGCGTTATTTCCATCAAAGGGCACCCGGCAGGGGGTACCGGTGCTCCGCGGTGGCAGGGGG
>CAZLNH010000332.1:0-3111 GCA_964560775.1 uncultured Woeseiaceae bacterium | reverse complement strand
GGTTCATTGCGGCCAACCTTGCGCTCGCCTCGAACGAAGGGCTCCTGTGCCGGCTGGCCTGCCGCCTGTTGTCCGGGTTCCTGGCCGCCGGGTGTCGCATGGCCCAGTGCCGACGCCTCGGCATGCTGGAATTCCATGGCTTGCGCTGCGCGGCGTTGCGCTTCCATGCGCTGGATATCCGCCTCGCTGTGCACACGGACCCTGGACAGGATACTGATTGTGTCGTGCTTCACCTGCTCCAGCATCGAACCAAACATGGCGAACGCCTCGCGCTTGTATTCCTGCTTCGGGTTTTTTTGCGCGTAGCCGCGCAAATGTATGCCCTGCCGCAAGTAATCCATCGCCGCGAGATGCTCCTTCCAGTGGAAGTCGAGCTGCTTCAGCATTACTTCCTTTTCGACCTGTCGCATCAACTTGGCATCAATGGACTTTTCTTTCTCGCGGTACGCCGCCGCAATCTCCTGCACACAGCGGTCACGTATCCCTTCCTCGTTCAGCTTGGGATCATCGCGTATCCATTGCGGCACATCGATATGCAGCATGAAATCATGTTCGATGGCGTTTGACAGGCCTTCCGGATCCCATTGCTCTTCAAGACTTCCCGGTGGCACGTATTGCGCGACGGTCGTTTCGATCACTTCGTCCCGAATATTTTCAATCGAATCACGGATTTCATCGGCTGCCATCAGTTCGGAGCGCTGGTGGTAGACCACCTTGCGCTGGTCATTCGCGACGTCATCGTACTCGAGCAGATTCTTGCGGATGTCGAAGTTGTGCTCTTCGACCTTTCGCTGCGCCCGCTCGATCTGGCGCGTGAGCAGCCGGCTTTCAATAGCTTCGCCCTCGCGCATGCCCGCGCGCGACAGCAATGCCTTGGTACGATTCGGATCCCCGAATATGCGCATCAGGCTGTCTTCCATTGACAGGTAGAAGCGGGTCGAACCGGGGTCGCCCTGGCGGCCGGCACGGCCGCGCAGCTGGTTGTCGATGCGCCGTGATTCGTGGCGTTCGGTGCCGACAATATGCAAGCCCCCTGCTTCGATGACCGTGTTGTGACGCTCCTGCCAGTCGGCTCGAATACTGTCTTCATCAGCACCATCGCCCGCCTCGGCAATCTCGGCATCGAGATTTCCGCCAAGGACAATATCAGTGCCGCGACCTGCCATATTCGTCGCGATCGTGATCGCGCCCGGGCGACCAGCCTGCTGCACAACGATTGCTTCACGCTCATGCTGCTTCGCGTTCAGCACTTCGTGCCGGATCTTCTTTTTCTTGAGTTCGCCCGACAAAAGCTCCGACGTCTCGATCGATGTCGTGCCGACCAGCACCGGCTGCCCACGTTCTCGACAGTCCGTAATGTCCTCGATAATGGCCTGGAACTTGTCGGCCTGCGTCAGGTAGACGAGATCAGACAGGTCCTTTCTTATCATCGGCTTGTGCGTCGGTATGACGATAACTTCGAGCCCATAAATCGATTGAAATTCAAAGGCTTCCGTATCAGCGGTACCAGTCATGCCGGACAGGTTCTGGTACAGGCGGAAATAATTCTGGAACGTAATAGAAGCAACCGTCTGGTTTTCCTGCTTGACCGTGACGCCTTCCTTCGCCTCGACGGCCTGGTGCAGCCCATCGGACCAGCGGCGTCCCGGCATCGTGCGCCCGGTGAACTCATCGACGATGACGATCTCGCTATCCTTGACGATGTATTCGACGTCGCGGTTGAACATGACGTGCGCGCGCAGCGCTGCGTTAAGGTGATGCAGCAAACGTATGTTTGCCGCGTCGTACAGGCTTTCACCTTCCTGGATCAACCCGGCCTGCAGCATCAGCTTTTCGACGTATTGATGACCCTCCTCGGTCATATGCACCTGTTTGGACTTTTCGTCCGTGGTGTAATGACCCCGCACTGCGAGTTTGCACTGCGGGATCTTGCCAGAGTCATCGACCAGCACCACGTCCGCATCCGCTCGCTCTGCGAGATCAATCGCTTCCAGCAGGCTGATTGCGCCGTCGCCGTCGTCCGCCTGTGACTCGCCGGTCACCGGCTTGCCGTGCTGATCAACCAGCATGACCTGCTTCGCGCCAATATCGAAGTTGGTCGGTTCGTCGGATTCCTCATGCTTCCGCAGTTTCGGAATGAGCTTGTTGATCTTCTGGTAGAGGTCCGTATTTTCCTCGGTGGGACCAGAGATAATCAGCGGAGTCCGGGCCTCGTCGATCAGTATTGAGTCAACCTCGTCCACAATTGCGAAGTTGAGTTCGCGCTGTACCTTGTCGTCAATCGAGAACGCGAGATTGTCACGCAGGTAATCGAAACCAAGTTCATTATTCGTCGCGTAGGTAATGTCCGCGTTGTATGCGTCCGTCTTTTCCACGTGCGACTGGCCGCTCTTTGCAACGCCCACTGACATGCCGAGGAATTCATAGACGGGCCGCATCCAGTCCGCGTCGCGCTGTGCCAGGTATTCGTTCACCGTGACGATATGCACGCCCTTTCCGCTTAGCGCATTCAGATAAGCGGGCAATGTTGCAACCAGCGTCTTACCTTCGCCGGTGCGCATTTCGGCGATATTGCCATCATGCAGCACCATGCCGCCGATCAATTGCACGTCAAACGGGCGCATGCGAAGTGTCCGCCGCGCCGCCTCCCGGGCGACACCAAAGGCCTCGGGAAGCAGGTCATCCAGGGTCTCGCCGCCCGCGAAGCGCTGCCGGAATTCGTCTGTCTTGCTGCCGAGCGCAGCGTCGTCGAGACCCTGGAGATCAGCCTCCATGTCGTTGATCTGGCGAACGACCTTTGACAGGCGGTTCAGCAGTCGCTGGTTACGGCTGCCGAATAGCCGGGTTACAAAATTGGCCACACGGGGCTCCTGACTCTCAAAAACGGGCAACCGGGCACGGTGACGGGTGTGCTGCGGCAGTATCATGCCGCGCAAATTCCCGACCGCGCTGGGCCGCGCACAAAGACCGGTATTCTACGTCCTGACTGGAAATTTGCATCCCGGAATATTGCAAATCGCACTTGACAACCTGTGGACTAGCATCGGTACCCCCTGCCGGGAGTTCTTTGGTGGAAATAAAGCGGACCGAAGGGAGCCATTCCTCCAAAGG
>CAZLNH010000331.1:0-12199 GCA_964560775.1 uncultured Woeseiaceae bacterium | reverse complement strand
CAGGTACTGGGCGGCGGGCGTATCGAACTCGTCGTACTCCATGCCCCGGTAAGTCGGTACGTCCCAGCCCTGGCGCTCGACGAACAGGCGGTACCGCAGGCGATGATGGGCAATCCACGTTTCGCCGTGCTGACTGGCGGTTTCCCAGTTGAGGCACACCACGGTCAAATCCGGACTCCGGCAGGTCACTGGCACGAAGTCAATAAACCACGGCCGGTGCGTCTGCACACCTGTCAAAACTGACAGGAATCTTCACTAAAGGCTGATGAGTCCGTAGCGGATCGCTTTTACGACCGCCAGCGTGCGGGTGTTTGCATCGAGTTTGCCGAGCGCGTTCGTGACATGAAAATTGACCGTCCTTTCGCTGACACTCAGGATTACGCCGATATCCCACGATGACTTGCCAGCTGCGACCCACTGCAGGCATTCGCGTTCCCGTTTTGACAGGACAATGGTGCGCCGGTTGGTCGCGGCTCGTCCGACGGCGCTATAGGCCGCGTGAAACTGGGTAGCCAAGAGTTCCAGTCTCGGCAATTCGGCACTGGGGCGCGGGTGACCGTCGCCGGCGGCAAACGTTACGAGGCAGACATTACCGCGCGGCCCGTGCAGCGGAACGCCCACGCCGTCTTTGAGCCCGGCTTCGTTCGCCTCCAGCATGAGCGTCTGCTGCGCCCGGTCCAGTCGATACGCATCGTCCAGCGAGTCCCAGAGAAACGGGCGCTCGATTTCCGGGGCCAGCAGCACGACGGGGTCCCGGGTCTGGTAGTCGTGTTCGAAATAGTAGTCGATCCAGAACGCAGGAAAATTGTGCGCGACGGCCGGTGCCGAATTCTCCCCGGCATCGTAGCGGTCGTGACGCGTCAACGCGCAGTACGCGTAGCGATCGAAACCCAGATCGCCGGCGGCGCGCTCCATCAAGGCGAGAATCGACTGTGTCGAGTCAGCCCCGTTGGACTCGTCGATGAAATCGGATAGCCGCATTACGTCCCCGAGGGTGGCGGTATAGCAACCGCGGCGCCGGACGTTCTGACCATCCCTGTCTGTTCTGTCAGGTTCGGTCATCATGCCGGTTCCCTAGAATTAGTCCATCGTCAATAGTCTGTGGGCCGCGAATGGACACACGGATACGAAACCTTGCACACTCTGACCGCGTGTATCGTGCCGTCAAAGCGCGCGTCATCGCTTGTGAGTTTCCGCAGGGCCAAAGAATCTATCTTGAGCCCGTTGCAAAGAGTCTCGGCGTCAGCACGACACCGGTGCGCGAGGCCCTGAACCGCCTGGCGGCCGAGGACCTCGTGATCAAGGCACCGCGCAAGGGTTTCACGACGCTGCGGCTGGTGCAGCAACGGCTCGTCGGGCATTACGACATCACGCGACTGCTTCTGACGCACGAACTCGCACGGCTCGATGCTCAAAAGCGCCGCGCGTTGCCCGAGTACGAGTCGATCGCCACGGTCCTTCACAAGGTGACGCGGCGCGACATCACCGATGCCGGTGTGCTCGCGGCCTACACCGGCGAGATCTTTACCGCCATTGCATCACTGGGTGAGAACGCCGACATCGTTGGTGCCATCGGCCGCGCCAACGACCGGCTGCATTATGTGCGTATGCTCGAGTGCCAGTTGCTGCCACACGTGCAAAAGGATCTCGTGTTGCTGTGCGAGTTGCTGCTGGCGCGCAGGTGCAAGGATCTGCTGACGGCGATTCACGAGTACCACGATACGCGCATCGCGCTGCTGCCGGAGTTGCTTGAGCTTGCGCGGAAACGGAACAGGCCGTGAGTCGGGGCCTAGCTCGCTGTCGTTGGGAAACAGCAGTTTGCAGATCGAATAAATCTGTTCCTGCTTTCGTAATAGATATCTTTGACGGCGTTGAACGTGCGGCTTTAGTTTGGATGCGCCACATCAGGTTGTGGCGATTCAACCACCCATGAAAGCGTAAGGAGAATGTCATGAACGAAGATGTATTGATTGATCTGGGAGCCGTGTCCGAGGAAACAAAGGGCACGGGCGGCGAAATATTCGAATCGGCATCGGGCGAACAGCGGCAACAGTAGCGAAATACTGCCCGATGGGAGCTCAACCTACATTGATCGAGCTCCCGCTGCGAGGTGCGCGGCCTCAGTGCCGCGCACCTCCATAGGCAATGCTAAACGCACCCTTTTGCCGGCATGAATTCATTTTCGTACAGACTTTCGAAGGACACTTATTTCTGTCTGCTGGACGACCTGCTCGTATTCGCAAGTCTCCAAGACGATCAGTATCGCTGCCTGAGTCGAAGCAACACACGCGCCGCACTTAGCGCAATTCCCAGCTTGCAAGGGCGTGATGCCGCTCCGGATAGCGCTTACTCCGACGCCGAAAAGAAACAGGCTACGCAAGTCATGCGAGCATTAGTATCCAGCGGACTGCTGACTGATGATTGCGCGCGCGGAAAAGAAATCGCCCCAGTCGATGTTCCTCGGCCGACAAGCAGCCTGCTGCCGTTCGCACGCGCTGATTCGTCTCCAGATTGCAGTATCGGCCACTGGATACCGTTCATCTCGGCGTCACTCGGGGCATCGAGTAAGCTGCGCATGCAGTCACTCCTACGAACCGTGCGAGGCGTCGAGGAAAGGAGACGTCGGCATTGCACCTCAGACTTCCAAGACAATGACACGCTGCACCAACTTGTCGCGCTTTTTCATCATTTTCGTCCGTACTACGTTCGGAATTACCTGTGCCGTTTTGATTCACTCGCCCTAGTCGAATTTCTTGCGCGCTACCATCAATTCCCGGTTTGGGTGTTTGGCGTTAGGGGTATGCCGTTCGGCGCGCATTGCTGGGTCCAGGAAGATGACTGTGTCCTGAACGACTCAGTCGAGTACGTCAGCCAGTTCACACCCATCATGGCATTCTGATCTCGGGGACGAAGATGCACCGCTTCATTGCTTTTGCCTGGGACGCTTCGGTTGCTGAGAAAGCAATACTGGCCGAGAGTCTGAGCCGGCGCCTCGAGATACAACTCCCGGACTGGACACGCGTGTTGGATGCTTCCGGCCTGCTCGTCTACCACGTGGGCGCTGGCAACGGAGCTTCACGAGTTTACAAACTGAAACACGGTGCGGGCATCGTACTCGGCAGGCTTTTCGGTCGCGACGCGAACAGCACCCACTCCCCGGTAGCCTTTTCCGCGAGCGAAACCGAACGACTGCAACAGAGTGGAGGCCGCCACCTCGTAGAACAGTACTGGGGGCGGTATGTCGCTTTCGTAAAGGAACGCCAAGGGCCCCGGCTATGGGTACTGCGCGATCCAACGGGAGCAGTACCTTGCTTCACTGCCAAATGTCAGGACATTCACGTAATCTGTTCCCACGTCGACGACTGTGCGGCGCTCGGACTTATAAAGGCAGCCATCGATTGGAATCACGTCGCCGCCTACCTGTGGTTCGATCGGCTCGTCACGACGGACACTGGTCTCAAGGGGGTCCAGCAAGTTCTGGCCGGAGAGTGCATCGAGATCGGTCCGCGAGACAAGAAGGCAATGTTCTACTGGCGTCCCGACCGTATCCACGCCCAGCGTGCACTTGAAAATCGCCAGGAAGCGATGACCGAACTACGGGATGTCATTCGAAACTGCATCGGCGCCTGGGCCTCTTGTTACGGTAGCATACTCCACGAGCTGTCCGGCGGCCTCGACTCGGCCATCGTACTGGCATGCCTGGCCAGGTCGCCCGGACGGCTCGACATCGTCTGCGAGAATCACTTCACGAGAAACGCAGAAGGGGACGAGCGGGTCTTTGCGAGGCAGGCAGCAGCATTGGCACGGGTCCAACTTGTTGAAACGCCGATTAATCAGTCAAATCGGCTGATCGAGAAGATGTTTGAGTCTCCCGGCGTTACAACGCCAACACAGACCGCATTTGTGCCCGAATCGCAGCCGGACAGAGACCGCATTGTCAAAGCGCGCGGTATCGAGGCCGTGTTCTCTGGTCAGGGCGGCGATCACCTGTTTCAGAGCATTAGGACTCCAGAGATTGCGGCTGAGTATGCCTGGCATCACGGCCCCCAGAGGGAGCTCTTCAACGTCATCTCGGACACGTCGCGCTTCACGCGAAAGCCGTTCTGGTCGATCCTCTGGCCTGTCGTTTATAGCGGACTGTTGCGTCACCCTAAAGATCCCTATGCGGTCGTCCATCCGTCGCCGCTGGCAGGCGACGAAACTCGTGGTGCCATGAATCCGGCTGCAATTCGACATCCATGGATTGACGCTGCAGCCGATCTCCCGGGCAGCAAGCGCCGGCAGATCTTCGACATTATCGATACTCAACACTTTTATTCCCGGTCCGGCCATGGTGTGGATGTTGTGCACCCGCTCATTTCACAGCCCATCATCGAATTGTGCCTGCAAATCCCTTCCTACGTGTTGACGTTCGGCGGAGTGGATCGGGCGTTAGTCCGCCAGGCGTTTGAGGGAATGGTGCCCGCCGATATTCTTGCGCGTACGACGAAAGGCGCAACAACCGGATACTTCAACAGTTTACTCACAGCGAACCTCGCAGTTATTCGGGATTATCTATTGGATGGCATCCTCATAAAAAGGGGTGTACTCGACAGGCGCAAGACAGAGACCGCTCTCTCGGAGTCCTGCCTTATTCGTGACTCACGAATACTCCTGCCCGTGCTGGATGCGCTCAAGCTCGAGTTCTGGTTGCAGACCTGGCAATGCACCGAACGACATGTTGCCGCATGACCGTGTCTGACTCGCTGGCGCTCCTGCGGGACGCTGTCCAACTGATGTGGTCGACGAGCGATAAGTTGGCGAAGCGCTTGGTCATCGGCAGCATGCTCGCTATGCTTGGCGCGTCGGTCATCGCTGCAATTCCCGCTCTGTTCCTGAAAGCACTGGTCGACGTACTGGGCGAGGACCGTGCCCATACCGTACAGGTTGTCCCTGCGGCCCTCATTCTTGCCTGTGCGTTTGCCCACTGGTCGGCGAGATCGCTGGGCGAGTTCCGTGGAAAGTACCTTGGAAGAGCAGACCAACGGGTGCACCGACTGCTCAGTGGCCGATTTTTCCGACATGTCATGTCACTACCGCTCCGCTACCACCTGGACCGAAAGACTGGCGCGCTCAGTCAAACCCTCGCCAATGGCCTGTTGGGATACCGCATTGTTCTAACTCACCTGGTCAGCAGCATTCTGCCGGTCCTGATCGAACTCGCGACGGTTGGAGCCGTACTCGTCATCCTCGGCCACCCCATATTCCTCCTGGTTATCGCTGTCGCTGTGGCCGGCTATGCGGCCACGTTCTGGGTCGGCGCGGTGCGCATCATCGGCCCGGCGAGAGAGGCATCAACGGCTCATATTCACGCCTGTGCGCTTTTGACCGACGCGATCCTCAACTTCGAGACGGTAAAATACTTTAACGGAGAAAAGCGGTTAGACAATAGTCTTGCAAGCGCACTCAGCCAGACGGAAGATCGGTGGTCCGAATTGTTTACACGAAAGCTGAACAACGGCTTGCTGATTACCTTCATATTCGCGTCGTCTTACGGCCTGTCGCTGTACGTTGCAGCGAACATGGTGCAACAGGGCGGAATGAGTGTTGGAGAGTTCGTTTTGGTCAGCGTCTACATCCCTCAAGTCGTGTTACCACTCGAAAAACTCGGCTTGGCATTCCGTGATGTAATACAAGGTGTGGCATTCATCGAGAAGATGACGGACCTACTTCGCGAAAAACCAGAGCCTGGTGCCGACGTTGAAAGCAATTCGAGGTCTTTCGGCTCAGGGGAGTTGACCTTCAAAAATGTGTCGTTCGCCTACGAGAATAATCGACATATTCTGCAGGGCATAAGCTTCGCCGTGCCGTGCGGAAAAACCCTGGCGATAGTGGGTGTTAGCGGATCCGGAAAATCGTCTCTGGTCCGTCTGCTCTTACGATTGCTGGAGCCGACAGAAGGACAGATCTACCTGGACGGCGTGCCGCTTTCGCAATTTCCGACTCGCGTGTTGCGGGATTCCATTGCGGTGGTTCCGCAGGATATTGCCCTGTTCAACGACTCGATTGAAAGCAACATCGCATTTGGCAGGCAGGGAAGCACCTATGATGAAGTTGTGGCGGCGGCACAGATTGCCGGGATACACGACTTCATTGTCAAACTGCCGAATGGCTACAACACCACAGTCGGTGAACGCGGCGTCAAGCTCTCCGGCGGCGAAAAGCAGCGGCTCGCGATCGCTCGAGCGGTTGTCAAAAAGCCCAAGATGTTCGTGTTCGATGAGGCAACGTCGTCGCTTGATTCAAAAACGGAACAGACGATTCTCCGAGACTTTTTTAGGGCATCGGCGGAGACAACGCTCATCATCATTGCTCACAGATTGTCGACGATAGCGCATGCCGACCAGATTATTGTCCTGCAAGATGGACGTATCGTCGAAATAGGATCTCAGGACGTCCTGCTTCGGCACGGCGGCGTGTATGCGACGATGTGGCGCATGCAGCACGAGGGTCCTCGTCGGACAAATGAGGCCACGTTGTGTACCACGTGACCGTGATCGCCCAAACAAGTTCGTGTCACGCTGGAACTCCGAGTTAGAGAGCTGAGATTTTCTGCGGCTGGTTCAGGGGGGTGCGGCTCGCCTATGGTCCTGTCCACGCAACCGACGCCACCGGCGAAATTGGTCGCGTTTCCTGGAGTCTGAATCCTCCAAACCTTTCAACCAGAAGTTAAGCCAGTCGAGATTCCGCTCGTAAATCGCGAGACGGTGTAATGGATGCCATTTGATATGATATTCATCCGGATGCACCACCATCTCGACTGGCTTTCCGCTCTCTATCAACGCGGTCACCTCTTCCAGTGCGCGGATATGCTCGTGATCGCTGCTGTTGACAAGTAACGGTGTGCTTACCCGAGTGGCATTCAGCCCGAGCGATAGGTGTTCCCAAAGGATACCATCGGAGGTGCCGTATCGTCCTGCACCGATCGCCTTGCGATAGTCTTTAATAGACTCTCCGGCAAACCCGCTCAGATAGATAACACTCGGTGCCCATTCAATGCTGCTCGTTATCGCCGCAGCAAACAGGTCTGAGTTGATAAGGGCATAACTGACGTCACCGACTCCGGCGCTGAGCCCCGTCACGGCCACCCTGTCCGCATCAATGAGACCGCGCTCATCAAGCAGTTCGATCGCGGCTTCGAACGAGGCCAGGGAAGATCGTACGTCGAAGAGATCAGGTCTCCACATTTGCCTGCCGACATCGATGATATCGGCGTGTTTCTCATAGGCGTCAAAAAGCTTCGGCTTGTCATAGACCAACACGATAAACCCGTTCGCCGCGAGCAGATGAACCGGATACTCGTTGCCTACGCCGCCACGCAGCGCAGTTCGGGCACGGTACCCGACGAAAACTAACGGGTACCGACGGCCAGGGTTATAATCAGGAGGCTTAATCAGGTAACCGAACGTTTCATGGCCAAGTGCGCTCTTCCATTCAAGCAGGTCAACATCGCCAAGCTGGATGCCCGCAAAGTGCGGATTCGGATCGACCAGTGTCTCAACGCGGCCGTTGGCCAGGTCGATCGAGACGACCGTTCGCGGATAGGTTGGGGTTTCCCGGAAGCAAATCGCGTTTCCGCCGGCCACCAAACAGTCCGAAATCCATTCGTCCGTGGTGAGGACCTTGCGTACCTGGTCCTGGCCAATTTGCCATCCATACAGGCTGCGCTTTGAGTACGCGGCGCCCTCCTTGCGCACGAACAGTATCTCGTTTCCAACCGTATGCCATTGTAGTCCGTCACGTAGCGGCTTGGTCAGGTCGAATACGCCGGTGCACTCCGGAGCGGCGCAGCGTATAGGGTTTTGACCGGAGTCGGCTGATGCTGCGTACAGCGTCATTGGCGGCTTCCAACCCTGCTTTTCCGGATCATCGGGCTGCACCCACGCTATGCTCGTCTCATCGGCTGTAAGCACTATCTGGCGTGCTTTTGACGGCGCCGACCGCGGCGCCGGCGGCGCTTTCAGACGATCGAACTCAGCTATCTCATCGGCTGTTGCCACTCGCTCGTTTCGCGTTGCGACGTCAAGCACCCAGACCCGCGCCCGGCCGCCAAGCAATGAGAACGGTGGGACAATCGGTTTACCTTCAAGCGTTGACCAGTCCGTTTCGTAGTCGAAAACAAATCCGCTTCTGCAACCCGATGCTTCGGCCTCTTTTATCGCGGCCCGTGGTGCGTCCGTCGAAAAATATATTTCTGATCCGTCGCGGCTCCACTCGAAGTCGATGACGTCTGCTGCATTTTCTGTCAGTGCCTCACGCTCGCCACCGTCTCGCGTGCCCCACCATATTTGTGTCGCGCCGTCCACTTTTTTGCGATACGCGATACCGCGGCTGTCCGGCGACCACTTCGCATAGTGGGATATCCATGCACCAACGATTCTGCCGCTCGGCATTCGGGACCTGAACAGAGTCGGGTCTCCGCCGTCGCCGACATTGATCGGTTGTTCTCTTCCGGTCAACGGGGCGACAAACCACGTAACACGATACGTGTCTGCTGCGACTACTACCTGGTGGGTCTCGTAAGCGAGGAATTTCCCATCGGGTGAGACGCTGAGGCCGGTACCGCTGTCGCCTCCGATCTGTTGAAGAGTCAGGAGATCCATGGCTGTGATCGGGCGATGCGACACATCGATAGTATCCGATGTCCCTGTTGCCGCGGCCGGCGAAAAAAGCGCGACCAGAGCATTCACCACCAACCACTTGTTCTTGGAAGCGGTCGCTCTGTTGCCTGGATCGTTTACGAGGCGCAAGCCGGAATGTCCGGCAATCACCACCTCTTCGCTATGCGCAGCGACACGAAGCGACCGAGTGGATTCGAATTTACCGCATCATATCCGGTACCGAAGCCGTTACTCAGATACTCGGGCGGTTCCTCGTCCAGTGCGTTGTCGATGGCAAGAGTCAGTCGGGTGCCCTCAAGAGCGGGATTGTCTGTGACCATCGACGTATCGAAGCGAACTATCAGATCGACGGTCGTCCACGAATCGATCTTCGCCGGTGTCGCCGCGAAAGTGTCAACGTAGCTATCGACATAATTCACGTACGTGTTGATATTCCATGCAGATCGGGACCAGCTAATGTTCCCCCGGAGCCGCAGATCCACTGGCTTTCCCGGCTGATTGAGCTTGTACAGAGCGGGTGCGGTTGCTGTTACTTGTCGTTTAAAGTCGAGGTAGTATGTGCCGTTGAGGCCGAACGACCAGTCACCGGATGAAGCCTCCAGCATCGCTGTAGACCGGAGATCGATCCCATTAACCTTTTCGATCGCAATGTTGTTGTATCGGTTATCAAAGTAGACGATATCGGGAAACACGTCGTGAAAGTGTTCTGTTGCCGGATCGAACGGAGTACTCGTGAAGTTCAGATATGTCTCAAGGTTTGTCCGATCTACTACTTCCTCCAGCTCCGCCGGCGTCGGACTCCGGTTGATCAACTCCGAGAAGATATCTTCTTCTTGTAATGCTGTAGCGAACGTGGAGGTTGGCACGTCTATGCGGTGATCGTATTCGACATCGAAATATGAGATCGACACGTTGACACGACCTGACGGTTTCCAGTCGAAACCGGCAGTCCACGTGTCGGCTTCTTCTGCCCGCAATCCTGCATTACCACCAGACTCCGATAGTAATGTTGCTGTACCGCTTGGCACGCCTGGGTCCGCTACATCTAATAGCACTAGCTGATTAGCGAAGCCTAAAGTAAACAGATCGGGCGCTCGGAACGCTTTGGAATAGGACCCGCGCACCGTTAGTCCGTCCATTGGCTTCCAGTCGATTCCGAGTTGCGGATTGAAGGTATTTCCGAAGTCGGAGTAGTCATCGTAGCGGCCGGCCAACGAGACTTCGATGCGCCGTTCGTTTCGAGAACCAACTGGCAGAAGAACTTCTCCGAATACCGAGAAGAGCTCGCGGTCTCTGGTCTGCCTGTCTGTCACAGTACCGGCAGGTAGCAAGAAACGCGTACTTCGGAATCGCTCGTCCCGGACCTCTATCCCTAATGCCGCAGAGATGGCGGAACCACCAAGGGTTCCATCGGCTATGGCTGACAACGAGGTCAGTTGCGCCCGATTTTCCAGTCCTGACTCTGACGGCACGTCGAAACTGATAATTGCCTCCGGTAGAACGGTGGACAGATTTGCTGTTTTGCTCAAATTGTCGACAGCACCGTGCAACGCGGAGACATCGAGTTGCCACTCGTTCGCAATTTCAAAGCGTATACCGGCGACAGCGCTGTATTGGTCGGAGTTCGTGATCACTATCTGAGCGACGTCGAAGAGGTCTTCAATATTGTAGGCTGCCCCGGCTTCATTTTTGTCGGACGAAAAATGTGTATCGGCGTACAGCTCCGCGTTATCAGCGAAGTCAAAACTCCACTTAAGCAAGCCGGCATGTTGCTCCGAAGGGTATTGCACATAGAACAGACCCGGAAGCGGCGTTCGCCCTGAACTCGTCGGAGTACGCACAACACCCGTGGCGGTCAGATCGAGTTCCTGGTCTTTGCGATAATCGTAACCAAGGGCTAGAACACTTCTGCCGAGCTCAAGCCCAAGAGTCTGGCTGAAGTTGATTCGCTCCCCGCCGGCGGCGGATTCGCCATAATAGATCTGGCTCTCGGCACCGCTGTAGTCAGACCGCGTCACAATATTCACGACGCCCGCTACGGCATCGGATCCATAGATAGCCGATCGCCCGCCAGTGACGATTTCCACACGCTCGACCATTGAGATGGGAATGGCGGATATGTCGACCGCCCGGCCGCTCATGTTGCCGGGGCGGCGCTTTCCGTCCAGAAGAACGAGGGTCGAACCGGCGCCGAGCCCGCGGAGGCTGACACTTGTAGTTCCCTGCGAGTTCGCGCGGGCAAGCGCAGACGTTCCGTTTGCTGTTGCGGCATCGACGCTGATTTCGTCGAGGTTCTGCGGTAGCGATTCAAATACCTCTTCGACCGTCGAGAAACCTCCTTTCGCCAGGTCCTCCCGTGTGAAGGTAATCGTCGACGCTCCAACGCTCTCCACCCCGCGTATATGTGTCCCCGTGACGACGATCTCGTCAAGCGCGCGGCGCTGCTTACCGCTCTCGGCATCGCCGGCTTCAGCGCTGTCGCCGTCGGGGCCCACATCCGAGCTTTGTGCTTCCTCTCCCTCTGCGGACAATTTTGCCGCAGCCAGCAAGCTCACATCGCCTGTCTCCGCCGTCATGGATGAGGACACGGGCCTCACTTCGAGCTCCGATTCCGGCGACAGGCTCGCCCGCAGGCCGGTGCCGGCCAGCAGCAGGTTCAGCGCATGCTGGCGGGTATAGGCGCCGATGACGGCGTTGGCCCGCACGTTCTCGAAACCGTCGGAGATGAAAAAGAGCTGCACTTGCGCCTGCCGGGCAAACTCGCCGAGTGCTGCGGGAACGGTCTGGGCCGGAATGCTGAACTCGACGGTGCTCGTATCCAGGCCGGTGTCGTCGGCGAGGGCCGGTGCCAATGCAAACAACAGCATCACGGACAATAGTCGTGACGGCGGTCGTACGAACCGTGTCGGGCGCATGGCCCGGAGTTGATTGCTCATCGTTGTCTCCCCCGATAGACAACCCCGAGGCGGGCTGTCTGCGCAAGCGTCATTACTTGCCGTTTTGTGCAGAAATTCTGCGCGTGGAAACGCCATGTTCGGGCTTCCTTATCGGGAAAGACGCAACAGCCTCGATATATGACTAGTCGATAACGGGTCCGCGCCGGGAGATTCGGCGAATTTGGTCTACAAACGAGTACCTAGGATGATACGTCGCCGGATCAGGTTAGCGTAGCGACCGGGGGTCTCTTGCTATTCCGGGAAAAGGTATCGAGAGCGATCAGGACCTACGTCGACGCTCAGTCCGCCCTTGCAGCGATCCTCACCAGATCCGGCGTCACGCGGCGGATCGAAACCTGCTCGTTCGACTCGATCAGCCGTAGCAGCGTCTCTACATCGCCGGCCCGGAAATACCCGGTCACGTGCAGGTTCTCGAGCTCGGCATCGTCGATCACGATACGTGTCGAGGTATAGCGGCTCGCCTCGGCGATGACGTCGGCCAGCGTCTCGCCCTGGAAATCCAGCATGCCGTCCTGCCAGGCGAGCTGGCGGGCGAGCTCCCGCGGTTCGACCCGCGAGACGGCGGCCAGCGTTTCACCGTAG